>CBDUCE010000118.1:0-9528 GCA_965365575.1 uncultured Gammaproteobacteria bacterium
CTTCGTTGCAATCGGCTCGCTGGCGGTGGACACTGTCGGCGAGCTGATTGCGAGCCTGCGCTCGCGTATTGAACCGGGAATAAAGTGACCAGATCAATTTTCATCTCACTGATCGCCGCGGTGCTCCTCGTGCCGGCTGCAGCCGATGCCTTCGATCTCGAGGAATCGCTGCGGCAGCTCCACGTACAGCACGGGCAGGCACAGCAGCCGGACCTGCGGGTTGCCAAGGACGGCATGACGCTGGACCAGGCGATCGAATCGGTGCGCCGGCGTGGCGACGTGGATCGAATCCTGAGTGCGGAAACGCGGCGCGACGGCAACCGGGAGACACACCATATCCGTTACCTGACCAGGGACGGTAAGGTAAAGACCGCAAAGATCCGCGGCCGCTCGAGCGGTTAGCAGGGGGTAACCCGATGCGTTTACTGGTCATAGAAGACGACGACACCCTGCGCGAATCCCTTGCAGCACAGCTTGCCGATGCAGGCTATGCGGTCGAGCAGGCCGCCGATGGCCGGGAAGGCCTGTATTTTGCGATGGAATACCCGGTGGATCTCGCAATCATCGACCTGGGCCTGCCGGAAGTATCCGGCCTCGACATCATTCGCGAGGCACGCGAGAAAGGCAAAGCGTATCCCATCCTGATTCTTACCGCCCGTGATCGCTGGCAGGACAAGGTTGACGGACTCAGCGCGGGCGCCGACGACTACGTCGTCAAACCGTTTCATTTCGAGGAGGTCGGTGCACGCGTGCACGCGCTGCTCAGGCGCAGCGGCGGCTGGGCGTCGTCGATCATGACGGCCGGACCGGTCGTGCTCGACATGGCTCGGCAGGAAGTCAGGGTCGACGACTCGCCGGTCGAGCTGACCAGTTTCGAGTACAAGATCATCGAATACCTGATGCTCAGGGCGGGCCAGGTAATATCCAAGACCGAGCTTACAGAGCGCCTCTACGACCAGGACTTCGAACGTGACAGCAACGTTATCGAGGTCTTCATCGGCCGGCTGCGCAAAAAGCTCGATCCGGACAACGCGTTGAAGCCGATCGAGACCCTGCGCGGCCGCGGCTACAGGTTCGCCCTGGAGCGCAGCCAGTCCGAGTAATCGAAGTCACTCCGCGACGGTCATGTCATCGTTAAGCGCACGCCTGTTGATATCAGTCAGCGTGCTAATGCTGCTGTTCTTCGGTGCTACCGTCGTGGTCCTGGATACCGCGTTTCGTACGGCCGGCGAGCAGGCGCGGCGCGATATCCTCGACGGCCACCTCATGCAGCTGCTGGCGGCAGCGAACCCGAACGATGAGGGCGCCCTGAGCTTCCCGCCAGACCTGCACGAGGAGCGCTTCAACACGATCGGCTCCGGCCTTTACGGGGAACTGCGTGACGATAGCGGACAGCTCACCTGGCGTTCACGTTCGGCGCTCGGTCTCGAGATTTCGCAGGACGGATTTCCGCAGCTCGGCACCCGCGTTTTCGAGCGCGAGTCGCTCGATGACGGTACGCCGCTGCTGACCCTCAGCCTGGCCGTGCAGTGGGAGTTCCCGGACGGCGAGCTGAAGCCCTATGTGTTCAAGGTGGCCGAGAGCCTCGACTCTTTCAACGCCCAGGTCGCGGAGTTCCGCCGCCAGTTGATCGGCTGGTTCGCCGCCATCGCGCTGATCATGCTGCTATCCATTTCGATGCTCATGCGTGGCCTGCTGCGCCCGTTGCGGCAGATCGAGACCGAGATCGGGGAGATTGAAGAAGGCAGACGGTCGTCGCTCTCCGAGAAATTCCCGACAGAGCTCACCGGGGTCGCACGCAACATGAACCTGCTGATCGACAACGAACGCGCGCGATCAGACCGCTACCGGCACACGCTCGACAATCTTGCGCACAGCCTGAAAACGCCACTGGCTGCCATGCGGGCGCTGACCGAGGACTTCGGATCCTCGTCGCAGCTAAAGGGGCGGTTCAACGAGCAGATCGAGCGCATGGACGAGATCGTCCGCTACCAGCTCAGGAAGCCCGCGACCCCGGCGGCGGACAACCTGGTGCTGGGGCCGGTGCCGGTGGCGCAGGAAGTGGAGCGCCTGGTAAGCGGCCTGGGAAAGGTCTATCACGACAAGCACCTCACCATCGATTCGGAAGTGACGCCGGACCTTGCATTCCGCGGCGACAGGGGCGACTTCCTCGAGCTTGCCGGGAACCTGCTGGACAATGCCTGCAAATGGTGCGCGCGACGAGTATCCATCAGGGTACACCCCTCGGCAAGCGCCGTTGGGCGCACGGGCGGGATGCGACTGACCGTGGACGATGACGGCCCGGGGATCCCGGAAGAGGCCGCGGAGGCGCTGCTCGAGCGCGGCACCCGCCTGGACGAGGCGACGCCGGGACACGGCATCGGCCTCGCCATTGTGCACGACATCGCCGCGTCCTACGGTGGCACGCTGACGATCGAGCGGTCCGCGCTCGGCGGCGCGAAGATCACCGTCGATATCCCGCCCGCAGCAAGCGGGCGCTAGCCCGTTCCCGCGGAGGCATCAGCCGGAAGAGCGGTCCTTGCTCAGGGCTTTCGCCGCACTCCCCATCTTCTCGACCAGGTCGATCGGGAACACGATGGTGTTGGTCCTCTCGTTGGAGATTTCCTTGAGCGTCTGCAGGTATCTGAGCGTCAGCGCGGAATCTTCCTTGGCCAGCATGTTTGCCGCTTCGGCGAGCATCGTCGCTGCCTGCTTTTCGCCCTCGGCGTTGATGACCTTGGCACGCCGCGCACGTTCGGCCTCCGCCTGCTGAGCAATTGCGCGGATCATGCTCTCGTCGAGGTCCACGTGCTTGATCTCGACGTTGGCGACCTTGATGCCCCAATTGTCGGTGCGCTGGTCCAGGATTTCCTGGATATCGGCATTGAGCCTGTCGCGTTCGGCGAGCATATCGTCGAGGTCGTGCTGGCCGAGGACTGAACGCAGAGTCGTCTGCGACAACTGGCTGGTCGCCTCGAACACGTTGGCAACCCGGATGATCGCTTTTTCGGGATCGACGATCCGGAAGTAGATGACCGCATTTACGCGCACCGAGACGTTGTCCCGCGAAATGACGTCCTGCGTTGGCACGTCGAGCACGATGACGCGCAGATCGACCTTGGTCATCCGCTGCAGGAACGGGATCAGGATGATCAGGCCGGGGCCCTTCACGGTCTGGAAGCGGCCGAGGAAGAAGATGACGCCGCGCTCATACTCCTGCAGGATCTTGAAGATCTGCGTCGCGAGTGCGGCGACGATAACGATGACAAATCCGAGGGGCAGTAAGCTTTCCATGGGATATTTCCTTCAGTAGTAATCAGATTCAGGGTGCCGCGGGTGCGTCAGCCGGGCCGGTTGCAACCGGCTCCACCTGCAGCACCAGCCCGTCCATTGCAGTGACTTCGACGTGCTGGTCTTTTTCGATCGGGACCTTGCTGTACGCATGCCAGGCCTCGCCCTCGAGCCAGACGCGTCCCTCGCCGTCGAAGTCTTCGATCGCGGTGCCGATACCACCGACGATCGACTCCGCGCCCGACACGGCACCGCGTTTGCGCAGTTTCAACAGGTAGCTTACGGTCCATATGATGAACACGGCCGAGGCGATGGCGATTCCGATAACGAACGAGACGGAGACGCCGAAGCCGGGTATGTCGCTGTCGAACATCAGTATTGCTCCGAATACGAATGCGGCGATTCCGCCGAGTCCGAGCGCGCCGAAACTCGGTGCGAAAGCCTCCGCTGTCATCAATGCCAGGCCGACCAGGATAAGCGCAAGGCCGGCGTAATTGACCGGTAAAGCCTGCACCCCGTACGCAGCGAGCAACAGGCAAATGACGCCGACAACGCCGGGAACGATTCCGCCGGGATTCCATGCCTCGATCAGCAGGCCATAGAAACCGATCAATCCGAGGATGAGCACGACGTTCGGATCGGTGAGCATTGACAGGAAACGGATGCGCCAGTTCGGCTCGAACTTGTCCAGCACGGCATTCGCCGTATCGAGCGTTATCGTCCGGTTATCGACGGACAGTTCCACTTCGTGCAATTGCTCGAGCAGGTCCGCCTGCGACGTGGCTATGTACTCGATGACGTTCTGCTCCAGCGCTTCCTGGTCGGTGAGCGTTGCCGCGGACCGCACGGCCTCCTCGGCCCAGTCGGCGTTGCGGCCATAACGTTCGGCAAGGGAGCGGATGTAGGAGATCGCATCGTTCATTACCTTGCGATCCATCGCGGTGCCGGAGTCCTTGCCCTGCGTCTCTTCAGCGGCTTCCGGCTCCGGTTCGTCGGCGCCGTCTTCGAGCCCCGGAACCTCGGGCAGCGGCTTTCGCTCCGGGTCCGGCGGGGAAAAATCGCCGCCCAGGGGGACGGGTGTGGCCGCGCCGATGCTGGTCGTGGGCGCCATGGCTGCCACGTGGCTGGCCAGCAAGATATAGGTGCCCGCACTGGCGGCCCGCGCACCGGCGGGCGAAACGTAGGTGGCTACCGGCACGCTCGAGCCCAGGATGCCCTGGATGATGTCCCGGGTGGCGTTAACCAGGCCGCCGGGCGTGTCGATTGCCAGGATAACCAGCTCGGCTCGTTGCGCCTCGGCGTATTCGAGCCCGCTGAGTATGTAATCGGTGGTTGCGACCCCAATGCCGCCCTTGACTTCGAGTACGACGACTCGTTTGTCGGCGGCGCCGGCGGTGAAGGCAAGAAAGGCACAAAATACGGCGATCAGGGCCTGGCGAAGTCTCGTGTTCATGGCGTCATGATAGCAGGGCTGGCAGCTGTTGATCGCGGCGTTTTGGTGGCATGCTTCGCTCCATGTTTATCCGATTCATTACGACCGGCGGCACCATCGACAAGATCTACTTTGACGCGCTGAGCCAGTTCGAAGTCGGCGAGTCGCAGGTCGAGCACATCCTCAAGGAAGGGCTCGTTCAGTTTGACTACGAGATCGTGTCCTTGTTGCAAAAAGACAGCCTCGAGATCACTGACACGGATCGCGCGCAACTGCGCAGCTACATCGAAAAAGACGACGCAAGTCTCTACGTCATCACGCACGGTACGGACACCATGGCCGAGACAGCCGAGGCGCTGCACGGGATCAGCGACAAGACGATCGTGCTCACCGGCGCGCTGACCCCGGCCCGGTTCCGCACCACCGACGCCATTTTCAACGTCGGCATGGCCGTCGCCGCGGTTCAGGCCTCCCCGCCGGGCGTATACATCGCCATGAGCGGGCAGGTTTTCACGGCCGGCGCGGTCCGCAAGAACCGTGCCGAGAACCGCTTCGAATCGATCAGGTCCGATTAGGGGACAGTGACTTTCAGTGCCAGGCGAGAGCGCCTGGCACTGAAAGTCACTGTCCCCAATTTCTAGATGTCGAAACTGATGCCCTGCGCAAGCGGCAATTCCTTGCCCCAGTTGATCGTGTTGGTCTGGCGACGCATATAGGCGCGCCAGGCATCCGAGCCGGCCTCGCGTCCGCCGCCTGTTTCCTTTTCGCCGCCGAACGCGCCGCCGATCTCTGCACCCGACGTGCCGATGTTGACATTTGCGATGCCGCAGTCGGAGCCGGACTGCGACAGGAAGTACTCCGCGTTCTGCAGGCTGTCCGTGAAGATCGCCGACGACAGTCCCTGTACGACGCCGTTCTGCATCTCGATGGCTTCGTCCAGGGTGTTGTAGGGCAGCAGGTAGAGCAGCGGGCCGAAGGTCTCGGTTTGCACGATATCCCAGTCGTTCTTCGCAACCGCGATGGCCGGGGTCATGAAATTGCCCGGACCCTCTATCCGTTCGCCGCCGCAGAGGATGTCACCGCCCGCGTTGCGAACCGCGTCGATCGCCGCTTCGACACGCTCGATCGCCGATACGTCGATCAGCGGACCCATCAGGGTCTTCGGATCCAGTGGATCGCCGATCCGTACCTGCTCATAGGCTTTTACCAGACCGGCCTTGAGTTCGTCGAGCCGTGACTCGTGCACGATGACGCGGCGCGTCGTCGTGCAGCGCTGGCCGGCCGTGCCGACGGCGCCGAAGACGATCGCCGGCACCACGAGTTCCATGTTGGCATGCTCATCGACGATGATGGCGTTGTTGCCGCCCAGTTCGAGCAGCACCTTGCCCATGCGCGCTGCGACCTGCACGCCGACCTGGCGGCCGACCGCGGACGAGCCCGTAAACGAGATCAGATCGATACGCCGGTCGTCAACGAACTGCTGCGCGAGTTCGTTGCTGCCGTCGTTGATGAGGCAGGCAAACGGCGGCAAATCGAGATCGGCAACGGCCTCGTTGACGATCTTCTGTACCGCAACGCCGCACAGCGGTGTCTTGGGGGACGGCTTCCAAATGCTCACATTGCCGCAGATAGAGGCGAGACTCGTGTTCCACGACCATACCGCAACCGGGAAGTTGAATGCGGTGATGGTGCCGACGAGGCCGAGCGGGTGCCATTGCTCGTACATGCGATGCTGCAGGCGCTCGGAATGCATCGTTTTGCCGTACAGCATGCGCGACTGACCGACTGCGAAATCGAAGATATCGATCATCTCCTGAACTTCGCCGTCGCCTTCCGCCTTGATCTTGCCGTTTTCGAGCGACACGAGGCTGCCGAGCGCATCCTTGTGGTCGCGCAGCGCGTTGCCGATGTGCCGCGCAGCTTCGCCGCGCACGGGCGCGGGCACGTTGCGCCATTCCCTGAACGAGTCTCCTGCCAGGTTGACGAGGCGATCGTACTCGACCGATGTCGTCGAGCGCACGCCCGCGATCAATTCACCGTTCGCGGGGTTGATCGATTCGATCAGCGGAGCCGAGGCGTCCTCGCTGCTGTCGCTGCCGAACCACGTGCCCGGGTTCGTGGCCCCGAGTCCGAGCGATTCAAGAATCTTCTTCATAATCTCATCCTCCGGCGCTGCTGCGCTGGTGTCCGGTTTCGCCACGCGCAATCATCGCGGCCGATTCCCTGTTGTTGCCGCCGTAGGCGTAATAGCGGCCGAACCGGTTCTCGAGCACATCCTCGAGGCGGAACCGCTCCTGCGCAACGAATCCCTCGTAGTTATCGGGGTCGGCCAGCACGATATCAATGACGGCGCAGACGCCCGCGGCCGTCGTGACCTGGATGGCCGACCAGAGTCGGCCTGCAACGACCTGCGGGTAGACCTTGTTAACATAATTCTCTTCGCGAAACTCGCCGTCCTGTAATCCGGTAACCGCTGCATAGATGATCACGACGTCCTGCAGGGTCTGTGGCACCGAATTCTCGAGAATGCGCTTTAGTGTCTCCCGGTCGTGGTTCAGCTTGAGGCCGTTCATCAGCAGGCGCATCTGCTCGCAGTGCCCGGGGTAGCGAATCGTCTTGTAGTTCATGGTCTTCACGCGGTCGCCGTAGGTTTCCGAGAGCGACCCCAGCCCACCCGAGGTGTTGAAGGCCTCGTAGAGCTTGCCATCGATCTCGATCGACTCGAGGCCCTCGAGGGGCAGCACGTCGACCTCTTTGCCATCGACGATGGCGTTGCAGAGGTTGCCGTACTCGTTGATGACGCCGTCCGTCGACCAGGTGAGCGAATACTTGAGCACATTGTTGGGATGCTGCGGCAGTGCGCCGACGCGGAGCTTTACCGAGCGCAGCTCGTCGAAGTGCTGAATCAGTTCGTTTGCCGCGATGCTGATGAAGCCCGGCGCGAGACCGCATTGCGGCACGAACGCGGTTGATGCACCTTCGGCGATCGAACGCACCGCGGCGGTGACCGCGACGTCCTCCGTCAGGTCAAAGTAGTGCAGGCCTTCGGAGCGGGCCACCTCGGCGACCGCGGCGTTACAGAAATAGGGCAGGCTCGATACCACCGTGGCCGGCCGGTGCTCGCGCACATGCCGGGTGAGTGCCTGCTCGTCGCTCGCGTCGAGGTCGAAAGCGTTGATTGCATCGAGCCGGTGAGCTGTGGCCACCGATTTGGCGACGCCGGGCACGGCATCGGCGAGTTGAACCCGATAGCCGCCGCTTTCGGCCAGCAACCCGGATATGAGCGCGCCGATCTTGCCGGCGCCGAGCACGAGGATCTCTTGCATGGAGGCTCCTGAGAAATATGCCGCCCTGGACAGGCGGTTCGAAGATGGCGCGCATTGTGCCAATGTCGGCGAAACCTTTCCAGATGAAAGCTTTGCAGTTTTGCAATGCAGCATGGCATAGTCCCGCGGATGAAACGGATGCGCCCATGACAGGTACTGTTCCCAGGGGCGGCTGGCACCCGGCGAGCTGGCAGGCGCTGCCGGCGGCACAGCAGCCGGCCTACCCGGACCAGGCGGCTCTCGATCTCGCGGTGGCCGAGCTGAGCCGGTTGCCGCCGCTCGTGACGTCATGGGAGATCGACGCGCTGAAGGACGAATTCGCACGGGCGCAGCGCGGCGAGGCGTTCATCCTGCAGGGCGGCGACTGCGCCGAGACGTTCGACGAATGCACGTCGGAGAATATCGTCGCAAAGCTGAAGATCCTGTTGCAGATGAGTCTCGTGATCCTCTACGGGCTCAAGAAACCGGTCGTTCGCGTCGGTCGCATGGCTGGCCAGTATGCAAAGCCCCGGTCCGCCGACACCGAGACGCGGGAGGGGCAGTCGTTGCCGAGTTTTCGCGGCGACCTCGTGAACCGCAATCCGTTCACGGCGCCCGACCGCGTGCCGGACCCGCAGCTCATCCTGCGCGGCTACGAGCGTGCGGCCCTGACCCTGAATTTCGTGCGTTCGCTCATCGACGGCGGCTTTGCCGACCTGCATCATCCGGAATACTGGGACGTCAACTGGGTCGGCCATTCGCCCATGGCGGACGAATACCACGCGATCGTTTCGTCCATCTCGGATTCCCTGGATTTTCTGGAAACGATTGCCGGTCAGCCGGTGCACAAGACGCGCAGGGCGGATATCTACGCAGCCCACGAAGGCTTGCATCTGCTGTACGAGCAGGCGCAGACACGATTCCTCGAGCGCCGCGAGCGTTGGTATAACCTGACGACCCACTTTCCGTGGATCGGGATGCGGACCGCCGCGACCGACGGCGCGCACGTCGAGTTCTTCCGCGGTATCGCAAACCCGGTGGGGATCAAGGTGGGCCCCGGCATGACGCGGGAATGGATCCAGGAGCTGGTTGCGATACTCAATCCGAACAACGAGCCGGGCCGCCTGACCCTGATTCATCGTTTCGGCGCGCGCGCTATCGAAGAGCATTTGCCCGACCTGATCACGGCGGTGCGCGAGACCGGTTCGCCGGTGCTGTGGGTGTGCGACCCCATGCACGGCAACACCGAGAGCACGTCCGGCGGCGTCAAGACGCGGCGCTTCGACAATATCGTCGCGGAACTGGAGGCCGCGTTTCGGGTGCACCGGTCCATGGGCAGCCACCTCGGCGGCGTGCACCTCGAACTCACGGGCGAGAACGTCACTGAATGCACGGGCGGCGCCCGCGGCCTGACGGACGGCGACCTCGCGCAGGCGTACAAGTCCACCGTGGATCCGCGGCTCAATTACGAGCAGGCGATGGAAATCGCCATGCGGATCG
>CBDUCE010000119.1:0-9438 GCA_965365575.1 uncultured Gammaproteobacteria bacterium
CCGAGCCCGGTGCCGGGCTGCCGTTTTGTGCGAACCGCGGCGGCGCGAGTCGCTGCAACTGGCTCGGTGATCTTGCGGTGGCCAACGGTGTGTGCATTGCGTGCCGTAGCAGCGAGGTCATCCCGGCGTTGTCCAAGTCCGAGAACCGTGATCGCTGGCGCAAACTCGAGCAGGCGAAGCGCAGGCTCGTTTACGACCTGTTGAGCCTGCGGCTCCCCGTCGACTCATCGCGGCTGCGGTTCATGTTCAAGGAGGACCAACGCACCAACCCGGATGTCCACGAGGAACACGTGAACATCGGTCACTCCCAGGGCGTCATTACGATCAACGCCGCTGAAGCCGACGATGTCTACCGTGAGCAAATGCGGCAGCTGATGATCGAACCCTACCGGACGCTGCTCGGTCATTTTCGTCACGAGGCGGGGCATTACTACTTTGACCTGATGCTGGACGACGAACTACGAGCTGAGGCGCGCCGCCTGTTCGGGGACGAGTCAGTTAGATACGACGAGGCACTGCGAAGCTATTACCACAACGGTCCGCGCCCCGGGTGGGAACAGCATTACATCACGGCATACGCGAGTGCCCACCCGGCGGAAGACTGGGCCGAGACCTTCGCACACTGGTTGCATATCCGATCCGCGCTCGAAACAGCGGATGCGAACGGTCTGATAAGCGTATCCGGCTTCGATGACTGGCAAGGCGTTTTCATCGACCTGGCTGTAAGGCTCAACGACGTCATGCGCAGCCTCGGCCTCGGCGATGCCTATCCGTTCGTAATTACGGCGACGATCGCTGAAAAGATCGATCTCGTGCGACACGCTATCCGGCGGTTCACGGATCGACCAGGCGCACCTTCTTCTGCGGCAGGCTGATCGGCGGCAGCTGCTCGAACGCGAGTCGCAGATTCTCCGCCCACGATTCGCGAACTTCGCGGAGATACGGATCGTCTTCGCCATAAACGATATGGGTGTGGACGCCGGGCGAGCCGGCGCTATAGATCATCAGCTCGATCGGGGGACCGACGCCGGCGTTGCTGCGCATCGTCGAGTCCATTGACACGAGCCCGCAGAGCGCGACGGTTTCGAGCGGGGCATCGACATGCACGATCCGATCCAGGATCGGTTTGCCGTATTTTTGTTCGCCGATCTGCACAAAAGGCGCCAGCTCGGTCGGCGAGAAATAATTTCCCTGCGCGTAAATGTGAAACAGGCTGTGCTCCGAATCGCCGATCTGGCCGCCGAAAATGAAGTCAGCGTCCGGAGAGAATCCGTCCGTTCGTTCCGGTTCCACGTATTTTGCCTGCACCTCGCGGCTCACGTCGCCCACGTAATCAGCCGCCTCGCGAATTCGGTTGACGGTCGCGAGGCTGAGTTCCGCGTTCTCCCGGATGTCCCGGTGCAACCGGGCGACCACCGCCTGGGTCGTGGCCAGGTTGCCTGCGCTCAGCAAGGTAAAAAACCGCCCGGGAATATCCGTGAACGGGTGCATCTTGCTGAACGTACCGAGTTGGTCTATGCCGGCATTCGTCCTCGAATCGGAGACGAAAACGAGCCCGTCGGTGACGGTGGCGGCGAGGCAATAGGTCATTAACGAAGCTTAGCGCCGGGGCGGCAGCAATGGAATACGCACGAGAGTGCAGCTTATGCGGGATTCGCGCGGCAGCGTATGATGGTGCTACCTGACCTGGGCCGCGGAGGTACGAACATGCAGGCAGCAGAAGACGAAACACCGGTAAAGCTCGAGGATCTGCTTCGTTCGGGTAGTGCCGAAGACGTCGAAGCCATGCTCGACACGATGCACCCGGATGAGCTGCTGCACGAGATCTACGTGCTGGCCCCGGACGACCAGCGCACGCTGCTGGCGTTATTGCCGCCGGAGCGGGCGGCATCGCTGCTCGAGATCGTTTCCGACGCACACGCGGCCGACCTGATCGAGGAGATGCCGGCGCAGAAAGCCGCCCCCATCGTCGAGGAGTTGGCCAGCGACCACCGCGTCGACCTGCTCTCGGAACTGGATGCCGACGACGCCGAGGCGATTATCGCGGAACTCGCGGAGGAGGACGCCGAGGAAATCCGCGAACTGAGCACCTACGCCGCAGACCAGGCGGGCGGTCTCATGATGACGGAGTTTGCGTCCTACCCGATGGCCCTGACGGTGCGCGAAGTCGTCGAGGATCTGACGCGTGAAGACATCGACTACCACCTGCTGACGGTTCACTACGTCTACGTGGTTGTAATAAAGCGCAAGCTGAAAGGCGTCATTCGCATACGCGACCTCGTGGTTGCCGATCTCGATGGCAAGATTGGCGAACTCGCCAGGCCGGCGTACACGGTGCCGCCCGATGCAAGTCTGGACGAGCTCGAGAGGTTCTTCGACGAGCACGATATCGCCGCCGTGCCCGTCGTCAATACGCGCGGCATGATGCTCGGTATCGTACGGCGCCGTGCCGTTCTCGAGGCGCTGGCGGAAAGATCCGAGGCCGCCAGCCTCAAGGCGGCAGGCATCATCGGCGGCGACGAGCTGCGCAGCATGCCGGTATCAGTGCGGTCCGCGCGCCGTCTGTCGTGGCTGAGCATCAACATAGTGCTCAATATCATCGCGGCCAGTGTCATCGCGTTTTATGAAGACACCCTGACCGCGGTCATCGCGCTGGCGGTATTCCTGCCAATCGTCTCGGACATGAGCGGCTGCTCGGGCAACCAGGCGGTAGCCGTGAGCATGCGCGAGCTGACACTCGGCGCCGCGCTTCCCCGCGACGTGCTGCGCGTGTGGCGCAAGGAGGCTATCGTCGGCGTCATCAACGGTCTCGCGCTCGGGCTGCTGCTCGGACTGGCCGCGTGGGCGTGGAAAGGGAATGCGGTCCTCGGGCTGGTGGTTGGCGCGGCGCTCGCGATAAATACCGTCGTCGCGGTTTCGATCGGCGGCACGGTACCGCTATTATTAAAGCGTTTTAATTTCGATCCGGCAGTTGCGTCGGGGCCGCTATTGACGACAGTCACGGACATGTGTGGGTTTTTCCTGTTGCTGAGCCTCGCGAGCCTGGTGTTGCCGGCGATTTCATGATTGCGGGGGACCCGCTCCATACCGGAATCGGTCGCCCGGCGGCCGGACTCGCGGCGGCAGTAATACTGGCGCTGATCTCCGCCTGCGCGACGTCGCCTGAGGAGGAAGCAGCGCCTGTTTCAGACGAGCAGGTTGTCGATGAGCCGGTGCCTGTTTCCATCAACGAGCATCCTCTTCCCGGGGAATGGGTCGAGGAAGAGCCCATAACGGTTCAGCCGGAGCCTCTGCTCGATCGTACGCAGCGAACCGTCGAGGATGTCGTCGTCGGCACCGCGCAGACGGTCGATAATATCTTCGGATCCGCCGAGGTTGAGGAAGAGGCGACGGTGACGCGCGGGCGCCTTTCCGTCGGTGGGCAGTGGGACCAGCGCGACGGGCTGCGCGAGCGCATCCGGCTGAAGGCGCGTTTCGGCTTGCCGGCGTTGAACAAGCGGACCAGCCTGTTGCTCGGCCGGGGCGATGTTAACGATTTCGTCGACGGGTCGAGCGACGACAATATCGACACACTGCCGGACCGCTTCAATGATTTCCAGGATGAAGACTGGCTGCTGGGCATCGGTTACAGCCGTGACGCGACCCTGAAGCGTGGGTGGTCGTTCGGCGCGGGCGTGCGGATGGCGACGCCGCTCGAACCCTTTGTCCGGGCCACGTACCGCTGGCACAAGACATTCGGCGAAGACTGGCTGTGGCGGATCGAGCCGCGCGTGTTCGTGCAGAACCAGCGTGGCGCCGGCGTCTCGTTTCAGAACGTGCTCGATCATGTTTTCAATGACACCTGGCTGTTGCGCTCGTATTCGATCGGCGTCGTCGAGGAAGAAGTCGAAGGGCTTTCCTGGACCACAAAGCTCGTCGCTTACCAGAACCTGTCGAAGAAGCACGCGTTCTCCTACGCGGTGTACGCCACCGGCGAAACCGACTATGAAGTGCCGCTCCAGGATTACGGCGTCGAGCTCCGGTACCGGCGGCAGATCTCGCGCGAGTGGCTGTTCGTCGAGCTGCTGACCTACATGAACTGGCCGCGCGATTTCCTGATCGAGGATCGCGAGCGCAACATCGGCGTCGGCATCGAATTCGAAATGCAGTTCGGCGACTGGCCGGGACGACGGCCGCCGCAGATAAGCGATTAAAGACTACGGATTCATCACGATGACACAGAGGCTCTTGCACGCGTTTATTCTGCTCGTTCTTCTCGGTGTTGCCGCCTGCACACAGGATGCCGGCCAGCCTGTTGCGGCAGCTGACCCGGAACTGGCGCGACTTGAGGAGCAAGCCGCGCGCGTCGAAATCATCCGCGACGACTTCGGCGTGCCGCACGTCTACGGCAAGACCGACGCAGACGCGGTGTTCGGCATGCTGTACGCACAGGCGGAAGACGACTTCCCGCGAATCGAGCGCAACTACGTCTGGGCCATCGGCCGGCTGGCAGAGATCGAGGGCGAGAATGCGATCTTCAGCGACCTGCGCGCGCGCCTGTATATGACGATCGACGAGGCAAAAGCGGCCTACGCATCGGCACCCGACTGGCTCAGGGCGCTGTGCGACGCCTGGGCCGACGGCCTCAACTATTACCTGCTGACGCACCCGGGCCTGAAGCCGAAACTGCTGACTCGTTTCGAGCCCTGGATGCCGATGTTTTTCAGCGAGGGCTCGATCGGCGGTGACATCGAGCAGATCCCGCTGGAGCGGATCGCGCGATTCTACGGCGGAGATGATGCCGCGGAAGCGATCGCGGCGGCACGGGAAATCGAGTCGGAGTTTGCGCCGCCGGGAGGATCCAACGGTTTCGCGATTGCGGGCGACCGAACGGAATCCGGCAACGCCATGTTGCTGATCAACCCGCACACGTCGTTCTATTTCCGCGGCGAAGTACACGTGGTGAGCGAAGAGGGCCTCAACGCCTACGGCGCGGTGACCTGGGGACAGTTCTTCGTCTACCAGGGCTTCAACGAGAAGACCGGCTGGATGCACACCTCGACGTACGTCGACTTCATCGACGAGTTCGTCGAAGACGTAAGTCGCGTGAACGGCGAGCTCGTGTATCGCTACGGCGAAGATACGAGGCCCGTGGAGATTTCCAGGGTTCGGTTGAAATATAAAGAGGGCGACGGGATGGACGAGCGCACCTTCACCGTCTACCGCACTCACCACGGACCGGTGACACACTCGATCGACGGCAAGTG
This sequence comes from uncultured Gammaproteobacteria bacterium, assembly GCA_965365575.1. Classification (GTDB taxonomy): domain Bacteria; phylum Pseudomonadota; class Gammaproteobacteria; order Steroidobacterales; family Woeseiaceae; genus UBA1847. Next base: position 5,247 of record CBDUCE010000119.1, read on the forward strand.
GACCGTGACGCGCATCAACTGGGACCCGGTCAATGCGCTCATCCAGTCTTACACGCGAACGAAGCTCGCCAACTACGACGAATTCCGCGAGATGATGAACATCCGCACCAACTCGTCGAACAACACGGTGTTTGCTGATGCAGAAGGCAACATCGCCTACTTCCATGGTAACTTCATACCGCAGCGAAATACGCGCTTCGATTTCTCGCAGCCGGTGGACGGCAGCGACCCCGAAACGGACTGGCAGGGGCTGCATACTGTCGACGAGGCAATCACGATCCTGAATCCGCCGAACGGCTGGATCCAGAACGCGAACTCGACGCCTTTTACCGCGGCCGACGAATTCAGTCCGAAGCGCGAGGATTACCCGCCCTACATGGCGCCCGACGATGAAAATTTTCGCGGCGTGCACGCCGTTCGGGTGCTCTCGGACGTGGATGACCTGACCCTCGACGGGCTGATAGAACTCGCCCACGATCCTTATCTGCCTGGTTTCGAAGAACTGATCGGCGGCCTGCTGGAGGCCTGGGACCAGGCGGACGAGCGTGATGCCGCGCTGACCGAACCGATCGAGGTATTGAAAGACTGGGACCTCGCAACCGGCAAGGATTCGGTGGCCATGTCGCTGGCCCATTTCTACGGGATGCGCTACCTGGCCGGCGCGACCTTCCCCGACGGGCTGAGTGAGATGGAGCGGATCACTATGCTGGGTACTGCGACTCCGCCGGCAGAACGTCTCGGGGTATTTGCAGAAACGGTCGCGATGCTGGAGAGCGACTTCGGCGACTGGCGCACGCCCTGGGGTGAGATCAATCGCTTCCAGCGTCTGTCGGGTGCCATTGATCTCGAGTACGACGATAACGCGGCGAGCCTTGCCGTCGGTATGGCGAACAGCCGCTGGGGTGCGCTCGCCGACTTCGGCGCGAAGCGGCACGAAGGCACGAAGCGACTGTACGGCGACAACGGCAATAGTTTCGTCGCGGTCGTCGAGTTCGGCGACAGAGTAAAGGCCAAATCGATACTCGTGGGCGGGCAGAGTAACGATCCTTCCTCTGCCCATTTCGTCGACCAGGCACCGCTGTACGTAAAGCAGCAGTTCAAGGACGTGGCTTACTACCGGGAAGACGTCGAGCACCGGGCGACCGTGCGGTATTCGCCCGGAAAACGTTGTTGCGGCGCGAACGGGGAAAACCCATGATACGCGCTTTCCACGGGACCGATTCGCCATGACCACGACACCCCGCCGTTTCCTGTTCGTCTCGATCGATGCGCTGATCAGCGACATCGCCTGGCAGGTGCATCGCGACGGCAACGAGGTGCGGTACTACATCGATAGCGAGTCGGAGCGGCAGATTGCTGACGGGTTCGTACCCAAGGTCGATGACTGGGAATCACACGTGGACTGGGCTGATGTCATCGTGTTCGACGACGTTCTCGGCCAGGGGGAAAAGGCGGCGGCACTGCGAGCTGCCGGCAAACACGTCGTAGGCGGCACCGCGTACACGGATCGGCTCGAGGACGACCGCAGCTTCGGCCAGGAGGAATTGCGCAAGCACGGTGTTTCCATCATCCCGTTCCAGGAATTCACGGATTTCGACTCGGCCATCGCTCACGTGAAGGCGAACCCAGCCCCGTATGTGATCAAGCCGAGCGGCGAGGCGCAGAATATCAAGCGGCTGCTGTTCGTCGGCCAGGAAGACGACGGCGTCGATGTCATTCACGTCCTCGAGAGCTACAAGGCGGTTTACGCGGATACCGTCAAGGTATTCCAGCTGCAACGGCGCGTGCGCGGCGTCGAGGTCGCGGTTGGGGCGTTCTTCAACGGCAAGGACTTCATGCTGCCCATCAACGTGAACTTCGAGCACAAGCCGCTGTTCCCCGGGAACATCGGGCCGGCTACCGGCGAGATGGGCACCTGCATGTACTGGAGCGAGCCGAACAAGATTTTTCGCGCGACGCTCGCGAAGCTCCGTGACAAGCTCGCGGAGGAAGGTTATGTGGGCTACATGGACGTCAACTGCATCGTGAACGGCCAGGGCATTTATCCGCTCGAATTCACCGCGCGCTTCGGCTATCCGACGATCAGCATTCAGAGCGACGGCATCTCGATGCCGATGGGCGAGTTCTTCCACGGGATGGCGAGCGGCAGCCTGTCGCGCTTCAAGACACGCAGCGGATTCCAGATCGGCCTGCGTATCGTCGTGCCCCCGTTTCCGTACGACGATCCGAAAACCTTCAACGCGAACTCGAAGGACCGGGTCATCATCTTTCGCAAACCGAACCGCGACGGCATACACATCGAGGATGTGCGCGAGGTCAACGGTGAGTGGCTCATTACCGGAAACTCCGGGGTCGTGCTGATAGTGACGGGCCTCGGGCCTTCGGTGAAGCAGGCGCAGGCACAGGCATACCAGCGTGTTCGTAACGTGCTGATTCCAAATATGTACTACCGCACGGACATCGGCGACCGCTGGTTCGAGGACCACGACAGGCTGCACACCTGGGGCTACCTGCGCGAGGGCTGAGTCCACGCCGGCATCGCCCCGCGTTTTGCGGAAACGTGCGATGATCTCCCGGGATGCAGGAATCGACGAGCAACTACCACGATGTCGTCATCATCGGTGCCGGCCTGTCCGGCATTGGCGCCGCCTGCCACCTTCGGGCAGAGCTGCCCGACACCGACTTCGTCATCCTCGAAGGTCGCGAGCGCATGGGCGGAACGTGGGACTTGTTCCGTTACCCGGGAATTCGATCGGACAGCGACATGCACACGCTGGGCTACCGCTTCAAGCCGTGGAAGGAGGCGAAAGCGATTGCGGACGGACCGGCGATACTGCGGTACATCCGGGAAACGGCGTCCGAGCACGACATCGAAGGCCGGATACGATACCGCCAGCGCCTGATCAAGGCGGAGTGGTCGAGCGACAACTGCACCTGGACGCTTGACGTCGAGTCCGGCGAGAACAGGGAGCTGCGGCAGATACGCTGCAGATTCCTGCTGATGTGCGCCGGCTATTACAGCTACGAGCACGGGCACACGCCGGACTTTCCGGGCCGCGAGCGCTTCGCAGGCCCCATCGTGCATCCGCAGGCATGGCCCGAAGATCTCGACTACAGCGGCAAGCGCGTGGTGGTCATCGGCTCCGGAGCGACCGCGGTCACGCTGCTCCCGGAACTCGCCAGGACAGCCGGGCACGTGACGATGCTGCAGCGCTCGCCGACGTACATGATCGCGTTCCCGGATGAAGACATCATTGCGAACGTGCTCGGCAAGATCCTCCCCGAGCGACTCGCTTACCGGATTACGCGCTGGAAGAATGTTCGATTGCAGGCGTTCATGTTCCGGGTGGCACGAAAGCGACCCCGTTTCGCAAGATGGCTGCTCGTCGGCCATGCACGACGGACGCTGGGCCCGGACTACGACGTCGACAAGCACTTCAATCCTCGTTACGACCCCTGGGAGCAAAGGCTCTGCCTGATACCGAACAATGACCTGTTCGAGACGATTCGCTCCGGTCGAGCCTCTGTCGTCACGGACCGGGTTCGCTCATTCAGCGAGTCGGGCATCCTGCTCGAATCCGGCGAGTCGGTCGAAGCGGACATTATCGTGACCGCTACCGGGCTCGACATCGTCGTCCTCGGCGGCGCGGAGTTCCGCGTTGACGGCAGGCGCGTCGAATTCCCGCGGGCCTTCACGTACAAAGGCGTCATGATCGAAAGGGTTCCGAACATGATCTCGACCTTCGGCTACATCAACGCGTCCTGGACGCTGAGGGCCGATCTCATCGCCCGCTTCTCTTGCCGGGTACTCCGGCACATGAAGGAGACGGGTAGCAGGAAGTGTGTACCCGTACTTCGCGCCGACGACGAGGACATGGAATCGCAGCCGTGGGTCACCGGCTTTTCATCAGGCTACCTGCAGCGCGTCATGGACCAGCTGCCGAAACAGGGCGATCGAGAGCCCTGGCTGAACTCCCAGAACTACTTCGCGGACCGCGACAAGTTCCTCAAGGGTGCCCTCGAAGATGGCGTACTGCGATTCGAGGGGCCTGCTCGAGCCCGGGTCAATACGGCCACCTGATCGGGATTGCCCGGCGTTATGTCGACCGGACGACGTGAACGGCGTCACAAAAAGGCCCGACCTGAACCTAAGTACAGTGTTTTGTTGGCTTTTCTGGCGGCAGCGATGCGC
>CBDUCE010000120.1:0-9281 GCA_965365575.1 uncultured Gammaproteobacteria bacterium
TGGGCGACGAGGTATTCTTCTATCACTCCAACTGCAAGGAACCGGGCATCGTCGGCATCATGAAAGTCGCGAGCGAGCCCTACGCAGACCCTACGCAGTTCGATCCTGATTCGAAGTATTACGACCCGAAGAGCAGCGAGGACGACCCGCGCTGGATGCTCGTCGACGTCGACTTCGTGCGCAAACTGTCCCGCACGATAACCCTCGCCGAACTCAAGGCACAGGCAAAGCTCGACGGCATGGTCCTGCTGCGCCGCGGCAACCGCCTCTCCATCATGCCCGTTGAAAAACGGCACTGGGACCTGATTCTCGGGCTGGAGTAAATGGCGCAGCGCAAGCTCCTGTTTATTGCCGTGGCGGCCGCCCTGGTCGGCGGCCTGGTCTACCTGAACACGCCGCCCGCGCTCGTCAGCGCTGCGATACAGCCGCAACTGCCCGACAACATCGAGGCCTGGCTGGCCGCCGCCGAGCAGCGGGTAGCGGCGCAATACGCGCTGATACCGGACACCGGGAAACGCGTGACCTGGCATGGCGAGGCCGGCGCGCGTACCCCTTACGCGGTCGTCAGCCTGCACGGCTTCTCCGCCACGCGCCAGGAAACGGCGCCACTGGCCGAGCGCGTGGCGGCGGCGCTCGGGGCCAATCTTTTCGAAACGCGGCTGTCGGGTCACGGTCACGCCGAGCGCCCGATGCACGCCGTGCAGGCCGAGGACTGGCTCGCCGATACTGCCGAGGCGCTGGCGATCGGTGCGCGACTGGGCGACAGGGTGGTCGTTATCGGCACCTCGACCGGCGGCACCCTGGCGCTCGCCATGAGTGATCACGACACCGCAGATGTTGTCTCGGACATCGTCGTCATTTCGCCCAACCTGCAGCCCAGCGACGGCAAGTCCGCCTGGCTGACCCGGCCGGCCGGGCCGCTGATCGCGCGGCTGATCGCCGGCGATACGCGGAGCTGGGAAGCGCACAACGAGCAACAGGCGCGCTACTGGTCCACGAGCTACCCCATCGAGGCCGCCGTCGAAGTGATGCGGCTCGTCGATCTGCTCGATTCGAGGCTGCCGATGCAGCTGGAGCAAAACCTGCTCGTGCTGCTGTCGCCGGACGACGAGGTCGTTTCTCCCGAGGCCACGAAGCAGGCATTCGAGCGCATAAGCGCAGCGCACAAGGAGCTGATCGAAATCGAGCACGCCGGAGACCCCAGCAACCACGTCCTGGCGGGCGATATCCTGTCTCCCGGCAGCACCGACGCCGTTGCGACCCTGATCGTGGAATTCGTGTTGCGCCGCTAGCCGGAGCGAATCCGCTCGTAGAGTTCGGGGGAGCGCTCGAGTGCCAGCATGATGACGAGGTCGTCGGGCTCTGCCCATGCAAGCGCCGAATCGAAGGACTCGAGCTCCTCGTCGTTGTGCTCGATCTGGTCGTCGCGCGCGCCGCAACGAAGTAATTCGTCCCTGATGATGCCGAAAACCTCTCCCGGACCGCGCCCGCGGTAGTAATGCGCAAGCTCGGAGACGATGACGCGGTCGAGGCCCTTTTCCCAGGCATTGCGCGCCAGTTCGCGTATCAGGTCGTCGGGCCGGTCGCCCGCCTGCGCGAAGCACAGCACCTTGCGCTTGCCCTGCATCGCCGCCGCCATGTCGAGCAGCGCGTCGATTGCCTGCGGGTTGTGCGCAAAATCGATGATGACCTTGAAACCGTCGACCGCGAAGACGTTGCCGCGTCCCGGATTCTCTTCCTGCGTCATCGTCGTCAGGCCGCGGCGGACGTCGGGGACCGAAACTCCCATGGCAAGAGCCAGGGCGGTGGCGGCGAGTGCATTCGAAATGTTGTGCCGCGCGGCACCCTGCAGGGTGATCGGAATGTCGGCGGCACGGCAGATGCGCTCGACGGCCCCTGCCTCGACCTGCACGAGTTCGCCGTCCTCAAGGACGTACGCCGTACCGCCGTTACCCGTATGCGACTGCACGATCGCATTTGCGGGGTTCAGCGAAAACCACGCCAGCGTGCCGGGGTAATCGCGGGCGCGCTCGACCAGCCTCGCATCGTCCGCGTTCAGGATCAGCGTGCCGTTGTCGCGCACGGCCCGGCTTACGATCCACTTGATGTCCATGAGTTCATCGAGGCTGCGTGAACCGAAATCGCCGAGGTGATCGCGGCCGATATTGGTTATCACGGCCGCGTCGGCAGTGCAGACGCCGAGACCCCGGCGCAACAGCCCGCCGCGTGCCGTCTCGAGGATTGCAGCGTCGACCTCCTTGCGGCGCAGGACGTTGCGCGCGCCGCCCGGCCCGGACCAGTCGTCGCGATCGACGACTTCGTTGTTGATCGCAATGTAATCCGTCGAACTCATACCCACGGTGCGGCCCGCGGCACGCAGGATGTGCGCGGCCATCCTGACCGTGGTCGTCTTGCCGTTGGTACCCGTTACGAGCGCTATCGGCACGTCGCGAAATTGTGCCCAGTCGAGCGAACCGGGCTCGGGGAGTTCGCGCACCGGCCAGGTCTCCGAGTGCCTGCCGAGGCCGAGAGAGACCTCGTCATCGTCCCATAGCATCGTGACACCGTTTGCCGCCGCCTGCGCTTCCAGTACCGTCAGCTCAGGGTTCGCTTCTTCGGCAATCGCGTCGCGTATCTCCGCCAGCGCCGCGGAGAAATCCGGCGCATCGGCGCCGTTAAGCTCTTGATCGCAGGCAGCCCAGGCCCACTCGTTGATTGCCGAGGCTGCGTACAGCGCATCCAGCGGCGCGGTGAAAGCGAGGCTTATGCCGCCGGCCAGTTTCGCAGTGGCGAATTCAGTGTCGGTCCAGCCGAGTTCGCCCAGCATGCGTTCGACGTGCTTTTTCCAGACCGGAGCGAGCCGCTCTGCCTCATCGCCGGAACAAGCCACGTCGAGAACGCTCCCGTGGGTGTCGAAAAGGAGGCTCGGCCCGGTCAGTCTGCGCGCGTCGAGAAACTGCATCGACGCCCCTAGTCAGCCTCGTCCCTTGCGATGCGGACACCGCGTTCATCACTGATCAGCTCGATATCGGCGGCGAAAGTGAAATCCTCTGTTTCGGGCAATTCGAGGTTGATCGGTTTCGTGGCCTTCACTTCTTCGCCGTGAGCGCCGGAGTTGAAATAGATGATCTGCTTCCACGTTCGCTTGACGTTGTCGCCGAGCACGAGAACGAGGTCGCCGGGCGCCGCCCTTTCGAGCGCCCTGAGCGTCGCCTCCTGCTCATCGGGAACCACCTCGATGCTATCGGCGGACACGCCCCCTTCGAGCAGTCTGTCCTTGAGCATAACGGGTACCTCGTCGGGTCCCCGGCCGCGGGGATTGTCGTCGCGCCGGCAAATATAGTGATCGAAACGTCCTGCGGCGATGCCTGCGATATCCCGGATATCCTGGTCGCGGCGATCGCCCGGCGCCGCAAGCACCAGGATACGCCGGCCCTCCACGTCGAAACGGTCGACGACGTCGCAGATGGCTTTGACGGCCGCGGGATTGTGTGCGTAATCGAGCATCACACGGAAAGGATGCTCGTCGTAGATGTTCATGCGCCCTGGCGCCTGGAAGAAGGTCGTATCGAAGGTCCGCAGGCCGTGGCGGATATCCTCGAGGCCGACGCCCATGTTGTACGCGAGCGCCGCCGCGAACATCGCATTCTGCACGTTGTGCATGGCGCGCCCCTCAATCGTTGCGGGAATCAGGTGCGTCCACAGGAGCGGTGTATGGGTCTCGCCATCGTAAATCGTGATCATGTGACCGTTCATCGCCTGTTCGAGCACGAATGCCTGGCCACCCGCATTGATGTGCTGCTTCACGAGTGCGTGCGACGGGTTCATCGTCACATAGGAAAGTCGATTCGCATCGGTGTAGTCGGCCATCTGCAGGCACAGGGGGTCGTCGGCGTTAAGCACGGCCGCGTCCGTCGCGATCTCGATCGGCACACGCTTGACTTCGGCAAGCTGCTCGACCGTGTCGATGCCGCGCAGGCCGAGATGATCGGCCGACACGTTCAGGCAGCAAGCCACATTACAGCGCTCGAAGCCAAGGCCGCTGCGCAACATGCCGCCGCGCGCCGTCTCCATGACCGCGGCATCCACGGACGGGTCGCGCAGGATCATCTGCGCCGACTTCGGCCCGGTCATATCGCCCGCAACGCTGAGCTTGCCATCGATGTAGACGCCATCGGTCGACGTCAGGCCGACCGTGAACCCCGAGAGTTTCAGTATGTGGGCAAGCATCCGCGAGGTCGTCGTCTTGCCGTTCGTTCCGGTGACCGCGGCAATCGGCACGCGCGTCGGCACGCCGGGCGGAAACAGCATGTCGACGACGGCGCCGCCGACGTCACGCGGCGTGCCTTCGCTTGGCGCAACGTGCATGCGGAAGCCCGGCCCGGCATTGACTTCGCATATCGCACCGCCGGCTTCGCGATAGGAAAGCGTAATGTCCCTGGTCAGGAAATCGACGCCGCCGATGTCGAGACCGATGGCGCTTATTGCGCGGATCGCCATCTCCCGGTTGTCGGGGTGAATAGTGTCCGTGACGTCGATGGCCGTGCCGCCCGTCGAGAGATTGGCGGTCGAACGCAAATAGACGACCTCGTCCTTCGCCGGCACCGTGTCTCTGTCGTAACCGATCTTTTTCAGCAGGCGCTCCGCCTGGTGATCGAACTCGAGGCGTGTCAGCACTTTTTCGTGACCGACGCCGCGGCGCGGATCTTCGTTCACGATGTCCACGAGCTGCTCGATGGTGTGCTCCCCGTCGCCGACGACGTGCCCCGGTTCGCGCTTGGCCGCGGCAACGAGCTTGCCGTCGATGACCAGCAGGCGGTGATCGTAGCCCTCGATGTAGCTCTCGACGATGACCGTGCGGCCATGTTCCTGTGCCTTCTCGAACCCGACCTCGACCTCTTCGGCGGTCTTGAGGTTGATCGACACGCCGCGACCGTGGTTGCCGGCAAGCGGTTTCAGGACCACCGGGAAACCGATGGCCTTCGCCGCACGCACCGCGTCGCTGCGGCCGCGAACCAGGCGCTGCTCGGGCACCGGAAGCCCGAGGTCACGCAGGATACCGTTGGTTTCCTCCTTGTCGCCGGCAAGTTCCACGGCGATGTTGCCGGTTTTTCCCGTCGTCGTCGCCTGGATGCGTTGCTGGAAGCGGCCGTGCCCGAACTGTACGAGACTGTAACGATTGAGCCTCAGCCAAGGGATGTCCCGCGCCTCTGCCGCGCGCACCAGCGAGGCGGTACTGGGTCCCAGCGCCCGCGCCTGCGCGTAGCGGATGAAGCTGTCGCGCTCCTGTTCGAAATCCCAGTCGGACGGCGGTGCGTCGTCGGGCTTGAGCGCCTCGGGCAGCAGGCTCAACAGCAGCTTCAGCGCGAGCGCGCTGGCCTCCCGGCCGACCGCCTCGTCCTTGTACTGGAACACCATGTTGTAGAAACCAGGCTGTCCCTCGATGGAGCGCGTGCGGCCGTATGTGACGGGCGAACCGGCCACATTCTGCAACTCGATGGCCACGTGTTCCATGACGTGCCCCAGCCAGGTGCCCTCGTCCTCGCGCAGGCGCCTCACGAAACCGCCCGGCTCCCGGTACGAGCAACCGTGTTCATGCAGACCGGGCAGCACCTCGAGCAGCGGCCCGACAAATGCATCGCCGAGGCGACCCGTCGGCCATGCCTCGAGCTCGCCGAGGTCGATGATGTGCCGGATGACCCTGAAGTGAGCCCAGACATTCGGACCAACGTAGACGTTGGTGCTGACGATTTTCATTAGTTGTAGTCCTGTTGTGCCGCCAGCTAGCTGGCGGCCCCTGCGCTTGCCTGCCGGGTGAGGGCGTCGAAGCGCCCGCCCGCGATCAGGATGTGCAGCTTTACGCCGATCAGGCTCACTGGGTCCCCCCGCCGCGCCTGGTCCATGGAAGAATAACTCAGTTCCGTCGGGTCGATGACAGTGATACCGCCGCTGCCGACGACGTCGAGTTTGTCGCCGGGGCGTATGAATGCGGCCGTGTCCTCGTCGAGGCCAAGACCCACCGCAAACGGATTGTAAGCGAGCGCCGTCAGCAGCCGTCCCAGGCGGTCACGCTCGCGGAAGTGCTGATCGATGATGAATTTGTTGGTCAGGCCGAGACCCGGCGCCATCGTCACCATGTCCGGGTGCGGCGTACTGCCCTCGACGCCGCCCGCAATCATGTGCTCGGGCATGAAGGCGGCCCCCGCCGACGTACCGGCCACGTGCATGCCCACGGCATTGCGCCGCCGTATTCGTTGCGCGACCTCGGTACCGCCGATGGTGGTCGACAAGCGCAGCTGGTTGCCGCCCGTCATGAACACGCCGTCCGACTTGTCGATATACTCGAGTTCGCTGCTCGACTGGCAGTCCTCGCGCGTCTCGAACGCGAGCACCCTGGCATGCTTCACGCCGAGCCGGCGAAACAGCTTTTCGTAGTTGCGGCCGGTATCCTCGAGCTCGCTCGCGGTCGGGATAATGCTGATGCGCGAGCCCTTGCCGCCGCAGAGTTCGACGAATCGGTCCAGGATTTCCGGGTCGTGCAGCTTTTCTTCGCCGCCGCCGATAGGGATGATGTAGCCGCGGTCTCCGCCGCTTACTTGATTTGACGGGCTCATTAAATCACTTGCTGGGAACGGGCCGGTATTGTACACGACGAACATGACTGAATTACCACTCGGAAAAGCCACCCCCTATCCCGAGCAATACGCCCCGGATGCGCTCTGCCGCATCGACCGCGCGGAAAACCGCCGGCGTATCGGTCTGGGGCCGGCGCTGCCGTTTTCGGGCGTCGACATCTGGAATGCCTGGGACCTGACCTGGCTCGGCGAGGACGGCAAGCCGCACACGGCTACTGCGGAGATTCGTATCCCGGCGGATTCGCCGGGCATCGTGGAATCGAAATCGATGAAACTCTACCTTGGCTCCTTCGCCATGTCCGGGTACGCATCGGCCGATGCGGTCCGCCACCTGGTCGAGTCGGACCTCGCGAATTGCGTGGGGGCGACCGTGTCGGTGCGGATCGATACGCTGGTCAGCACCCGGGCGCGCGGCCTGCGGCGCCTGCCCGGCGAATCGCTCGACCGTGTCAGCGCCGCGTGCGGGACATGGGAGGTCGATCCGACGCTGTTGTGCGCCGACACGGAAGACGTCGTCAGTGAGGATCTCTACACGGACGCATTGCGAAGTCTTTGCCCCGTTACGGGGCAGCCGGACCTCGGCAGCCTGCTCGTGAGTTACGAGGGTCCGAAAATCGATCGGGCGTCGCTGCTCCGGTATGTCGTCTCGTACCGCCGCCACCAGGACTTTCACGAGAACTGCGTCGAGCGCATGTTCGTCGACCTGCTCGATCGCTGCGGTCCCCACAAGCTGACCGTCTACGCGCGCTACCAGCGTCGTGGCGGGCTGGACATCAACCCGTTCCGTTCGAATTTCGAGGCAAGCGCGAGAAACCTGCGTCTCTGGCGACAGTAGCGAGAGCGCGCGGCACGCGGCTCAGTCGAGATCTTCCGGATCGAGCCTGTGACCCCAGCCTTTCTTCGCCTCGAGGTAACGGCGATTCGCCGCGGTTACCCCGATGACGTGCTTGACCGGGGTGACGTCCGTGAGACCGAGCGCGGCGAGATCGTCGAGCTTCTTCGGATTGTTGGTCAGCAGGCGAAACGGCTTGTCGTCGTGGAAATGCCTGATGAGCGTGGCCGCGTCGCTGAAATCGCGCGAGTCGTCCGGCAGCCCGAGTGACCGGTTCGCCTGGTAGGTGTTCTCCCCCGCGTCCTGTAACAGGTAGGTAGCGGCCTTGGCCCACAAACCGATGCCGCGGCCTTCGTGGCCGGACATGTAGACCACCATCCCACCCTGCTCGTCGTCCGCGATCGCCGCAACCGCGTGATGCAGTTGCGGACCGCACTCGCAACGCTCCGAACCGAAGACATCGCCGGTGAGGCAGCTGGAGTGCACGCGTATCAGCGGATTCGTCCACGCAGCGGGATCGCCGATGATGAGCACGCAGTTGACGGCCATGGACGACGCGAGATTCGCGAACAGCGATTGTGTGTGTTGCGCCCGAAGCTGATCCGCGAGTTCCTGGACCTTCGACAACTCCGTGTTGCGAACGCACGCGTACCAGGTGGCGTCGAGGTGCCGGCCACCGATCGTAAGCGGCAACGGGATCGGCCCCAGCATGCTGATTGCCTGGCCGCCGCCTTGCTCGTCCGGATCGAGCCTCTGCCCTTTCCGGTTGATGCGGATCAGCTTGCCCTCCGCAACCAGGCGCTTGCGGACGGTGGGATCGAGGTAGGTGAACATGGGGCAGCATTATGACGGACTGCGCGGGCCGCGGGAATCGCGCCCAGGGGGCCATGCGAAAACACTTGCTGACTCACAGGTCATTAACTATACTTGCTGACCAGTCAGTCAGTAAAGGGTCGGCATGGCTCGACCGCGCTATCAACGCCGCAAGGAAGACCGTCCGCAGGAGATCACCGCAGCGGCTTTCGCCGCGTTTGCCGAAAAAGGCTTCACGGCGACCAAGGTCGAGGAAGTGGCGCGGCGTGCCGGCGTCAGCAAGGGTCTCCTGTACCTGTATTTCAAGACCAAGGAAGAGTTGTTCAAGGCCGTTATCCGCAGCGTCGTAACGCCGCGCGTCGACGAACTGACCCGCACGCTGGACAGCTCCGAGCTCAGTGCCGAGGCATTCATTCGCGGCCCCCTGCTCGCTTTCATGCAGCGCCTGCCGGGCTCGCCCGCGAGCGTCGTGATCCGCCTGATGATCTCCGAAGCGCCGAAGCATCCCGATCTGGTGGATTACTACTGGGAAAACGTGGCTTCCCGCGGCCTTGCGGCATTGCGTCGGCTGCTCGAGCGCGGCGTCGAGAACGGCGAGTTTCGCGATAGCGCCGTTAACCAATTGCCGCAGCTGTTCCTCGCCCCGGTCATGATGTCGATCGTGTGGGGGATCGTGTTTGCGGATCGCTCGCTCGACACGGACAAACTGATCGAAACGCACGTGGACATGATGCTCGCCTATATCAGGGCCTGACCGGAGCAAACCGATGCATGCAGGAAAATTCATCGTTGCGAGCCTCGCTGCCATGGCGGTCGCGGCGTGCGATGACGCGGACAATCTCAACGTCGTCGTGGGCGAACTCGCGTCGGACCGGATCGAGCTCATAGCCGAAGTCAATGAACCGATACTCGAGATTCTCGTTGCGGAAGGCGACACCGTGACGGCGGGACAACTCGTCCTGCGCCAGGACGACACGCGCGCCCGCGCCCGTCTGCGCGAA
>CBDUCE010000121.1:0-9270 GCA_965365575.1 uncultured Gammaproteobacteria bacterium
CACCTTGCAGACGAGAATAGCCGTACTTACCTTAACCGGCGCTTAACGCCCTAGTCGTCGGCACCCCCGTGCCAGGAGAGGAACTTCCATCCGCTGTCCGTGCGTATGAGCATGTCGCTGTAGCGGCCATTGTCCATCTCGACGTCGCCGTCCTTGTTCTTGTAAGCGGACGTGTACAGGTAATGTGCCACCGCGACGTCGTCATGGATGACGATGGCAAGGGGATACAGCTCATGCGCCACGACCTTGCCCTGTGACTCGTTGAAGCGGTTCCACATCTTGGTGGATGCCTTGTTGCGCGGCGCCGGGGCGTTCTTCGGCCAGCCCGTGAAATCCTCCGCCAGCAACTCATCCATCCATTTCCTGTCGCCGTCCTCGACGGCGTTCCATTGCCGCTCGACCGCGGCCCAGACGCTGGCCTGGTCCGTGGCGGTATCCTGTGCTGCGGCGAAACCGGACAGCAACAGGACTGTTGCTGCGAGAACGTGCTTGTAGCTGTTTAATCCCTGCATCCCCAGAACCTCAATCGTGCGCCAAAGGTAGGCCGAGTTTAGACCGAAAGAACAGGAGCGACAAACACGCGGGAACGGCGCCTACGCGGCGCTGAGTCCCAGCGATTTCATTTCTTCGACCTGTTGCGGACGCAGGGACGCACGCTCATCCACGGGATACAACTTCAGCAAGTCGGTGCGCGACAGGTAGTCGGGGTGGTGAAGCTCGATCAGCGTTGCATAGTCGATTGCCCGTTCGCCTTTTTCGAGCAAGAGCCGATATACGTGGATGGCCACGTCCGCGCCGTGATCGAGTCGCATCAGAATCGCGACCGGGTGGGCGGCGTCGTCGAGCGCGGCGTTGCCGATGTGCAGCGTCTCCTTGAAGATCGTCCAGCCACTCGCTTTGAATATAGCGCCGATCGACTTGCCGGCAAGAATCTGCGAGTGTTCCCTGACGATTATCGTGTCCGGCTCGTCAACGAACCTCACCACGGCATAGGTGCGGCAGGTGGGCTCACCGTTCTCGCTGCTGTAGAGATTGGAGCGCCGCAGTCCTGGCTCGCTGCTGATAACATCGATGCCATAGTTGCCGAAGCGTTCGGCAATCCGCTCGCTGTTGAGTCGCTCGGACTCGTGTGCGCAGGCGTCCAGAGCCGCCGCGATAACCGACCGGGGAAGATTTTCGCCGTGCATAATACCTATTGCGAGCCTGTTGATGGCGCACCATATACTTTGGCACCAGCAGGGTAAAGGAGCAGAGCCATGCGCGCGATGTTGTTGCAGGCCACTGGTAGCCTCGACGCCAATCCAGCGCCCCTGATACTCGCGGATATCGACGACCCCGCGCCGGCCGACGACGAAATCCTGATCCGCGTCGCGGCATGCGGCGTGTGCCATACCGAACTCGACGAAATCGAGGGCCGCACGCCGCCGCCGAGGCTTCCCGTCGTGCCGGGACACGAGGTGGTGGGGCGGATCGTAGGTCTGGGCCGCAAGGCCCGCCGCTTTTGCCTGGGCGATCGCGTCGGCGTCGGCTGGATCCATTCGTCGGATGGCACGGAATCGGAAAACATCAGCCGGGCATTCCGGGCGACGGGACGCGACGTCGACGGCGGCTATGCGGAACTGATGACGGTGCCGGAGACATATGCAGCCCCGGTCCCCGACGTTTTCGGCGACGTCGAGGCGGCCCCGCTCATGTGCGCGGGCGCCGTCGGCTACCGGTCGTTGCGGCTCACCGGGCTCGTTAACGGCGAGGTGCTGGGCCTCACCGGGTTCGGGGGATCGGGGCATCTTGTCCTGCAGATGGCCAGGCACCTGTTTCCGGACAGCCGGATTTTCGTGTTTGCCCGTAGCGCACGCGAACGCGGCTTCGCCCTCGAACTCGGAGCGGACTGGAGCGGCGACACGGAGGAGTCACCGCCCGACGCACCTCGCGCAATCATCGACACTACGCCGGTCTGGAAACCCGTCATCGCGGCGCTCGAATGCCTGCAGCCGGGCGGGCGGCTCGTCATCAATGCGATTCGAAAGGAGGACAGCGATCGTGAGTTGCTGGCAAGCCTGCGTTACGAGGATCATCTGTGGCTGGAGAAGGAGGTCAAGACGGTCGCCAACGTCACGCACCGGGACCTTGCGGAATTCCTGCCGCTCGCGGCGCAGGTGCCGCTGCACGTAGAGACGCAGACGTATCCGCTCGAGGCCGCCAATGATGCGCTAAATGACTTGCGGCTCGGCCATATCCGTGGCGCAAAAGTCCTGATAATAAGCAGTTAAAACAATAAATTAAGAAATTTTATTAAAGTAATTTAGTATTCAATGTCCGGGCCCGATCCGGTGGCAATCGCGTTGCCCGGCGGACTTTTTTGCACCCATTTGAGTCGGACGTGCATCATTCCAGGACAGATGCGGCGAGCTGGCGCCGGCAACGGAGACATTCAATGACCCGGATAACTACTGCGGCGGCTGTTGCCGCGTCATTCCTCCTGATGAACGTTACGACCGCGGCCGCGGACGAGCGCAGCTGGGTGGACAGGAGCAACGAGAACGCGCAAATCGTTCTCGAGGTGCTGGCGGAGTTCAATCCGGAGGGCGCAGGCAGCCTCGGTGTGGACGGGCTCGACGAAGCGATCATCGATTACCGGCCCGGCCTTTACGAGCGAAACAAAAGCGCAGCCGAGGCCGTACTTGCCGAACTGCATGAGCGCCTGGCCGAGGAGACGGAGCCGCGGGTCCGGCAGGACCTCGAAATCCTGATCCAGGCGGTCGAGGACGGCCTGCGCAGCTCGCAGCTCACACGTGACAATCTCTTGCCGTACTACAACGTCAGCCAGACGGTATTCCAGGGCGTTCGCGCCCTGTTGGACCCGCAGGTACCGCGTGAACGCTACCCCGCCGCCGTCGTGCGCATGCAGAAATATGCCGGGCTGCTCGGCGCCGAGAAGCCACTGACGGAGCTCGCCAGGGACAGGACCCGGGAGCGGTTCGACGTGGATGGCCTCGTGGGTCCCTACCGCGGCGAAGTGCTGCAGGACCTGCAGCGATCCGAGTCGATGATCAGCGGCATCGAGGAGTTGCTTGCCGATACCGATCTCGAAGACTGGCAGGACACCTACGAGATGCTGTCCGCGCAGCTGCAGGACTACAACGACTGGGTTCGCGCCGAGATCCTGCCGCGGGCGCGCGAGGACTATCGCCTGCCACCGGCGCTCTACGAGGACGCGCTCAGGAACTGGGGCGTCGATGCGGAGCCGGCCGATCTCATCGAGCAGGCAACCAAGGGTTACATGGACATCCGTAACGAGATGGAGGCGCTGGCGCCACTCGTGGCGGAGGAGAAAGGCTACGAGACGCGCGATTACCGGGAGGTGATCGCGCTCCTGAAGCGTGACGGTGTGCTCGACGGGGACAAGCTTCTCGATCACTACCACGACGTGTTGCGCGAGATCGAGGCGATCATCGTTCGCGAGGACCTCGTTACGCTGCCGGAACGCGATGCCGGCATCCGCATCGCGACCGAAGCGGAAACCGCAGTGCAGCCGGCGCCGCATCTCGACATTCCCCGGCTGCTAGGCAATACCGGCGAGTACCCCTATTTTGTTATTCCCAGGCTGGTACAGAATGCAGACGGCAGCTGGCAGCAGACCGACGACACCTACGTCGCGGGATCGTGGACGCTGACGGCGCACGAGGCACGGCCCGGGCACGAAATGCAGTTCTCCAGCATCATCGAATCGGGCGTCTCCATCGCGCGCGCCCTGTTCGCATTCAACAGCGCTAACGTCGAGGGCTGGGGCCTCTATGCAGAAGCGATCGTGCGGCCGTACCTGCCGCTCGAAGCGCAGCTCATCAGCCTGCAGTACCGGCTGATGCGCGCCGGGCGTATGTTCCTCGACCCCATGCTGAACCTCGGCATGATCACGCCGGAAGAGGCCAAACGCCTGATTGTCGAGGATATGGCTGTCGGCGAATCCTGGGCGCAGAACGAGGTCGAGCGTTATACCTACCGCATCCCGGGACAGGCCACCGCCTACTACTATGGCTACGGCAAGATGCAGGCACTGCGCGCGCAGACGGAACTGCATCTGCGTGACGACTTCGATCAGCGCGCGTTCCATGATTTTGTGCTCGCGCAGGGAATCTTGCCGCCCGATATCCTCAAGGACGCCGTCATGAACGACTTCGTGCCCTCGCAGCGCGGGCGGTGAGACGGGCGCCGGGCGCGGCGCTATACTTTTCGGATGAACCACAATATTGCCTGTTTTCGCTGCGGCGCTTCGCTGGCGTCGTTATCGCTGCCGCTGTCCCGTCGTGACGAGTGCCCCGAATGCAGCGCCCACCTGCACGTCTGCAGGATGTGCCGTCACTTCGACCCGGCCGCCGTGCGCCAGTGCCTCGAGGACGATGCGGAGGAGGTCGGCGACAAGGAACGGGTGAATTTCTGCGAATGGTTCGTTCCCACCGAGAACGCCTTCGACCCCGCGGCGAAAGCCGAGGCCGACAGGGCAAAACAGTCGCTGGACGCCCTGTTCGGGGCAGCAGATACGCCCTCGGACGAAGCGGATTCGGCGCTCAGCGAGGCCGAGAAACTGTTTCGGTCGTGAGCATGGATCGCCGCCGCTTCATCGGCCTCACGGCCGCGTTTGCGACCGCGCCGCTCGCGTCGGCATGCGGCGGTTACGACAAGGTTCCCGCTCCCGGCGTACCGCGAAGTCATTTCGACGAGGATTCAACGGCCGAGCAGGTGACGCAAGACATCGACCTGGCCGGCAAGATCGCCGTCGTTACGGGCTGTACGTCCGGCATTGGTTTCGAGACGATGCGCGTTCTGGCCTTGCGCGGCGCCTGGGTCATCGGCACCAGCCGTTCGTTGCAGCGTGCGGAGGAAGCCTGCAAGCGCGTGCGCGGCAAGACGACACCGCTTGCGCTCGAACTGTCCGATTTCGAATCGGTTGTCCGCTGCGCCGAGACGATACGGGCGCTGAATTCGCCTGTCGACATGCTGATCCTGAATGCGGGTTATCGCGGCGGCGGCAATAAGCGGACCGTTGTCGAGGGCGTCGAGAAGCACTTTCGGATCAATCACCTCGGACACTTCGTATTCGTGAACCGGCTGCTCGACCGCTTGTTCTTTGCCTGGCAGGGCCGCATCGCCGTAGTCGCGAGCCGTGCAGCGTACCGTGGCGCACCCGAGAGCGGAATTCAGTTCGACGATCTCGCGCTTGGGGGCGACTACAGCGATTCGCTGGCTTACGGTCATTCCAAGCTCGCCAATGTCCTGTTCTCGCTCGAACTGGGCAAGTTGCTGACAGGCACGCGCATCACGTCGAACGCACTGCACCCCGGCCTCATCGACACCGAGATCGATCGCAACGTCAATCGTTTCATGCAGTTGGGTTTCGGCGTGCTGGCGGCGCTGCGCGGCAAGTCGGTCGAGGCCGGCGCCGCTACGTCCTGTTACGTGGCGACGAGCCCGCTGCTCGGATCGACGAGCGGGCGCTATTTCGAAGACTGCAACGCGATCGAAGTCGCTGGCAGCCACCTCCAGGACATGGCGATGGCGGACAGGCTCTGGCTCGTATCCGAGGAACTCACCCGGGAATACCTCGTGAAACACGAACGGCCGGACTGGAGCGAGTTCGAGAACGGGCTGCGCAAGACCGGTAAGGACGGCGCATGAGCAGCGAGGCGGACAGGGCGCTCGTCGTGCTCTCCGGCGGGCAGGACTCGACCACCTGCCTGTACTGGGCAGTCGATCGCTTCGGCCGTGACAACGTATCGAGTATCACGTTCGACTACGGCCAGAAGCACCGCATAGAACTCGAATGCGCGCGCGACGTTGCGGCGGCTGCCGGCGTTTCTAACGTCTGCCTGCCGATCGACACGTTTGCCATGCTCGGCGGGGACGCCCTGACCGACGCGTCTATCTCGGTAAGCGATGAGACGGACGAGGAATCGCAGCTGCCGGTGACCTTCGTGCCCGGCCGCAACCTCATCTTCCTGACCTTTGCCGCGGCCTATGCCTACCGTCACGACATCCGGCATCTCGTGACCGGCGTTGCGCAAACCGACTATAGCGGCTATCCCGACTGTCGCGAGGAGACCATCTCGGCCCTGCAAACGGCGATCACGCTGGGGATGGACCGCGAATTCATCGTACATACGCCACTGATGCACCGGTCCAAGAAGGAAACCGTCGAGCTCGCGGTGCGGCTGGGCGGCCTCGACGCGATGGCCCTGACCCACACCTGCTACAACGGCCGCAGGCCCCCCTGCGGCCAATGCCAGGCCTGCCGACTGCGTGCCAGGGGCTTTGCGAAAGCCGGAGTGCGGGATCCCCTGCTCGATACCCGATGACGTACACGGTCCGGGAAATCTATTACACGCTGCAGGGTGAGGGTGCCCGGACGGGGCGGCCCGCCGTGTTCCTGCGTTTTGCGGGCTGCAACCTCTGGTCCGGTCGCGAGCAACATCGTGCGCGCGCCGTGTGCCGCTTCTGCGATACCGAGTTCGTCGGTACGGGCGGGCCCGGCGGAGGGAAATTCGCGACAGCGCGGGATCTGGCCGATGCCGTGGCGAGCGCCTGGCCGGTCGCCGACGCGCAGCGCAGCCGCTACGTGGTGTGCACCGGCGGTGAACCGCTGCTGCAGCTCGACGCAAACGCAATCGAGGCCCTGCACGCGGCAGGTTTCGAAGTCGGCGTGGAAACGAACGGCACGATCACGGCGCCGCCGGGCATCGACTGGCTGTGCGTAAGCCCGAAAGGCAGCGCCCCGCTGCAACAAAGATCGGGCGACGAGCTGAAGCTCGTCTATCCACAGGTCGAAGACGAGGCTCAACCGAAACGATTCGAGTCGCTGGGGTTCAGGCATTTCTACCTGCAACCGCTCGATAACGAGTATCGCGGCCTGAACACCCGGGCCGCGATCGACTACTGTCTTGCGCACCCGCGGTGGCAGCTCAGCCTGCAGACGCACAAGGTCCTCGGTATCGAATAGGGCTGGCCAGAGCCCGCGCTCAGGCGGCCTCTTCCTGCGCCTCGTGACGCCATTCGACGACGTTGAGTTCGATGAAGACGAAAGCGACCAGCCACAGGAACGCGTCCCACCAGTCGACGAAATCGCCGGTTACCATCCAGGCCACGACGGCGAGCGCCAGGATCGAATACAGGATGACTTTCGCCACCGTGCTCAGGTATAGCGCGAGGCCTTCGAAGCGGTTCTTTTCCTGCAGGCGCACGTCGATTTCGAGGAGCAGTACAACGAGTAGCCAGACGCCCGCGTTGACGACGTCGACCACCGCCAGGAAGTGAATGTCGGCAAGCCCGGGTTCGTCGACGACGGCGGCAACCCCTTCGAACCGGACGAATGAGTCGAGATTGCTGAAGGAAGCGCAGTTGGATGCTGTTATTTCGACGTATTCGCCGAAAGTCGTCGCGTAGGACCAGTTCTGGCCGACGAGCGCGCAGAGATCGCTGACGCCGGCTAGCGGAGACGTCTGGTAGACGTACGCGGCGTCGACCACATAGCCATAAAAGGCGGAGACGATGAACAGGTAACACGCGGCGCGCAAGACGTGTAATGACAACGCGACTGCGCGCGTGAAGTGCCGATCCTCGAGTACGTAGGTCTCGAGTTCGAACATGAGCAGCAGGACCACCCAGGCAGCCGTATCGATGGTGGCTGCGTACGCCTTGAAGATCTCGCTGCCGGCGATGCCCTGCGGATATTCGAGGCGCGCTGCCAGCCATTCCTCGCCGAAAAACACGAAGACATTGATTGTCAGCAGTGTATAAATCGAGTACTTGAAAAGCTGGTACAGGACTCGGCCATTGATTCTCAAGCAGTGGCTCCTCGTGACACCCTGGCCGTTTCCGGGCCCTGGGCGGTTATTCGGTCGAGTTTCGACATAAACTAGACAAAGCTATGAGTACAAGCAATCGACTGCGCACATTTATTTCCGATCGCGACTGGCGCATCTGGTTCGGCCTCTTCGTGACCTTCGTCTGGATCGGCGGCGGCCTCTGGTTCGTTATTGGATCCGTCCGGGCGGATCCGAACCAGGAACTGACGCTCGGCGTAATCGGCAATTTTCTCGAAGGCGCTTTCGCGCCGCTCGCGTTCCTGTGGCTCGTGCTCGGTCTCTTCCTGCAGCAGCGGGAGCTCGCGAACAATACGGAGGTGCTGCGACGAACGTCCGAGCAGTCCGAGAAGCAGACCCGGGCGATTGCCGCGACCGAGATGAACGCGAGACAGGAGACGTTTTTCAAGATCGCGGAGAGCGTCAAGCACCAGCTTGGCGGCATCACCGGGATGTTGTTCGCGAGCGGCCTGGGCCCGGTCGGCAGTGAGCGGTTCAGCCGGCAGGAGATCGCCGACATGTTCCAGAAAGCTTCGAGCGGGGACACCGAGATTTTCGCCCGTGAATTCCTGTCGATGGACTACATGGAGGAGGGCGGCATCCAGTCGCTGCTGTACGACACGGATATCCGTCGGCGCCATACCCGCAACTACCGGCGGACCTTCGAACGGCTGGTCGAACTCGCCAGCGGCTGTGACGTGGACGGTATTATCGTCGATTCGCTCAATCAGTCGGGGTTCGGCCTGCTGTACCGGCGCATGAACGACCACATGCCGGACGACTTCGATGCAGGGGTGAAAACGCTCGGCGCGGATCAGTCCGGCACGCCGTCGCCGTAGTCGTCGTCGATGTCGGCATAGTAGATCCAGATATTTTCTTCGCCGGTCAGCAGCTCGATGTACTTGGGGTGCACGAAAATGTTCTCGCGGCCCGACTTGATCTCCTTGAGGACGCCGACGTCGCAGAGCTGTTTCAGGTACACGGACGCCGTCTGGCGTTTCGCGATATGCGCGTCGACGAGATTCCCGATACGGCAATAGGGCTGCTTGAACAGCAGCTCGACCAGTTCCCACGAGTAGATCTTGGGCAGCCGCTTGTGCACGTATTGCGCCGTGTGAACCATTAGCTCGCGAATCGCCTTGATCTTTTCCGTGGTCCAGGCGCAGGTCTCCTCGACGCCTTCGAGGATGAACTTGATCCAGGGCTCCCATTGCTGCTCGTGGGTGACGCCCTTCAATAGCTGGTAGTAGGCGGCCTTGTTGCTGATGATGAAGCGGCTCAGGTAGAGGATGGGCGAGTCGAGCAGGCCCTGCTCGACGAGGAACAGAATATTCAGTATGCGGCCGGTGCGGCCGTTGCCGTCCGCGAACGGGTGGATTGCCTCGAACTGGTAGTGCTGCACGGCCATGCGCACCAG
>CBDUCE010000122.1:0-9241 GCA_965365575.1 uncultured Gammaproteobacteria bacterium
CTGGTTATCTCGATGACGGAGAGCGTAAGATCGACCGGTGGTATGCCCGGCACGGGTATGTGAAAGTGGATTTCAACGATGTGGCGGAGTCGTTCGCCAACATCAATGCACCGGAGGACAAGCGCGCGCTCGAAGCGGCAATCGCAGAGCGTGGCCGGTCCTGAGCAGCAGAAACCGCAGGATATGAACAGCAAGACAAACACCGACTGTTGCGCCGACGGCCACGAGGGGCCGGCGTTGAAACTCGCAGACGCGCTGGCCCGCATACTCGCCGAGGCGCGGCCGGTTGACGGCAGCGAGACACTGGCGGTGCGCAGCGCGCTGGGCAGAGTGCTCTGTGCCGACGTCGTATCGAGAATCAATGTGCCCTCACACACGAACTCGGCTATGGACGGCTACGCGCTTGTTGGCGCGGACCTGCCGGGCGATGGCGAAGCCCGGCTCGAGGTGATCGGAACGTCCGCGGCGGGGCGGCCTTTCGCCGGAGCAGTTGCTGCAGCGCAATGCGTGCGCATCATGACGGGCGCGCCGATGCCACCGGGCGCGGACACCGTCGTGATGCAGGAGAACGTGACCCGCGACGGCGCTACCGTGATTGTCGGAGCCGGGCAGAAACCCGGCCAGCATGTGCGCCAGGCCGGCGAAGACATCGCCGCGGGTAGCGTGGCACTGCGCGCGGGCACCCGGCTGATGCCGGCGGAGATCGGCATCCTCGGATCCCTCGGCGTCAGCGAGGGGAGCGTGCGCCGCCGCCCGCGCATCGCGTTTTTCTCCACGGGCGACGAGTTGAGAAGCGTCGGCGAGCCGCTAGGTGAGGGCCAGATCTACGACAGCAACCGCTACACCATCTTCGGCATGCTGACACGCCTCGGCGTCGACGTGCTGGACATGGGCGTCATCCGTGATGACCGCGAGGCGGTCGAACAGGCGTTCGCGAAAGCGGCAGTTGCGGCGGATGCAATCGTGACCTCGGGCGGCGTTTCCGTGGGCGACGCGGATTACGTCGCCGAGACGCTGGAGCGCACCGGTACCGTGGGGTTCTGGAGGGTGGCCATGAAACCCGGCCGGCCGCTGGCCTTCGGCCGCATCGGCGACGCGTTGTTCTTCGGCTTGCCGGGTAATCCCAATTCGGTCATGGCGACGTTCTACCAGCTCGTGCAGCCGGCGCTGCAGGCGCTCGCGGGGATGCCGGATCCGGCGCCGCCGCTCACGATGCCGGCGGTATCCGCGTCGGCGCTGCGCAAGAAGCCGGGGCGCCGCGAGTTTCAGCGCGGCGTGCTTTCGCGTGCCGGGGACGGGCGCCTCCTCGTCCACAAGACCGGCCACCAGGGATCGGGCGTGCTGAGTTCCATGGCCGCCGCCAATTGCTTTATCGTGTTGCCCGAGGACTCCGGTCCCGTCTCCGAGGGTGACGAGGTAACGGTACAGCCGTTCGCCGCATTCGTGTAAGCGGCATGGAAACAGCGAGTCCACTATGAGCAACAGCCCGAAGCAGCGTGAATTCGTTGCGCTGAATATTGCAGTACTGACCGTGTCCGACAGCCGCACGGAGGAAACCGACAAGTCCGGCAAGCTTCTTGTCACGAGGCTTACCGACGCCGGTCATGGGCTCGCCGGGAAAACGATCGTGCCCGACGACGTTTACACGATTCGCGCCGTTGTGGCCGGCTGGATCGCCGACACCGATGTCGACGTCGTCATCACGACCGGCGGCACCGGGGTCACGGGCCGTGACGGCACGCCCGAGGCGGTGAGCCCGCTGCTCGACAAGACCATTGACGGTTTCGGCGAGACCTTCCGCGCGATTTCGTACGGGCAGATCAAGACCTCGACGATACAGTCGCGCGCCCTGGCGGGCGTGGCGAACGGCACCTATGTTTTCTGTGTCCCGGGGTCCACGGGCGCGTGCGCCACGGCCTGGGACGAGTTGATCAGCGCCCAGCTCGACATCCGCACGCGGCCCTGCAATCTCGCCGAACTGATGCCGCGACTGCTCGAAACGTGACCGGCGGGCAGCGCGGCGCTGATGCGATGATGTTGCTCGTCGGCACGGCGAAAGGGCTGTTCCGCGTCGCGAAGGGTGCTGCCGGCGAACGGTGGCGCATCGACGGGCCGCATCTCGGCGGGTACTCGGTGCTGCACACGCTCGAAGCGCCCGGCGGCAGACTTTTTGCGGCGACATCGCACAAGGTCTGGGGCGCACATATCTATACCAGCGACGATCATGGCGCGACCTGGAACTCGCTCGAGGCCGTGCCGGAGTATCCGGCGGCAAGCGGCCGCGGCTCGACCAAAGCGATCTGGTACCTGGCGCTTTCCGGGGACACGCTGTTTGCGGGCATCGATCCCGCGGGGCTGTTTCGCAGCGACGACCGCGGCGAAAGCTGGGAGCCGGTTGCCGGTCTCAACGAACACCCGACCCGCTCGACCTGGGAACCGTCGAAAGGCTGCTTTGCGGTGCACTCGATCTATATCGACGGCGCGCAGCCCGACAACATGGTCGCGGCCGTGTCGGCCGGGGGCGTATACCGCAGCGAAGACGGCGGCGAGAGCTGGCAGCCGGCCAATGCCGGCGTGCGTGCCGAGAATCTGCCCGAGCGATACCCCGAGACCGGTCACAACGTGCACCGCGTCATCATGCATCCGCGGGTCCCGAGCCGGCTGTACCGGCAGTGCTACAACGGCACCTACCGCAGCGACGACGGCGGCCGCAGCTGGACGGAAATCACCGCGGGCCTGCCGAGCGATTTCGGCTACGGAATCGTCGTCGACCCGAACGATCCGGACAGCGTGTTGCAGATACCCGAATCGAGTTCGCACATGCGCGCGCCCGTCGACGGCAAACTGCGCGTGTACAGGAGCCGCGACGGCGGGGCGACGTGGGAATCGGCCAGCAAGGGACTGCCCGCGGAGCACGTTTACGTTACGGTTTTGCGCGAGGCCATGGACATCGATGCCCACGACCCCTGCGGCGTCTATTTCGGGACTTCGGGCGGGCAGCTGTTTGCAAGCTTCGATGCCGGCGACAGCTGGGAGCAGCTTGCGAATTACCTGCCGCGTGTGCTGAACGTGAAGGCCGTACGAGGCGCGCCGCAATGACCGCCCTGCTCGACGCCCTGCAGGCACACGACGGCATCGCCTGTGCGGTGGGCGCCGGCGGCAAGAAATCGGTCCTCTACCAGCTGGCGCGGGAGCATCCCGGCAGGCTTGCGCTGACCGCCACCGTGCACACCACCGAGTTCCCCGCCGATCTCGGCGTTGACCAGGTCATCGACGAGGACGCCAGGCTGCGGGCCCGCGTGCTGGCCGCTGACCCGTCCCGTTCCGTTGCCTACGCCTGTCCGTCGGGCAAGCCGGGCCGGCACGCGGGCGCCTCGCCGGCGACTATCCGGGCGATCCACGACGCGGGCGTATTTGCCGCGACCTTCGTCAAGGCCGACGGGGCAAGGATGCGCTGGATCAAGGCGCCCGAAGCAGACGAGCCGATACTGGTGCCCGGCGTCGATACGTTGATCCCCGTCGTTTCGGCACGCGCCATCGGCGAACCGCTGAGCGAGCGGGTGGCGCACCGCATCGACCGGGTTGCCGAAGTCACGGGCACCGCGCCGGGTGAGCTGCTGACGCCCGAGGCGGTGGGACGGCTTCTCGCCAGCGAGCATGGCGCGCTGCAGCATGCGGGTTGCGGGCGTGTTGCGCCCGTCATAAACATGGTCGACAATCTAGACAGAGAAGAACTGGCGCGAGCCGCGGCACGTGCGGCGATAGCGATGACATCGCGCTTCGATCAAGTGGTGCTGTGTTGTCTGCGACGACCCGAGAACCCGGTCGTCGCCGTGGTGACCGGATGAGCAATATAACCGTACGCATACCGACCCCGCTTCGACCCTTCGTCGACGATGCGTCTGTGCTCGACGCCGACGCAGAGACCGTGGGGGCGGCGCTGGCGCAGATTGGCGAGCGCCACCCCGGGTTCCTGCAGCGGGTCATGCAGGGCGAAGGCGAGCTCCGGCCATATGTTAATGTCTTCGTCGGGCCCGATAACGTGAAGTCGGGATCGGGCCTCGAGACACCGGTCAGCGACGGCGACGTCGTCAGTATCATCCCCGCCGTGGCCGGCGGTTGACCGACAGCGACGCACGATACTTAGTCATTGAAGAGGGACATTCAGGCATGCGCGTAGCAGAAAATCATGTGCAGGACAGGATGAATCGCGGTCTGCGCGATCTCCGGATATCGGTGACGGACCGCTGCAATTTCCGCTGCACCTATTGCATGCCCGAAGAGAAGTATCATCGCAATTTCCAGTTCCTGAAGACCAATGAGCGCCTGAATTTCGCCGAGATCGTGCGCCTCGCCGGCCTGTTTACCGCGGCAGGCGTTCGCAAGCTGCGCATCACCGGCGGAGAGCCCTTGCTGCGTCCGGCGCTCGGCGATCTCATCGGCGACCTGCGGGCGCTGCCGAACATCGAGGAAGTCGCGCTGACGACCAACGGTATCCTGCTCGGGCAGCATGCGGCGGGGCTCAAGGCCGCCGGCCTCGACCGTGTAACGGTCAGCCTCGATTCGCTCGACGATGAGGTTTTCCGGCAGATGAGTGGCGGCCGGGGCGGTCTCGGCCGGATTCTCGACGGCATCGACGCTGCAGTCGAAGCCGGTCTCACGCCGCTGAAGATCAATGCGGTCGTGCAACGCGGTGTCAACGACCACACCGTCATGCAGTTGCTCGAGCGCTTTCGCGGCACCGGTGTCATCGTGCGCATGATCGAGTACATGGACGTGGGCAACATCAATCACTGGCAGGAATCGGATACCGTGCCGTCCGGCGAACTGCGGGCCCGCATCGGCGAACGCTGGCCGCTGCGCGCCGAGCGCAGTAATTACAACGGCGAGGTCGCCACGCGCTATCTCTACGAAGACGGTGGCGGCGAGGTCGGATTCATATCATCGGTGAGCGAGCCGTTCTGCGGTACCTGTCACCGCGCGCGACTGTCGTCCGATGGCCAGTTGTTCACGTGCCTGTTCGCAACCAAAGGCACCGACCTGCGCCAGCGGATGCGCGAAGGCGCGAGCGACGAGGAACTTTTCAACATCATCCACCGCGTCTGGGAGAGACGGGCCGACCGTTACAGCGAACAGCGCGCGGAGCTGCACCGCAGCGGACGCGAAATCCACAAGCCGGAGATGTATTACATCGGCGGCTGAAGAAAGGGGACAGTGACTTTAAGTGCCAGGCGAGGAAGAAAGGGGACAGTGACTTTAAGTGCCAGGCGTCTCGCCTGGCACTTAAAGTCACTGTCCCCTAACTGCGGAGGCTACGGATTGAACGCGTAGTGCAGCAGGATGCCGACGAATATCACCATGCCGATGTGGCGGTTGTGCAGGAACGCTTCGAAACAACCGGCGGGCTTGCGGTCGCGCGCGAGCCACAGGTGATACGCCATCAGCATCGCAGCAATGGCGATCGAGCCGTAATACCATAACCCCAGTTCCGCGCGAAGGCCGATCAGCACCAGCGCGAGCACCAACACGAGCTGCAGGCCCGCGATCACGAACAAATCCATGTCGCCGAACAGCAGCGCGGTCGATTTCACGCCGACCTTGCGGTCGTCTTCGCGGTCGACCATCGCGTAAAACGTGTCGTAGATGACGGCCCATACCAGGGTGGCGCCGAAGACCAGCCAAGCGAGTTGCGGTGTGCCGCCGGTGTGCGCGGCGAACGCCATGGGTGCCGCCCAGCCGAATGCCGCACCCAGTATGAACTGCGGTATCGACACGAAGCGTTTGAAAAACGGGTACGCGATCGTCAACGTCGCCGCCACGACGGCCAGCAGTTGCGCGGGCCGGTTGAGCATGGTCGCGAGGCCGACGGCGACGAAGCCGAGCGCCGCAAACAAGGTCAGGGCTTCCATCGGCAGCACGGCGCCCGACGCGATCGGCCGGGTACGCGTACGCTCTACGTAAGGGTCGATATTGCGGTCGACGTAATCGTTGAGTACGCAGCCGGCCGAACGCATCACGATGACACCGAGCACGAACACGACGAACAACCCGGGATCCGGGTGACCTTTTCCGGCGAGCCACAGCGCCCACAGCGTCGGCCACAGCAACAGCCAGATGCCGATGGGCCTGTCCAGGCGCATCAGCTTGGCGTAGTTGCGAAGCTGGGACACGATATCGGGAGCGAAATTGCCGACCAGGAATTTCATCGCCGCTAAATTACCAGAAGCGGGGCGCCGCACCTAGCGGCTAGACTTTTCCGTAACGCCCGGCATCGCCGAGCCAGCGACGAATGATTGCCGCGCTCCTTGACGGTGCATCACGCGTAATGCGTTCCGCGACGAGCTGCACTTTCGGCATCAGTTCGGCGTCGCGAATGAGGTTGGCGATGCGATAGTCGGGCAGGCCGGTCTGGCGCGTGCCGAGCAGCTCGCCGGGACCGCGCAACTCGAGGTCGCGTTGCGCTACGACGAAGCCGTCGTTGGTATCCCGCAGCACCGCAAGACGCGTTTTCGCCGCCGTGCTGAGCGGTGGTTTATAGACGAGCACGCAGTGGCTCTGAATTGCACCGCGGCCGACCCGGCCGCGTAACTGGTGTAGCTGCGACAGCCCCATGCGTTCGGCATTCTCGATGATCATGAGGCTTGCGTTTGGCACATCGACGCCAACTTCGATTACCGTCGTTGCGACGAGCAGCTGGATCAGTCCTTCCTTGAAGGCCCGCATGCCGCGCTCTTTTTCCGCGGCGCGCATCCTGCCGTGGACGAGGCCGACGCGCAGTTCCGGCAGCGACGCTGTCAGCATCTCGTAACTGGCTTGTGCCGCCTCGTAATCGAGCACTTCCGATTCCTCGATGAGCGGGCAAACCCAGTACGCCTGTTGCCCGGTCGCGCATGCTGCCCGAACACGTTCGACGATCTCGTCGCGGCGCGTTTCCGGGATGGCCACTGTCTTGACCGCCTGCCGCCCCGGCGGAAGCTCGTCGATGATTGAGACGTCGAGATCGGCGTAGGCGGCCATCGCGAGCGTGCGGGGAATCGGTGTGGCCGTCATGACCAGCTGGTGCGGGTGACCGTTTTCGCCCACACCCTTTTCGCGCAGCGCCATGCGCTGATGAACGCCGAAACGGTGCTGTTCATCGATCACCACGAGCCCGAGCTCGTGAAAGCTGACGCCTTCCTGGAACAGCGCGTGCGTGCCGACGACCAGCGGCGCACTGCCATCCTCGATCGATGCGAGCGCCTCGCGGCGCGCTGCCACCTTCTGGCTTCCTGCAAGCCACGCAGGCTCCAGCCCGAGCGGCCGGAACCAGTCCGAGAAGCTGCGCCAGTGTTGTTCGGCAAGCAGTTCGGTCGGTGCCATGATCGCAGCCTGCACGCCGCAGGCCATCGCCTTGAGGCAGGCGATGGCTGCAACCACGGTCTTGCCCGAGCCGACGTCGCCCTGGATGAGGCGCATCATCGGGTGCGCTGCCTGCATGTCGTCGAGAATTTCCCCGATCACGCGTTCCTGCGCCCCCGTCAGCCTGAAGGGCAGCTTGTCGACGAACGCCTCGATCTGCTCCCGGCCGCCGCCGAGCTCCGGTGCGGACTCCGTGTCTGCGAGGGCCCGCAGGTTCTTCAGGCTGAGGTAGTGGGCCAGCAGCTCTTCGAACGCCAGCCGCTGCTGGCAGGGGTGGCGCCCCGCGGTCATGAGCGCGACGTCCGCGTCGGGCGGAGGCCGATGCAGGTAGAGAACGGCCTCCGCCAGCGACGGCATGGCCAGCTCCTCCCGGATCGAATCGGGCAGCAGTTCGTCGGGCGGTGAGCGCCGCATCGCATTCAGCGCCTGCTCGGTCAGATTACGCAGCCGCCCCTGCTGCACGCCTTCGGTCGCAGGATAGATCGGCGTCAGCGAATCGTTGATGGCGGGATCCTGGCCGTCGCGCAGCAGGCGGTATTCGGGGTGGATCATCTCGAACCCCGCGCGGCCCTTGCGCACCTCGCCGAAGCAAGTCACGCGGACGCCATGCCGGAACTGCGCCTGCTGGCTGCGCGAGAAATGAAAAAAACGCAGCGTGAGCTGCCCGCTGCCGTCGCCGATGCGCACCAGCAGGTTGCGGCGGCCGCGATACGCCGTCTCGGCGAGCAGGACTTCGCCGGACACGAGACAGCGCTTGCCGGGAACGAGCGCGCCGAGCTTCAGCAGTTGCGTACGGTCCTCATAACGCAGCGGCAGCAGGAACAGCAGGTCCTCCACATGGGACAGGTTCAGCCGTTCGAGTTTTTTTGCGAGCGCCGGGCCGACTCCGGCAAGCGCCGTCATCGGTGCATCGGGTTGGACGGTCATTGTAGGAGCGGTTCTCGAACCGCGAACGACGCCATGCAAAAAAAGGACGCTTTGCTGGCCAGCCTCATCAACGCTCCGAGGGGCGCTCCAGGAACAGAATTGCGTCCGCCTCCACGTCGACGCCCTTGGGCAGCGATGCAACGCCGACCGCGGCGCGAGCCGGGAACGGCTCGTTGAAGTAGTCCTCCATGACGGCATTCACCGTCGCGAAATTGCCGAGGTCGGTCAGGAACACCGTCAGCTTCACGACGTCGTCCAGGCTTCCGCCCGCGGCCGCGGCCACTGCGGCGAGGTTATCGAACACGCGGCGCGCGCGCGCCGCGAAGTCGCCGTCGACGATATCCATCGTGGCGGGGTCGAGTGGTATCTGCCCGGACAGGAACACGAGCCCATTGGCGTCGATCGCCTGGGAGTAGGTGCCTATCGCCGCGGGCGCATCATTTGTGTGAATTGCTGCTTTGGTCATGATTTCACCCGGTCTGGTTTGTTCAGGCGCAGTCGCGCGCAACGCGCACGACATTTTGCATGTTGCGCACGTCGCGCAGGATGCGTGCGAGTTGCTTGCGGTCCTTTACCTTGATAAGGAACGCGAGGGTTGAGCAATCATCATGCCGGCCTACAACCTCGACCTGCTCGATGTTGGAGCCGGAGTCACCGATCGTGGCCGCCACTTCGGCGAGTACGCCCGGCTTGTTAATCGTTTCGACCTTTATCTGGCTCGCGAATTCTCGATCGATGCCTTTTTCCCAGCTGCAGGCGATCCACTTTTCCGAGTGCTTGCGGAAGTTCGAGAGATTTCCGCAGGTGTTGCGGTGAATCACGAGGCCGCGTCCGCTGCTGAGGTAGCCCATGATGTCGTCACCCGGTATCGGGTAGCAGCATTTCGCGTAGCTCACTACCATCCCCTCGGTGCCGG
>CBDUCE010000123.1:0-9165 GCA_965365575.1 uncultured Gammaproteobacteria bacterium
GGACATGGCCGAACGCGTCGGCCGCCGACTCGAGCTACTGCTCTCTCACTAATAACAAAGAATAGCGGGGAGCGATCCCCGGGGGCACTACATGGAAGCAGCCACGGTTTACATCGTCCTCGCGGCGTTGTTCGGCATATTCATGGCCTGGGGTATCGGCGCAAACGATGTTGCCAACGCGATGGCGACATCGGTGGGATCCAAGGCGCTCACGATCAAGCAGGCAATCCTCGTCGCCGCGGTATTCGAGTTCCTCGGTGCGGTGCTGGCGGGCGGTGCGGTAACGTCCACTATCCGCAAGGGCATCGTCGATGCCGATCTGCTCGAGGGAACGCCCGAGCTGCTGGTTTACGGCATGCTCGCCGCGTTGCTGGCCGCCGGCACGTGGCTTCTAATAGCCTCTCGAAAGGGCTGGCCCGTTTCGACGACGCATTCCATCGTCGGCGCCATCGTGGGATTCGCCGCGGTCGGCATCGGCGTCGACGCCGTTCACTGGGAAAAGGTCGGCACGATCGTCATGAGCTGGGTCATCTCGCCACTCACGGCGGGATTCATTGCGTTCCTGATCTATTTGAGCGTGCAGTGGTTGATACTGCGGCGGGAAGACCCGCTGGAGCGGGCCAAGCGTTATGTCCCTGTGTACATGTTCTTTGCCGGGTTTACGATCACGCTGGTTACGATCCTCAAGGGACTCAAGCACGTCGGGCTCGAGATCTCGCTCGGCGACGCGTACCTGCTGGCAATCTGTATCGCACTCGTCATTGCCGCGATCGGCGCCGTGTTGATCAGGCGCATCAAACCAGATCCCAAGGTAGAGAAGAAGGACCACTTCTACACCGTGGAGCGCGTATTCGGCGTGTTGATGGTCGTAACCGCTTGCTCGATGGCGTTTGCGCACGGATCGAACGACGTGGCGAATGCCATCGGCCCTCTCGCGGCGGTGATCAGCGTAGCGACTACCGGAGCTGTTGCCGCAAAATCGGCTCTGCCAATCTGGGTATTGATGCTCGGCGGAGGCGGCATCGTGATCGGTCTTGCCACCTTCGGCATCCGTGTGATTTCGACCGTCGGCAGTAAGATCACGCAACTGACGCCGAGTCGCGGTTTTGCCGCCGAACTCGCGGCGGCGACGACGATCGTCATCGCCTCGGGCACGGGAATGCCGATCTCTACCACCCATACACTCGTCGGTGCAGTGCTCGGCGTGGGTCTCGCACGTGGTATCGAGGCCCTCGATCTGCGAGTCGTGGTGCGTATCTTCATTTCCTGGGTAATTACGATTCCGGCCGGCGCGTTCCTCGCCATCGTTTTCTTCTTTATCTTCAAAGCGATTCTGCCCTAGGCGGATTTGTCACCCGTCCGGGGCTGTGGTTTGATCATGCACCGTCGCAACAGCCGGTACGACTCGCAATGCGCAGACTAATCGCCTTCCTCGCGGCCTTCCTGCTCTCGCTGTCCAACGCATCGGCGCAGACGGCCGATGCGCCAATCATTCGCTACAGCGACCTCAGGCACCCGATTTTCGGCGCCAATGGCATGGTGTCGTCGCAGAATGCACATGCAACGGAAGTGGGAGCGCAAATACTCGCGGACGGGGGCAACGCGGTTGACGCCGCGGTAGCGGTCGGTTTTGCGCTGGCGGTGACACTGCCGCGCGCAGGTAATCTCGGCGGCGGCGGATTCATGCTGGTGCACGGTTCCGATTCGGGGGAGACCGTTGCAATCGACTATCGCGAGGCGGCGCCGCAGCGTGCCGGCCGGGACATGTTTCTCGACAAGGACGGCAACGTCGACCAGGACAAGGCGCGCTTCAGCCATTTTTCCGCAGGCGTGCCGGGTACGGTGGCGGGCCTCTGGCGCGCGCACCAGGACTACGGGCGGCTGCCCTGGAAGCGCGTTGTCGAACCTGCCATCGGGCTGGCGCGTGACGGTTTCGAAGTGACCTACGATCTTGCCGGTTTGCTCGCGGCGCGAAAGGAGCGCATGTGCCGGTTCGAAGCGGCATGCCGCTATTTCTACAAGCCGGGTGGCGAGCCTTACGAGCCGGGCGAGCGCCTCGTGCAGCCGGATCTCGCCGATACGCTCGAAGCCATCGCCGCAGACGGTCCCGACGCCTTCTACAAGGGCCGGATCGCGGCAAAGATCGTCGTGGAAATGGAGAAACACGGGGGACTCGTCGATGCCGAGTCGCTGGCCGCCTACGAGCCGTCCGTTCGCGATGCGGCGCGCGGCACCTATCGCGGCTACGAGGTGCTGACGATGCCGCCGCCGAGTTCGGGCGGCATTCACATCGTGCAGATGCTGAACGTCCTGGAGAACTTTCCGATGACCGAATTCGGTTCCGGCAGCGCGGACGCGATTCACGTGCTGGCGGAAACCGCGCGGCTCGCCTACGCCGATCGCAGCAAGCACCTTGGCGACCCGGATTATTACGACGTTCCGGCCGACTGGCTCATGAGCAAGGCCTACGCCAGGCAGCTCGCGGCAACGATCGATATGAAGCGGGCGCGGCCGTCGTCCGAGGTGTCGCCTGGCGTGCCGCCCGCCAACGAGAGTCCCGATACCACTCATTTCTCCGTGATCGATAGCGATGGCAACGTTGTCTCGAACACGACCACGCTGAACTTCTCGTTCGGCTCGGGGATCGCCGTCACAGGCGCGGGCTTCCTGCTAAACAACGAGATGGACGACTTCTCTGCGAAAGCGGGGATGCCCAATGCCTACGGTCTGATTGGTCACGAGGCGAACGAGATCGAGAGTGGCAAGAGACCGCTCAGTTCGATGACGCCGACTATTGTCCTGGAGGACGGCAAAGCCTGGTTTGCTACCGGCAGCCCGGGAGGCAGCCGCATCATTACCACCGTACTGCAGATGATCGTAAACGTCATCGACCATGGCATGAACATAGCGGAGGCCGAGGCTGCGCCGCGCATGCATCATCAGTGGTTACCCGATGTCCTGCAGCTCGAGTCCGGTTTCAGCCCGGATACGATCCGTATCCTCGAGTCACGCGGCCACGACATCGCGGCAACGCAATGGTCGATGGGCAGCTTGCAGACGGTTGCCTGGAAGGATGGCGTATTCAGGGGTTCTTCCGATCCCCGGCGGCCCAATGCGGCCAGCATCGCGCCGGCACGCGATTAGGCGACTAGACTGAACGCAGGTACCACTCGTAATCGAGCGGGCTGATCGTGTTGTGAAATGCCGCGGATTCCGCGCGCCGATTGCCGAGGAAAAGCTTGCAGTACTCCTTGCCGAGATAGGCGGGCAGCACCTTGCTGCGCGAAAACTTGTCGAGCGCCGCATCCCAGCGAACGGGAATACGTGTCTTGAGCGAGACAATCTCGCGTTCCCCGATCATGCGGCCGGGATCGCGCTTGCTCGTCAGCCCGTAATGCACGCCTGCCGCGATCGCTGCCGTGACAAGGTAGGGATTCGCGTCCGCACCGGCGACGCGGTGCTCGAAGCGCAGGTTCTTCTCGTCCGACATGGGTACGCGCACGGCAACGGCGCGGTGGTTTACGCCCCAGTTCGGTTCGACCGGGGCAAAACTCTCCGGCCGCAGCCGCCGGTATGAATTTGCATTGGGCGCAAAGATCGCCGTGCTCTCGGGCATCGTCTGCAGAAGGCCGCCGATCGCGTGCCGCAGTCTCGCAGTGAACGGCGGCGAGGCCATCTTTTCCTTGCCCTGCGAGAAGTAATTGACGCCGTTCTTGTCGACCAGGCTCATGTGTACGTGCAGCCCGCAACCGCTCTCTTCCTCGAACGGCTTGGCCATAAAGGATGCGACGAAGCCGTGCTTGCGGGCGGCCGCCTTGATGATGCGTTTCAGGAGCACGGCGTGGTCGCAGGCCAGGACGGGATCGTCCACATGCCGCAGGTTTATCTCGAATTGCCCTTGCGCAAACTCGGAAATTGCCGATTCGGCCGGGACGTCCTGGGCCTCGCACCAGGCGTACACATCGTTAAGGAACGCTTCGACCTCCCAGAGGTCGTCGTGACTGTAGACCTGGGTACCCGGTTGCGGAACTCCGATGGCCGGTACCTTCGGCGCCCCCGGTGTCACCGTATCGGCCTCTGCGTCGAGCAGGTAAAACTCGAGCTCCGTCGCCATGACGACCTTGAGACCCTTCTTGTGGAGTGGCTCGAGCGCATTTTCGAGCACGGTTCGCGGGTCCGCGAAGAACGGTGTGCCGTCTTCTTCGAAATACCGGAACATCGCCTGTGCCATGGGGCGTTCGGACCACGGCACCGGTGAAATACTACCCGGCACCAGGCGGCATTCCTTGTCGGGGTCGCCGTCCGCTTCGCCGAAGGGGAAGCCCGGCACCGTGTAGCCGAGACCGTCCAGCAACACGATACCCGCGCACATCGAAAAACCATTGACGCAGACTTTTTCCATGTCTTGCGCCTGGATGCGCTTGCCTTTCAGGAAGCCGTGCATGTCGGCGACCAGCAGTTCCATTGACAGGGTATCCGGCTGTTTCTTCACAAGCCTGCGTAGCTCGGATTTGAGCGGTGTCGTTTTTCGTTGTGCCATGCGCCGCATGTTACCATTCCGGCCGTCACAAGCGGCAGGGATAAGAACATCAAAATCAAAGACCTGTACGTCCGTCTCCGGGTTGTCGCCTGCAGTTGTTTCAGCCTCGTCCTGCTTGCCTGGCCCCTCGGGGCCGCCGCTGTCGAGGCCGATGTTCCGAGGATCGTGCTGGACGAGGTGCCGTTCGAGGTCGTCCTCACCGGCGTGCGGGCCGGCGCCGCGGTCGAGGCAGAGCTCGACGGCAGGCAATATTCGGCTACGGCCGACGATGCCGGTACCGCCACGCTCGAGGAACTGATCGTCAGTGGCATTGGCGGGGCCACGCTCGCCTACTCGGCTGGTGCGGATGCCGCCACCGTCGAGCTGCGCGTAATGCCTGGCTGGATTTCACTGCTGCCGGCATTTACGGCGATCGCCGTCGCGCTGATCATCCGCAGCGTCGTGCCGGCACTTCTGCTGGGGATCTGGCTCGGAGCGACCGCCCTGCAGTCTTTTTCGCTGCAAGGGGCGGGCATCGGCCTGCTCGATTCGTTCCAGGTGTTCGTCGCCAATGCCGTTGCTGACGTCGATCACGCGGCCATCATCCTGTTCACGATGATGATCGGCGGCATGGTGGGCATCATCACCCGCAACGGCGGCATGATGGCCATCGTAAAAATGGTGGTGAGCCGCGCACAGACTGCGATGGGTGCCCAGGTGGCAGCCTGGCTCATGGGACTGATGATCTTCTTCGACGACTACGCGAACACGCTTGTCGTCGGCAACACCGCGCGGCCCATAACCGATCAGCTGAAGATCTCCCGCGAGAAACTCGCGTACATCGTGGATTCGACGGCCGCGCCCGTGGTGAGCATCGCGTTGATCACGACCTGGATAGGCTACGAGGTAAGCCTTATCGACGAGGCCCTGCAGGGCATCACCGAACTCGAGGAGGTGCCCGCCTACGAGATCTTCCTGCAGTCAATCCCGTACAGCTTCTACCCGATTCTCGCGATCGTCTTCGTCTTCATGGTTGCGGTGACGGGTCGCGACATGGGGCCGATGTACACGGCCGAGGTGCGTGCCCGCAACGGCAGGGTGCTGTCAGTCGATGAGGACGCGG
Organism: uncultured Gammaproteobacteria bacterium; assembly: GCA_965365575.1. Taxonomy (GTDB): domain Bacteria; phylum Pseudomonadota; class Gammaproteobacteria; order Steroidobacterales; family Woeseiaceae; genus UBA1847. The sequence goes on from CBDUCE010000123.1 coordinate 5,643, forward strand.
AATCGGAGAACGGCGATACGCTGGAGCCGAAACCCGACGTACCGGCACGGCCCCTGAATGCGTTCGTGCCGATCATCGTGCTGGTCGCGGCGCTGCTTGGCGGCCTTTACGCGACCGGTGAGGGCGAGACGGTCAGGGACATTATCGGCGATGCCGACCCTTACAAGGCGATGATGTGGGCGTCCTTCATCGGTGCGCTGACCGCGGCTGCAATGTCCATCGGGCAGCGTATCCTCACGACCCACGAGACCGTCGATGCCTGGTACGGAGGCGCACGCGCCACCCTGTTCGGCATGATCGTGCTGGTGCTTGCCTGGTCCATGTCGGACGTCACGACCGCGCTCAACGCGAAGGGCTACCTGATCACTATCCTGGGCGAGTCGATGCCTGCCGCGTGGGTGCCTGCGGCGGTGTTCGTGCTCGCCGGTGTGACGGCGTTCGCGACCGGCACCAGCTGGGGCACCATGGGGATCCTGGTGCCGCTCGTAGTACCGCTGGCCTGGGCCGTGATGAGCGTCAACGGCATGACCGAGGCGGGTGACATGCACATCCTGTACTCGTCCGTGTCCTGCGTTCTGGCAGGTGCCGTCTGGGGCGACCACTGCTCGCCGATCTCGGATACCACGGTGCTGTCGTCGATCGCGTCAGGCTGCAACCATATCGAGCATGTTCGGACCCAGCTGCCCTACGCATTACTGGTCGGTCTCGTTGCGATCGTGATCGGCACGGTGCCGGGCGGCTACGGCGTGCCGCCGTGGGTGTCGCTGCTCGTGGGCGGCGCGATCCTGTACGTGATCCTGCGGCTGCGGGGGCGGCAGGCTGATGCCGAAGCGGCCGGCTGAGAGGCCCGCAATCTATACTCGGCGGTACCGCGTAGCGTATCCTTTAGCCTTCTGACCATAGAGGAGTGCCGGGGTTTGTCCCCATATGCGCCCGAAACCGATTATCGGCGTGCCGGCAGACCGCCGCGTCTATGAGCCCCATCCCTGGCACATGGTGGGGGAAAAATACCTGAAAGCCGTCATCGAGGCCGCCGACGCGGTGCCACTGATCATTCCCGTGCTCGCGGATGATCTCGCGATCGACGAACTCGTGGACCAGGTCGACGGGGTCATGCTGACCGGCAGCTACAGCGATTTGGAGCCGCACCATTACGGCCACGAATCCGAGGATCCGGACGCCTTGCGCGACCCGCACCGCGATGCGCTGACGCTGCCGATTGCGCGGCACGCGCTGGAGACGGGCGTGCCCCTGTTCGCGATCTGCCGCGGATTCCAGGAACTCAATGTCGTTCTCGGCGGCACGCTGCACCAGAAACTGAGGGACGTGCCGGGTTACCACAACCACAAGGAGAACCCGGAGGATCCGCTGGACGTGCAGTACGGGCCGTCGCACCCGGTTAACCTGGTCGACGGAGGACTGCTCGCGCGCCTCGCCGGTGCGGGAAAAGTCATGGTGAATTCCCTGCACGGGCAGGGCGTGGCGCGGCTGGCGGACGGCGTGACGGTCGAGGCCGTAGCCGACGATGGATTGATAGAAGCCTTCACGGTCGACGGTGCCCGGGCATTTGCGCTCGCCGTGCAGTGGCACCCGGAGTGGAAGGCGAGCAGCAATGAATTTTCGAGCGCGATGTTCAAGGCGTTCGGTGACGCGTGCAGAGAACGCGCCGGCAAACGACGGGTGTAACGTGACCAAAGACGAAGTTTTTCAGCCCTGGTTTAATAAAAGAGGCATCGAGGACGTGGAGGCGTTCGTGCCGGACATGGCGGGCTCGGCACGCGGCAAGGTAATTCCGGCCGCCAAGTTCGGGTCGGGCGAGATGAAGATGCCGGAGTCGATTTTTTCGCAGACGGTCTCGGGCGATTACATCGATGATCCCAATAATGTCGAGGACCGCGACATGCTGCTGGTGCCGGACGCCACGACTTTGCGGCCGGTGCCGTGGGCGAGCGATCCGGCGGCATCCGTGTTTCTCGATTGTTACCGTCGTGACATGACGCGCGTACCGACATCGCCGCGCGGCGTGCTGCGAAGTGTACTGGCCAAGTTCGAGTCCAGCGGCTGGATACCCGTGGTCGCGCCGGAGGTCGAGTTCTACCTGCTTAGCCCGCACTCGGATCCGATGAAGGAAGCCGAGCCGCCGGAGGGACGGCTGGGCTGGACGGAAGGCGCCCGGCAGCCGTACAGCATCGATACCATGAACGATTTCGATCCGTTCATTAATGACGTGTATTCCTACTGCGAGGACCAGGGGATCCGGATCGACACCCTGTCGCAGGAAGCAGGGCCCGCGCAGTTCGAAATCAATTTCCTGCACGGTAACGCGGTCGATCTTGCCGACCAGGTATTCCTGTTCAAACGTACCATCCGCGAGGCGGCGATCGAGCACGAGATGCACGCCACGTTTCTCGCGAAGCCCATGTCCGAGGAAGCGGGCAGTGCCCTGCACATTCACCAGAGCGTGGTGGACAAGCAAGGCAACAACGTATTTTCCATGCCCGATGGTGAGCCGAGTGAGCTGTTTTATGGCTTCCTGGGAGGCCTGCAGCGCTACATGCCCGACGCCATGTTGATTTTTGCGCCCTACGTCAATTCGTATCGTCGATTCCTGAATCCCTGGGATTCGCCCGTGAATCTCGCCTGGGCGATCGACAACCGCACGGTCGGCCTGCGTGTGCCCGACGCTGCTCCGGACGCGCGCCGCATCGAGAATCGTGTCGCCGGGTCAGACGTGAACCCCTACCTGGCGGCTGCGGCAACCTTGGCCTGCGGCTATCTGGGCATGGTGGAAGGGCTGAAACCTACAGACCCGATTACGGGCAGCGCCTACGGCAGCGAATTCAAGCTACACTGGCACATCTATTCCGCGATCGACGCGCTGCGCGCCAGCAACGCAATGCGGAGTATGCTGGGTGACGAGTTCGTCACGCTTTATTGCGAGCTCAAGCACGGCGAGTTCATGGAGTTCGAACAAATCATCACGCCGTGGGAGCGTGAGATCCTTATGTTCAATGTCTGACGCGATCCAGAGGAAACGAATGGCGGCGATAGAAAAGCGTTCGAGGGAAGACTGGCAGGAGCTCGACCGGGAGCACCACCTGCATCCGTTCACGGACCACAAGGCGCTGCACGAGAAGCGTTCGCGGATCATCACGCGCGCTGAGGGCTCGTACATTTTTGACGCCGACGGCAACAGGATTCTCGACGGCATGTCCGGACTCTGGTGCGTCAACGTCGGCTATGGCCAGCAATCGCTTATCGACGCGGCTACGCGGCAGCTGCAGGAACTGCCGTACTACAATAATTTCTTCCAGTGCGCGCACCCGCCCTCGATCGAGCTCGCGGCGCTCCTGCAGGAGGTCAGCCAGCCACAGTTCAACCGGGTGTTCTTCGCGGGGTCCGGGTCCGAGTCGAACGACACCGTGGTGCGGATGGTTCGAACCTACTGGGACCTGATGGGCGAGCCGCAGCGGCACACGATCATCAGCCGCAAGAATGCCTACCACGGCTCGACCGTGGCGGC
>CBDUCE010000124.1:0-9062 GCA_965365575.1 uncultured Gammaproteobacteria bacterium
CCGCGACGACGCCGAGCGCGGCGCCGAGCGCCAGCGCGCCGATATCGCCCATGAAAACCTGCGCAGGGTAGGTGTTGAACCAGAGGAAGCCCAGCCCCGCCCCGGCCAGCGCGGCGCAAAAGACAAGAACCTCACCGGTGCCCGCAACATACGGAATATCGAGATAGCCGGAGAAATTGACGTTGCCGGTAACATAGGCAAATACGCCAAGCGCGCCACCCACGAGAACCGTCGGCATGATTGCGAGGCCATCGAGGCCGTCGGTCAGGTTGACGGCATTCGAAAAGCCAACAATAAAGAAGTACGTCACGACGACCTGAAACATGCCGAGCGGTATCGAGAGGTCTTTGAAATACGGGATCAGCAATGAGGTGGACACCTCATCGGTCGCCGTGACGTACAAAGCAATGGCAGCGGTGATCGCCGCTGCAGACTGCCAGAAGAGCTTCTGCCTGGCCGAGATCCCGGCCGGGTCCTGCAATACGAGTTTCTTGTAGTCGTCGACGTAGCCGATCACGCCGAACGACAACATGACGAAAAGAACCACCCATACGAAGTGGTTTTCGAGATCGGCCCACAGCACTGTGCTCACGGCGATCGCGGTGAGGATAAGCGCACCGCCCATCGTCGGCGTGCCGGCTTTGGGCAAATGTGTGACCGGACCTTCTTCCCGGACCGGCTGACCGACCTGGTTCATGCTGAGCTTTGCGATCATGCGCGGACCAATCACGAACGACAGGATGAGCGCCGTAAGTGCCCCGAGGATCGCGCGCATCGTCAGGTAATTGAAGACGTTGAAGCCGGACTCGAACTGCGCCAGGTAATTCGTCAGGTAAAGCAGCACGGTCAGGCCTCCCTGCTCGCGGCCTGCGGATCGCGCAGCGCTTCGACGACCCGCTCCATGCGCATGAAGCGGGAACCCTTGACGAGGATGTTCATACCCTCGTGCAGTTCGGGCGTCAGCCCGGCCGCGAGTTCATCGATATCGGCATGCCAGCTCGCGCCGGCGCCAAAACCCTCTACCGTGTTTCGGGACAGGTCTCCCGTTGCCAGCAGCCGCGAAATACCGGCCTGCCGAACCTGTGCCCCGGTCTCGGCATGCAGGCGCGCAGCATCGTCTCCGAGTTCGCCCATGTCGCCGAGCACGAGAATATTGTCACCCGGCAATGACGCGAGGAATTCGGCGGCGGCGACAACACTCAGCGGATTGGCGTTGTAGCTGTCGTCATAGATCGTCGCACCGTTGATCCCTGCGCGGCGCCGGAGCCGGCCTTCGACGGGCTCCACGGATTCCAGCCCCGCCTTGATGTCCGCAATGTCGATACCGGCCGCGAGGGCGATCGCAGCGGCAGCGCACGCATTCCTGACGTTGTGCAGCCCGGCAAGCGGCAGGTTAACGTCGATCTCGCCACCGGGCAGATGAAGATCGAAGGACGAGCAACTGGCCTCTGCGACGATACTGCGGGCGTAGACGTCGGCATCGGCCTCAATCCCGAACTTGATTAGCCGGGTGTCCTCGACGAGCTTCGACCAGTAGTCGAAATAGCGATCGTCGGCGTTGAGAATGGCTACCTTCGGCCGGGCTTCACCGCACAGGATCTCGCCTTTTCCACGCGCGACGCCGTCGAGCGAGCCGAAACCTTCGAGATGTGCGGCACCCGCGTTCGTGATAACCACGATGTCGGGTTTCGCGAGTGCCGTGAGGTAGGCGATTTCGCCAACGTGATTCGCCCCCATCTCGATCACCGCGAAGCGGTGATGGTCTTCGATGCGGGTCAGCATCAGCGGCATGCCGATGTCGTTGTTCAGGTTGCCATGCGTCGCCAGTGTCGGCGCAGCCGTGGCAAGGCATGCAGCCGTCAGCTCCTTGAGCGTGGTCTTGCCGTTGCTGCCCGTCACGCCGACCACGATGGGCGACAGCTGCTGCCGCCATGCCGCACCGAGCTCGCCCAGTGCGCGTTTGGAGTCTTCCACCGCGATCTGCGAAATCTCCGCGTCGACGACACGTGGCACGACGGCGCCTGCCGCGCCCTTGTCGCGGGCCTGGCCGACGTAGTCGCAGCCGTCGAAGTTCGGTCCCTGCAGTGCAATAAAGAGCTCACCCTGCTGCAGCGTGCGTGTGTCGATGCTTACGCCGCCGAACGGGTGGTCGGCGCCATGCAGCTTGCCGTGCATCGAATCGGCGGCGGCGGCCAGCGTCGACATCACTCGCCCTCCTCCGCGCGGCCTTTGCGCGCCGCCAGGCTGGCGGCCGCGACGCCGTAGTCGGAAAAGTCGCGGCGTTCGCCACCGATAAGCTGGTAATTTTCATGGCCCTTGCCCGCGAGGAGCACGACATCGCCCGCGGCCGCGCTCCTGATCGCCCAGGCAATCGCCGCGCCCCGGTCCTCGATCACCGTCGCGGATGCAGGCTCCTCGAGTCCGCCGAGGATTGCCTCGATAATCTGCCCGGGTTCTTCGCTGCGCGGATTATCATTCGTGACCACGACCCGATCTGCGAAACGCTCGACGACCCTCGCCATCAGGGGACGTTTGCCGGCATCGCGATCGCCGCCGCAGCCGAACACGCACCACAACTCTCCGTCGCAGTGCGGTCTCAATGCGCCGAGAGCCGATTCGACAGCGGCCGGCGTGTGGGCATAGTCGACGAAGACATCGGGACCCGCGTCGACGTCAACGTGCTGCAGGCGTCCCGGCGGCGCCTTCGCGGCCGCCAGCGTGGCGGTTGCCGCATCGAGGGGTACACCGTCGCTGAGCAGGAACGCGAGCACCAGCGCCGCGTTGGCAACATTGAACTCGCCGTGCAGCGGCAGATGCAACTGCCCTTCACCCCAGGAACTCGCGACCGATACGTCGAAGCCGTGCGCCGTTGAGGCCGTGGCGCGAAGGACGACGTGCGGCGAGCCGCTTTCGACCCGCGCAGCGTCCATCGACACGCGTATGACGTCCCGCCCGCACCGTTTCGCGAGTTCGCGGCCGAAATCCGAATCGACATTGACGATCTGGCGTTCAGGCCCGGCCGCCAGGAACAGCGAAGCTTTCGCCTCCCCGTATGCCTGCATGTCGCCGTGATAATCGAGGTGGTCGTGGGTCAGGTTCGTGAACAGCGCGGTATCGATCGCGACACCGTCGATGCGGTCCTGCGCCAGCGCGTGCGACGAAACCTCCACGGCCGCGCAACTGGCGCCGGCGTCGCGGGCCATTGCGAGGCGCCGGTGCATTTCCACGACGTCGGGCGTCGTCATACCTTCGCCACCGCTCAGTTCGTCCACGCCGTAACCGAGCGTACCGGCGTAGCCGCAGCTCCTGCCGAGTCGCTGCAGGCACTGCGCGAGCAGCCACGCGACGGTGGTCTTGCCGTTCGTGCCCGTCACCGCCAGAACCCTGACCGACTGCGACGGATAGTCGTAGAAACGATTGGCGATTTCACCGAGCCGGCTGCGCAACCCGTCCACCGGGATGAGCGGGGCCTCGACATCGGGGACCTTGCGAGCCGTCGACGCATCGTAGGCAATGGCCGCGGCGCCGGCCTCGATTGCCTGCGCCGCATAATCCAGCCCGTGGCTGCGCTCGCCGCGGCAGGCAAGGAACAGTGCGCCTTCGCGGATGTCACGCGTGTCGCTCGCGATACCGCTGATTGCGATCTCGGGCGCCTCGGCGAATCCTTGCAGCAGCGTTGCGATGGTCATCGAAGGCTTTATCTGATGCGCCGGCATGCTCATTGACTCATCGCCTGCATGATGCTGCCGGGGTCGCGCGCCGGGAGCGCGTCGGGCGGCACGGCGAGCAGGCGCAGGGACTCGGTCATGATGTCAGCGAACACAGGCGCCGCGACGTCACTGCCGTAATAGAGTTCCCCGGACGGCTCGTCGATGACGACAACGGCCGCCAGCTGTGGATCGCTGGCCGGCGCGAGACCCGCAAAAATCGAAATGTACTTGTCCTCGGAGTAGCCGCCGGCGGCGAATTTCCAGGCCGTGCCGGTCTTGCCGGCCACCCTGTAGCCGGCAACGGCCGCCTTTGTGCCGGTGCCGCCGGGCCGTACGACCTCTTCCAGCATGCGGCGCACCGCGGCGGCCGTGTCCGGTGCGATGACCTGGCGGCCCTCGTTCGGAGATTCGAGCGCGACCAGCGACACCGGGTACAGGCGGCCGCCGTTACCGAGGGCCGAATAGGCCTGGGCCAGCTGCAGGGCCGTGACGGACACGCCGTAACCGTATGCCAGCGTCGCCTGGCTGATCGGCTTCCAGTTGCTGAAGTGGGTGAGCAGGCCCGCCGATTCTCCGGGAAACGCGCTGGACGTCAGCGAACCCAGCCCGAACTCCGTCATCGTCTGCCACAGTTGGTCAGACTGCAGCGACATGGCCAGTTTCGTGACGCCTACATTCGACGAGCGCGCGAGAATCGTCGTGAGGCTGACACGCCCAAGATTGCGCCTGTCCTCGATGGTCTTCGCCCCCACCGTCACGTAGCCCGGCGCCGTGTCGATGATGCTGCTCGGCCGGAACTCGCCGCTTTCGAGTGCCGCGGCGACGATGAGCGGCTTGATGCTCGAGCCAGGCTCGAAAATGTCGGTGACCGCGCGATTGCGATAGCGCTCCGCGGAAAACTGTGAACGGTCGTTCGGGTTATAGGTGGGCTGATTCACGATAGCGAGCACTTCGCCTGTCCTGACGTTGAGCACGACGATGGAGCCGGACTCCGCGTTGTAGGACTGGATCGCGGCTTTCAGCGTTCGGTAGGCGAGGTACTGTATGCGCAGGTCGATACTGGTCCGGAGGTTCTTGCCGTGGCGCGCCGGCCGGATGCTTTCCACATTTTCGACCGACCGTCCCAGGCGATCCTTGAGCACGCGCTTGGCGCCCGACTCGCCGGCCAGCCAGTGATTGAACGCAAGCTCCAGCCCTTCCTGGCCCTCGTCGTCGATGTCCGTAAAGCCGACCAGGTGTCCCGTGACCTCGCCCGCCGGGTAGTAACGCCGGTACTCGCGCTGCACGTTGACGCCGGGCAGCTTGAGCGCGAGAACCTGCTGCGCCTGTTCCGGGCTCAGGTGGCGCTTCAGGTACAGGAACTCCTTGTCCATGCTGCGCGTGATGCGCCGCATGAGGAGCTGAGGATCGAGGCCCAGCGCACGTGCCAGCTGCGGTACGTCGTCAACGGCCGGCGCCAGCTCTTTCGGATTGGCCCAGACACTGTCGACCGGGGTGCTTATTGCAAGCGGCTCACCGTTGCGGTCGGTAATGGTGCCGCGGTGCGCGGAGATTCTCTCGCGGCGAAGATGACGCGTGTCGGCCTGCTGGTTCAGGAACTCCCTGTTCAGCACCTGCAGGTGAACGGCGCGTGCCGCGAGGGCGGCCGCGACCATCGAGAAGCCCACCAGTACCAGCGTCACCCTGCCGACAAACCGTTTCGCCGTCCGGGTTTTCGTTTCGGCTCCGCGCGTCATGGGCGTTCGATGACAAAGATTTCAGTTGACTCGGGGCGCACCAGCGACAACCTGTCGAGTGCGACCTGCTCGATACGGGCGTGCGTCGCCCAGGTGCTTTGTTCGATCTGCAGCTGACCCCACTCGATATTCAGCTCGTCGCGCTCTTGCGTCAGCGTTTCGAGCTCGACAAACAGTTTGCGCGCCTCGTGCTTGGTGTAGACGAGCGCCATCGCGCTCATAACGCAGACGGACGCGAAGACGAGCACGAGCAGTGCCGGCTGCGCTTTCGACTCGAAGACCATCACAGCCGTTCCGCCACGCGCAGCCGTGCGCTGCGTGCGCGCCTGTTCGCTGCGATCTCTTCGGCCGTCGCTTCGATGAGCTTGCCAATCGGCTTCATCTTCGGGCGGTGCTCCGGCGGGACCGAGGGCATGCCGCGGTATTGTTCGGGTTCGCGCGACGCGTCCCGAATGAAGCGTTTGACCAGCCGGTCCTCCAGGGAGTGGAAGCTGATAATGCAAAGGCGGCCGCCGCGCCGCAGCACGTTCACGATCTGCCCGAGCACGGCACGAAGCTGCTCCAGTTCGTCATTGATGACTATCCGGATCGCCTGGAACGAGCGCGTGGCCGGGTGGATCCTTTCACCGTGGGACGGCGCGGCGTCAGCGATGACTTTCGCCAGCTGGCCGGTGCGCCGAATCGGCGCCTCGTCGCGCGCAGAGACAATCGCGCGCGCGATTCGCGCCGCATTACGCTCTTCACCGTAGATTTTCAGAACTCGCTTCAATTCCTTTTCATCCACGCGTGCAAGCCAGTCCGCGGCGCTGATTCCTGCGCCCGGATCCATTCGCATGTCGAGGGGACCGTCGCGGAGGAAACTGAAGCCGCGGCCTGCTTCGTCCACTTGTGGCGATGAGACGCCGAGATCGAGGAGCACTCCATCCACGCCTCCGAGGAGACCTCTTTCGTCAATGAACTTCTCAAGTTGCGCACACTCACCTCGTATTAACTCGAATCGCGGGTCCGCCAGCAGTGCCTCCGGTGCCGATGCGATTGCCTGCGGGTCACGGTCGATCGCGATCAGGCGTCCGTCCGCAGTCAATCGTTCGAGAATGGCGCTGCTGTGTCCCCCACGGCCAAACGTCCCGTCGACGTAACAACCGTTCGCTTTTATATTCAGTCCTTCGAGGACCGGCCCCAGCAGCACCGGCACATGCGCGTTGCTGCTCATACGATGTTTTGCAGCCTAGAAAGAGATCGACTCGAGTTCGGCCGGCAGCTCGCCTTCGTCTTCCTCGCTGAGCCAGGCGTCCCGCTTGTCGTTCCAGGTTGCTTCATCCCAAAGTTCGAACTTGTTGCCCTGCCCGATCAGAATCGCGTTCTTCTCGAGACCGGCAAAATCCCTCAGTTCCCGCGACACGAGGATTCGACCGTTCGTGTCCATGTCGACCTCGGTCGCATAACCGACCATAATCCGCACTATTCGACGTGCGACCTTGTTCATGCTGGGGAGACGGACGAGCTTGCGCTCCAGTTCTTCCCAGTCCGGCAGCGGATAGACCAGGAGGCAATGATCCTTGTCCACGGTAACGATGATCTGGCCCTCACAACGGGCAGCGATCCGATCCCGATACCGGGTCGGTATTGCCATACGCCCCTTGGCGTCCAACGTGACTTTGGTGGCCCCTCGAAACACAACAGCTCGGGCGGGTCCGGTTTCGTTCTTCTGGCACGAAATCCGGGAGTGACGCCCATTTCCTCCCACTTTTTTCCACTTTTCGACACTATAGGTTTGACCCCGCCAAGCGTCAACAACGCGCATCAATTTATGGTTGTTCTACAGGCACTTAGGGGCGATGGGGTGGCCCAATTCGGGCAAAAAATGGCAAGAATCGCGCAAGCGAAATCAATTGCTTACACCAATTTCTTCCAAATCAGGTGAGTTTTCGGTCGGCAAACGGCGACACGGGGCCGCCGGCGACCGCCCGCGGCCTTATTTGCGCAACAGCAGGAAATCGGAAAAGCCGGAGCTGGCAATAAGCCGGGTTCTGTCGAGGACAATCATTCATCTAGGACGGCCGTCACCGGCCGCCTCCAGCAACCTACCCGGGAGTCCGCTCGGGACCGGCGGTGCGGCCGTAAGGCCGCGTACTCCCCTATTTGGTCTTGCTCCGGGCGGGGTTTACCGTGCCGCGAACTGTTACCAGCCGCGCGGTGCGCTCTTACCGCACCTTTTCACCCTTACCGGGCATACGCCCGGCGGTTTGTTTTCTGTGGCACTTTCCATGGGCTCGCACCCTCCAGGCGTTACCTGGCGCCCTGTCCGAAGGAGCCCGGACTTTCCTCTGCTTCTGTGAAGCAGCGATTGCCTGGCCAACTCCGGCTTTTCCGCACCGCGAATTCTAAAGCATTTCACGGCTCCGCGCGCCCGCGAACAGCACGCTTGACAATTGACTTGTCAATAAAGATAATGACAACTCAATTGTCAAACAGAGTGGTTGATCGCATGCAATCGCAGTCGCCGCAATACGACGTCACCTGGCTGATCCGGCGCCTCTTCCGCGCCATGGCGCAGCTCGCGGACACCTACCTGCAGGCGCACGGCCTGTCCGCCGCCGACCGGGCCGTCCTCGAGTTCCTCTACCCCGACGCTGCGCTGTCCGTGCCGGCGATCGCCACGCGTTACCAGGTATCGCGGCAGCACATACAGGTCACCGTGAATGCCCTGCTCGAAGACGGGTTTCTCGAGTCGCGCCCGAATCCGCGCCACAAGCGCTCACCGCTCTTCGCCCTCACTCACGTCGGCCGGGAACTGTTCAGGAAGATCCGTGCAGCCGAGTCAGAGTTGCTCGACCAGTTGTTTGCCGATATCCCGATGGACGACATCGAATGTACCCGGCGCACACTGCAGGCCATGTATTTTCACAACCTGAAACAAGGAGAAACCAATGAATCGTAATCATACGAGGCACCTGCTTCTGGCGGCGGCGATGTTCGCCGCGACCGTCGTCGCAGTCCTGTGGTCATGGAACACGCTCGCACCGTTGTTCGGCGCTCCGGAGGCGCAGTTCCGGCATGCAGTCGCGGCGCTGGTTCTGATCCTGACGCTGCGAGTCGTGACTGCGCACCGCCGCGCGACGCTCAGGCGTCACCACCGTCCCTGATCTCCAGCAGGCGCTGATACAGCGCATTGCGTTTTTTCCCTGTGACCCGGGCCGCGATTGTCGCGGCCTTTTTTGGCGGCAGCGCCTCTGCGAGTTCCTTGAGAAGACGGTCTGCGTCGATGGATGAAGCCGGTGCATCGTCCGCCCCGTGAACAGCGACGACGAACTCGCCTTTGTGCACAATCGTCCCGTTGCTGACGTCGTCGAGCAGGTCGCCGAGGCTCGCTTGCCTGCACTGCTCGTGCAGCTTGGTGAGCTCGCGGCCGAGAAAGGCTCCCCGATCCGCACCGAATACGTCGACCATGTCGGCAAGCGTTGCGGCTATGCGGTGCACCGCCACGAAAAACAACAGTGTGCGGCCGTCGGCGGCACGGGCCTGCAGCCATTTGCGGCGCGCTTCGGGTTTCGCCGGCGGGAAGCCCTCGAAACAGAAGCGATAGGTCGGCAATCCCGAGACCGATAGAGCGGCC
>CBDUCE010000125.1:0-9017 GCA_965365575.1 uncultured Gammaproteobacteria bacterium
CACTACATGAAGACCTACGGCTTCCACGGCCTGCACGGGCGCGCGCTGCCGGTCGCCTGCGGCGTTAAGTCGCGGCGCCCGGACCTCGACGTCTGGGTCGCGACCGGCGACGGCGACTGCTTCTCGATCGGCGGCGCGCACTGGATTCACGCCATGCGCTACAACATGGACCTGACCTTGCTGGTCTTCGACAACGGCATCTACGGGCTGACGAAAAAACAGACGTCTCCGACGACGCCGCTCGACGTGCCGACCAATACTCACCCGTCGGGCGCGTTGCTGCCGCCGCTGAATCCACTGACGGTCACGCTCGGCATCACCAACATTTCCTTCGTCGCACAGATCGTCGACTGGAATGCACAGCTCCGGCACGAAGTGATCAGGAAGGCCCACGAACACAAGGGCACGAGCTTCGTAAGGATCATCCAGCGCTGCCCCGTCTACGTCGAGGCTATCGGCAAGGCGCTGCAGGACGAGCCGGCGCGGATGCAGTTGCTGACGCACGAGAACGGCGTGCAGGTCGACGATGCGGTCAAACGCCAGTTCCCGAACCACGCGGAACACGATCCTTCGGATATCCACGCGGCTCGTCAGCTGGCCGAGAACGAGGCCGTGCTGCCGCTCGGTATTCTGTACCACAACCCCGATGCACCGCGTTACGACATGATGTCGGCGGTGGGCCTCGAAATGACCGCAGAGGAGAAGCTCGCCGGTCTCAACGAGGCGCTGGATCATTTCGCCATCTGACCCGGAGCGACAATGGATTCCGTAGCCGAAAGCAAACAGGCCGACGCCGAAGACGGTGCTGCCGTGATCAATCTGCTGCGCCGCTTTCATTACGGTGAACCGGCCGCAGCTGCATCGACGTCAGCGCCCGCCGGAGCAATCCTGCCCGCGCTGTTGAATCCGTATCGCGATTCGTCGGCGATACGCTACCAGTACCCGCTCTACCTGGCGCCGCGCGGCGAAAGCGACGAGACGGCGCTGGCGATGCCGCTGGGGGAGCACCTGTCGGCGTCGATAGAAAGCTTTGCGCCCGCCGCCGAACAATCCAAGATACTCAAGGACAACCTGCCCTGGCTCGAGCGCTACCTGCGGCAGAAGCTGACAGGGCCTGATCCGGTCGACGCGCCAGCGCTGTTCGCCGAGGCGGCGGACGCCCTGCAGGCACACCTCGACCTCAAGGACAGCAACCGCGAAAGCCTCGAGTCCAGCCTCGCCCACCTGCAGGCGACGGTCGCCGCAGGCAGCCATTACCTTGCCTACGGTCCTGACGTGCCGATGCACCTCTTCGTGCATGCCATCCGCCACCGCCTGGCACCGCGCCGCGAAACGCTGCACCGGGCGATCGAGAAGCGTGCCGCGGCACTCGAGTCGCTGCTGCTTGTCGAGAAATCGAAGTCGGCACAAGGCAACGAACCCGGGAGCGTGAGCGGCAGTGTGGGTCCGGCAGGACACTACCTGGATAGCGACGCCCTCTCCGGCATGCTCGGAAAACGGTCTCACGGCTCACAGGACATGACGCCGGAACGGCGATCCAGGATCGAGACCGCGCTAGACGAACTCCGGTCCTGGGACGACAACGCCGTCCTGGTTCGCTTCGCCGGCCGCGTCTCCAATCCGTGGTTCGCCGAACAAGCCGATTTGGATATCGTCGAAAGCTACGAAGCGTGTGCGACCGCGAGCGAGGTCTTTCTCGACGACGCTGAGCGCTTCGGCCGCTTGTTTGCCGCCATGCGAATCGCCGAACTGGAAATCGACGACCGCTATGATCCCGAGGTGCACGATTCCTGGTTTGCCAGTTTCGACTGGCAGGCCTTCTCCGACGAGGAAATGCAGCTCGTACCGCGGGCCGTAGCGCTGGAGTCGGCCGATTACCTGGCCACCGACGGCTTGCCGACCTTCTCTCACCTGCTCGGTTCGCGTATCCCGGTGCACGTGCTCACCTGGGTGCGGGCCTACGACAACCCCGCGGTAAAGCCCGGCGAAGGCCCGTTCGACGCCTATCGCTTCGAGTTGGCGAACTTCGGCATCGGTCACAGGCAGGTCGTCGTCGCGCAAACATCGGCGGCGCGCCACGAGGACCTGTTGTCCGGATTCCTGTGCGCGATCGGCAGTAACCGCACCAGCCTGCACCTGATCAACCGGGGCACACAGACGAAGACCAGCAAGCCGATACTCGAGCCATGGTTCGTCGCCAGCGCCGCCCTGGAGAGCCGCGCACACCCGTTTTTGCTGATTGATCCGGATGCCGGCGATCACGCCGCCAAGCGCGTCAGGTTCGACGGCAATCCGCAGCCGGACGCCGACTGGCCCGTTGAGACGCTGGAATACCGCAGCGCCGACGGCGACGAGACGACCATGGAACTGGCGTTCACGTTTGCCGACTATGCGTTGCTCATGCCGGCGCTTCACGAGCATTTTCGCATGGTGCCGACAGGCTTCGAGTCGCACGAGCTCGTCACGGTGGCCGACTACCTGCAGGCCGACGAGGAACGCCTCGATCGCCTCGTCCCTTATGTCTGGGGCATCGGCGAAGACGGCGTACTCGTAAGGCTCGTCGTGTCGCGCGCGCTCGTGTTCGCGTGCCGGGATCGCCTCAATTACTGGCACAGCCTGCAGGAACTCGCCGGCATCCAGAATTACTACGTCGAGGAAGCGATCGAGCGGATCATCGAAGAGCAGCGCGCCGCCATCGAGGCCGAGCGCGAGCAGCTCATCAAGGAACACGCCGAGGAACTGGAGGCGGCCCGCTCGGAGGCGGCCGGCGAGGCCATGGGGCAGCTCGTCGAGGTGCTGATGGGCGCCGATCTGTCCGGCATCGTCGCGGGCGGCGGCCAGCTCGCCACGATGCCGGCGGCGCGTGCCGCGGAGACGGCGGCGCCAGAGGAAGCCGAAGCGGCGGTAGCAGAAACCGAGCCCGAGGTAGCCGAGGAGCCCGAAGAGGAGCTCAGCTTCGACGAGCCCTGGCTCGACACGCCGGCGTGCACGACCTGCGACGACTGCATGGGCATCAACAAGATGATGTTCGCCTACAACGACGACAAGCAGGCGTACCTGAAGGACCCGAAAGCCGGTACCTACGAGGACCTGGTCAAGGCGGCGGAAATCTGCCCGGCCAAGTGCATTCACCCGGGCAAGCCGTTGAATCCCGACGAGCCCAACCTCGAGGAGCTCATGGCTCGCGCAGCACCCTTTAACTGATGAACAGCATCCTCGTAGCACCGGCAATCATGGTAGGTATCGGCCTGTTCTTCGGCACGATCCTCGCCATCGCGCAGCGTTTTCTCAAGGTGGACGAAGATCCCCGCATCGAGGCGACCAACGAACTCCTGCCCGGCACCAACTGCGGCGCCTGCGGACAGCCCGGTTGCCTGCCGTTCGCGGAAAAGCTCGTGGCCGGCGAAGTCAAGCCCAGCCAGTGCACGGTGAGCTCCGCGGAGACCATCGAGGAGATCGCGGATTTCCTGCAGGTGGACGCCGGCAGCCAGGAAAAGCTGGTTGCCCGCCTCCGCTGCGCGGGCGGCCGTTCCCAGGCAAACCAGATTGCCGAGTACCAGGGTTTCGAGGGCTGCCGCGCCGCGGCGCTCGTATCCGGCGGCGGCAAGGGCTGCGCCTGGGGCTGCCTGGGCCTCGCCGACTGCGAGCGCGCCTGCACCTTCGACGCCATACACATGAACGCCAACGGACTCCCGCAGGTCGATACCGAAAAGTGCACCGCTTGCCCCGACTGCACGGCGGCGTGCCCGCGCGACCTGTTCGAACTCGTGCCGTTGAGCCAGAACCTCTACGTGCAGTGCAACGTCCCGCTGGCGGGCGAAGCCGCGACGCAGCTGTGCAACGTAGCCTGCGATGCCTGTGGCCGTTGCGCTGCCGATGCCGCCCCGGGCCTGATCACCATGAAGGACAATCTACCCGTCATCGACTATTCGTCAGGCGGCGAGCCGCGGCCCGACGCCGTGTTCCGCTGTCCGACGCGTGCGATCGTGTGGCTCGAGCGCGAGCAATTCCAGGACCAGGAGTCCAGGAAAGTGGGGACGGCCTGATGGCTGCGCTGCGCAACACGGCGATCCGCTGGTACCGCAGGGTTTTTGGCGCACCGGCCGGGTCGGACATCCGCGAACAGGGTCTCGACACCGTGCTCGACGGCAATACGGCCGTCGCGCTGTCGGAAGCCGGCATCGCCACGCACGCGGTGCTCGGCGGCGGCGAACCCGTCAACGCGGCGGACGACGTCTGGCTCGGTGAAGTCGCGCACGGCACCAACCTCTTCGGCCAGGCGCTCGCGGCGCAGGCGGCCGAGGGACCCCGCGGCATCGTTGCGGCGGCAACGGGCCTGGCGCTGTCGGGGCGCCGCGCAACCGCCTTCCTGTCGGGTACTGATATCGCGGCTTCCCAGGACCTGCTGATCTCGGCGGCGGGAAAATACGTGCCGCTCGTGCTGCACGTCGGCGCTCGCGCCGCGGCGGCGCACGGCTCCGCGCCAGGTACCGGGCACGAGACCGTGCACCTTGGTGCCGATTCGGGTTTCTGCGTGTTCTTTGCCGCCAACGTGCAGCAAGCTGTCGATTTCACCTACATCGGCCGGCGTGTCGCGGAAGAGACGCTGATACCGGCAATGATCGTCATGGACGGAGAGCAGACGGCACTCGCGGCACAGGACGTGCGGCTCCTGTCGCCGGCGCAGGTCAACGCCCTGCTGGGCGCGCCCGATGATTCGATCGAATCGCCGACCGAAGCACAACGACTGCTCTTCGGCGACTCCCGACGACGGGTGCCCGCCTGGCACGACCTCGACGAGCCCGTGCTGACCGGCGCCCTGTTCGACACGCAGAGCTTTGCGCTGGGGGCCCTGGCCCGTGGACCGTTTTTTGACAGCTTTGTCAGTGCATCGCTGGAAGCCGCCTTCCGTGAGTTCGAAGCCAAGACCGGCAGGCACAACGGAGCTGTATCCGGTTATCGACTGAAAGACGCATCGACCGTACTGATCGTGCAGGGTTCGGCGGTCGAAACGGCGCGGTGTGCGGCCGACTATATCCGCAAGCAGCACAAGGAGAAGGTGGGCGTGCTGGGCATCCACGTAATGCGCCCCTTCCCCGCCGAGGCGATCGTGGCAGCGCTCGACGGGCGGCGGCGCGCGTTCGTGCTCGAACGCGTGAATGCACCGCTGGGCGGGGATCCACCGCTCACGCGCGAAGTGCGGGCCAGCCTCGAGCGTTTGCGCACGGGCCCGGAACAGGGATGCCAGGCAGTGGTGTACGGCGTTGGGGGCCTGCCGCTGCGCGTCGCGGATCTCGCCGATCTCTGCACGCGGCCTGACCTGCCAGCTCCCGCACCGCTGTTTCTTGGCGTCTCGTTCGACGACCCGTCGGGCGGGCAACCCAAGCGGGAAGTACTTTTGGACGCGCTGCGCCGCGCGTACCCGGATGTTGCCGCACGGGGCGTGCGCGCATCGAGTGACGACATTGCCGACGTTGAGCCGCATTCGACCATGATTGCGATTCGGCGAGCCGACCGCGGACTCGGGCGCACACTGGTTGAAGCGGCGGCCGCGATGCTCCACCACCTGGAAGAGGGGCGCATACGCAGCCGGCCGGCAGTTACCTGGGATGGCTGGGGCGACAGTCACACGGACTGGCTGGTGTTTGGCGACGACAAGCTGCGCGATCCCGGTGACGGTCTCGTTGCCGACGTTACGCTGGACGCCATACGTGGACGAATCCGCATCGACGACGCGGAGCGGACCTGCACGCCCGGCACGGAGGCCGGCAGCGATCGTTCGGAGTGGCTGCTGGGCGCATTGTTTGGTGCGTTGCTCGAGGCCCGGCTGATCGATCACAAGTCCCGACGTATCGTCTCCGCGCGCCGCGCACTGCTCGACGGCGTGGACGCGGAACGCCGTGACGCAATGATGCAGGCCTTCGAGTCTGGACTCGGGCAGACAAGCGAGTCGACGGAGGCCGTCGCAGAGACCTCCTCGGACAGCGCGGGCTGGGACGGTGAGGCGCCGGCGGCCGTCCGCCATCTCGGGCGAGATGACGACGTGTTCGCGAGTCTGCCGCGGTTCTGGGACCAGACGGGCGTGCTGTATCGCGACGGTGAAGCCGACCGACTGACCGCCGATCCCTTCCTCGCCACGGGCACCATGCCGCCCTTGAGCGCGACCTTCAACACGACGAGCGGCAAGCGGACACGCATTCCGGTTTTCGACCCTGCGTTGTGCACGGGTTGTGCCAGGTGCTGGACGAACTGCCCCGACAGTGCGATCGGCGTTGTCGCATCGACGCCGGCCGCGCTCATTGACGCCGGGATTCGCCTCGGTGGCGCCGACGCCGTGCGTCCCGTCGCATCGAAACTCGCGGGACGGATAATTTCCGCCAGCAAGAAGGCGGACGAAGCGGCGCCGACGTTCGGCGCGCTCCTCGAAGACGCATACACCTGGCTGAATGACAAGATGCCTCTCGACGAGGACCGCAAGAAGGCTATCGATAAAGGTGTGTCAGCGATCGTTCGCGAACTGGGGGCTCTCCCGGTCGCCATCACGCAGCCGTTCTTCCACGATGCGGAAGCGGTAAAGAAGGATGGCGCGGAACTGCTGTCGGTCGTCATCAATCCGGACGCCTGCAAGTCCTGCGGGATCTGTGTTCACAACTGCGAGGACGAAGCCCTGAAGTCGGTCGAGCAGGACCCGGAATTGCTGGCGACGGCACGGGATCTCTGGTCGGTGTTTTCGGCTGCGCCGGACACGGCGTCCGAAACGATCGAACGCATCGCGGGAAACGCCGAGATCGGCAAGATGTCGTCGATACTCCTGTCCCGCTACTGCCAGTTCGCGATGACGGGCGGCGATTCGGCCGAAGCAGGCTCGGGGGAGAAGATCGCTGTCAGGCTCGCCCTCGCCGCGACGGAATTCCACCAGCAGCCGCTCGTGCAGAATTTCGCAAAAACACTGGCTGACGCGGGCGACGCGTTGAAGCAGCTTATCGAGGAGACCCTGTCGCATACGCTCGCGGTCGAGGACCTCGAGGCCGTCAGCGAACAGCTAAGGACGACGAGCAGCCCGCGGGTCGATCTGCGCGAACTCGCGGACAGTGTCCGCGAGTCGGGTGGCGACCACTCCGTCGACACCGAATACCTGTTGCGCCTGCTCGATCTCTCGAAGCGCATCACCGCCGCGCACGAGAATCTCGTCGCGGGAGCCCACGGACTCGGCCGAGCGCGCTACGGCCTGGCCGTCGCCGGAGGGAGCACGGCGGCCTGGGCCGGCGCGTTTCCGCACAATCCTTTCCAGGCGCCGGTCGTCATCGATATGACCGGTGACGCCGCGCAGCTCGCCGCCGGCCTCGTCGAAGGCCATTTGCACGAGACGACCGAGATCGTTCGTCTGCTGCGTCTCGCGCGCATCGAGATCGACCATCCTGACGGCATCGACTGGAAACGCGCGGCGCTGACGGATCTGCGCTGGCAGGATCTCGCCGCCGACGAGCTCGAGTTGTGCCCGCCTCTCGTGCTGATCGGCAGCGACGAAATGCTCGCGGGACAGGGCCTCGGTCAGTTGATCTGGCTCCTGAACTCCGGCCTGCCGGTCAAGATACTTGTACTCAGTGATCTCGGCTTCGGACTGGGCCAGTCGAAATCGGACGACCCGCGAGCAGGCCTCGGACTGCTCGCACTGGCGCAGCGCAAGGCCTTTGTTGCGCAGACTTCGATCTCGGACCCTGCGCACCTCGGCGAGAGTATGCTGCAGGCGCTCGCCAGCGACGGACCGGCACTGCTGCAGGTCTACGCGCCGAGTCCCGCGCGTCACGGCTTCGAACCGCGGCAAACGCTCGAACTTGCAAGGCTCGCCGTCGACAGCCGCACACTGCCGCTATTTCATTACAACCCGCACGGCGAAGGCGTTTTCGGGTCGCGTATCTCGCTCCGCGGCAACCCGGGACCCGAGTCGTTGTTTGCGCCGCACGAGGAGGACGGCCCGGTCTGCACGACCGCCGGTTGGGCATTCGAACAGGGCCGGTTCGGGAACCAGTTTGCCCCGCTGGACGCCAACGCGCCCGGCCCCACGCCGCTGCAGGACTGGCTGCAGCTGGACGAGGCGGCTCGCAAGAACAAGACGCCGTTTATCGCTGTCGTCGATGGTGACGAGGAACAGCGGCTTGCGGTTACCCGTTCCCTTGCGGACGTGGCGGTCGGCTGCATGGCGAACTGGCAGACGCTGCAGGAGCTCGCTGGCGTCGTGACGCCGTTCACGGCGCGCGTCGAAGCCGACATTCGTTCCGAAGTGGCCGCGGAGCACCAGGCCGAGCTCGATGCGCAGAAGCAGGCCGCCGAGGACGAAATCAAGGCGATCCGCGAGCAGACCCAGGCCGAAATAGCGGCGCAGATACGTAGCCGTCTGCTCGCGCTCGCATCGCAGAAGCGGAGCTGAGTGCAATGAGAATCTTCCGCCGACTGCGCCGAAATTTCGAGCACGGAGTTCACCCGGCCCACCACAAGGAGCAGACCGAGAACCTGCCGATCCAGCGCGTTCCGTTCGGCCGGCACTTCATCATGCCGCTCGGGCAGCACATCGGCGTGCCGTCGCGCGCCGTGGTCGCGGCCGGCGATCCGGTCGATCGCGGCCAGCTGATTGCGGAGCCCGGCGGTTTCGTATCGACGGCGCTGCACAGCCCGGTAAAAGGCGTGGTCAGTAAAGTCGGCGACCTTCGCGGCGTCGATGGCCGTTTCGCGCCCGCGATCGCGATCGAAGCCGATCCATTTGCGACGCAGGAGGTCGATCCCGATGCCGCTCCCGACTGGCGCTCCCTGTCGCTCGAGGCATTCATCGAGGCCGTGCAGATGGCCGGCATCGTCGGCATGGGCGGTGCCGCGTTTCCATCGCACGTCAAGCTTTCTGTACCGGAAGGGATCAAGATCCGGCACCTGCTGATCAACGGCGCCGAATGCGAGCCGTACCTGACCACCGATCATCGACTCATGGTCGAGCGTCCCGAGGCGTTGCTCGAGGGCGCAGAAAT
>CBDUCE010000126.1:0-8954 GCA_965365575.1 uncultured Gammaproteobacteria bacterium
GTCGAACATGAAATGGTCGTTGGCGCTCGTCACTCCCGCCGGAACCGCGACAAAATCCCGCAATACCTGCACGAGCTGGTTGACCTGGAAGACCGGCAACGTGCCGAACAGCCCGGCGACCGCGAACAGCCAGGCCAGCGGCATGAAGTGCCGCGGCAACGCCTCGCGGATGACGTACATCGGGCCGCCCTGGTAATGCCCCGCGTCGTCAGGCCCGCGGAACATGACGGCGAGCGACGCCGTGTAGAACTTCGTCGCGACGCCTACGACCGCGGTTACCCACATCCAGAAGACTGCGCCCGGCCCGCCGACCGTGATCGCGACCGCGACGCCCGTGATGTTGCCCATGCCGAGTGTGCCCGACAGCGCCGTCGCCAGCGCCTTGAAGTGGGAGATATCGCCGAGGCTGCCCGACTGCGCATCGTACTTGCCGCTGAGGATCTCCACGCCATGGCGAAAGTAGCGGTACGGCACGGCGCGCGAGTGCAGGACGAAAAACAGGCCCCCGCCAACGAGGAGCACGACGAGCGGCGTGCCCCACATGAACGCGGCCCACGCGTTCAGCGCATTACCTATGGTTTGCATGCAACCCCCCGCCTGGTACCCGCCCAAGGTAGCCCGTACCGGCGGCCGGCTGCAAACAGGCGCGCCGGCCGGGGCGAAATCCGACGCCGGCGCCGCTAAGATAGCGGGGAACGAAGGAGGTATTCCGGAATGTCCGCAGCGAACGCTGACGATATCGCCCGCTTCCGGCGGCAACTGCACGCGCGCCCCGAGCTGTCGGAGAGTGAGCACGAGACTGCCACGGCCATCGTGGCGCGGCTGGCCCCGACCCATCCGACGGCAGTCGTCGACCGGCTCGGGACGATGCAGACGGGCATTTGTGCGGTGTACGACAGCGGAAAACCAGGCCCCGTGATTCTGCTGCGAGCCGAGCTCGATGCTCTGCCGATACAGGAAAGCAACACGTTCGGGCACCGATCGAAGGCGCCCGGTGTCTCTCACAAGTGCGGCCACGACGGCCACATGGCGACGCTCGTCGCCGTCGCCGAGGGCCTGCACGCGCAGCCGATTACCCGCGGCAAAGTCTACCTGCTGTTCCAGCCGGCCGAGGAAACCGGCACCGGCGCGTCGGCGGTGCTGGCCGATGAAAGCTTCAAGGCCCTGGACCCTCCGGACGTCGTCTACGCGTTTCACAACGTGCCGAAGTACCCGCTCGGGCAGGTGCTGCTGCGTCAAGGACTGTTTGCGCAGGGATCCGTCGGTTTCATCGCCCGCTACCGCGGCAAGACGTCGCATTCGAGCTATCCGGAGCACGGCGTCAATCCATCCACCGCCGTCACCGAGCTGGTCGCAGCGGTGAATCGCTTCCATGAGACGCTGTCGGAGTCGGTCTCGGCGCCGATTCTGGGCACCGTGAGCTACGCCCAGCTGGGTGTTGCCGAGAAAGGACCGAACTTCGGCACGACGCCCGGCGAGGGCGTTGTGATGGGAGTCGTTCGCGCGCACAAGACCAGCGACCTGGACCGGGTTCGGGATGAGCTGGCATCGCGTGCCGGGCAGCTTGCCCGGGAGGGAGGGCTAGAGCACGAACTGTCCTGGCACGAAGCCTTTGCCGCCACCGAATCGGATGACGATTGCGTGGCGGCAATCGAGGCGGCTGCGGCACAAGCCGAACTCGACGTCAGGTACCTCGACGAGCCGTTTCGCTGGTCCGAAGACTTCGGTTATTTTACGACGGCGTTCAAAGGAGCGTTCTTCGGCCTCGGCTCCGGCACGGACCAGCCGCAGCTGCACGATGACGGGTATGACTACCCCGACGCACTGATCGGCATCGGCGCAAGTCTCTACAGGGCAATCATCGACCGGCATCTCGGGGAAAACTGATCGACTTACCGCAAAGGAGTGTTCCGATGAGCGACGAAATTACGATTACGCACGATGAGTCCGGCAGAAAAGGACGATACGAAGCTCGCGTCGATGGACGCGATGGCCGTGGCGAATTGACTTACTCGCGCATCTCACCGTCGAAGATCATCGCGGATCACACAGCTGTCGATGACAGCCTGCGGGGAACGGGCGTCGCCAAGGCACTCGTCAACAGGCTGGTTGCGGACGCGCGCAGCGAGGGCTTTACGATCGTGCCCGTATGTTCGTTTGTGGTGGCGCAATACAAGCGCCACCCGGAGTGGTCGGACGTCATGGAAGCCAGGTAAAGCAGGGGCGCCAGACTGGCGATACGAATCATTATCTGTGACTATGCGAGGGCTGGATCGCGTTCCAAATAAGAAACCAGCATAAGAATCATCGCGATCTGAATAGGGGGGAATCAGATATGGACCGCCGTAGCTTTATCCGTTCGTCACTTTCCGTAGCAATTGCCGCATCGTTACCGGGCGCGCACGCGCTCGCCCGTTCGTTAGTGCATACACCTACCAGCGTGCCAGCCGATATCGACGCGATAACCGGTGATGGCGCCGAAATCACGCTGCCACGAGCGGCCGTCCAGGAACTCAGTGACAGCCTCAAGGGCAAGCTGCTATTGCCGGGGGGCGAGGCTTACGATCAGGCACGCTGGCTGCTGCAGCCACGGTACGACAAGCATCCTGCATTCGTAGTCCAGCCGACCGGTGCGGCCGACGTACAAAACGCCGTAACGTTTGCACGGGAAAACAACCTGCTCCTGGCTGTGAAGTGCGGCGGACACAGTGCCGCCGGCAAGTCCAGCTGCGACAAGGGCATGCAGATCGACCTCTCACAGCTGCGTAACGCGCGGGTCGACCGAGCAGCGAAGACCGCCCGCATCGCCGGCGGCAGCCTGCTGGGCGAACTCGACCATGAGTCAATGGCACATGGCCTGGTGACGACCGCAGGATCGGTATCCCACACCGGCGTCGGTGGCTTGACGCTCGGTGGCGGCTTCGGGCGGCTCGGCCGGCGCTTCGGTATGTCTATCGACAACGTCCTCGAAATGGACATCGTCACGCCGGACGGCAAGTTTCGACGTGTCGGCCCGGAAAGCGACCCGGACCTGTACTGGGCACTTCGTGGCGGCGGTGGCAACTTCGGGGTTGTGACCTCGTTCCTGTTCCAGCTGCATGAAATGCAGCGTGACGTCGTTACCGGGTATATCGCCTACCCGTTGTCGGAGGCCAGGCAGGTACTCAACTTCCATGCCGAGTACTCGCAAAAAGTGCCCGACGAAATGAGCATCGGCGCCAGCATCGGAGGCCGCCTTGGCGATGAACCGGGTGTTGGCCTGTCTTTCATATGGAGCGGCGACCCGGCAAAAGCCGAGAAATACATCGAGCCAATGCGCAAGGCGGGCACCGTCGTGTTCGAGAGTGTTCAGACGATGGACTATGTCGCGGTACAACGATCCGGCGACATCGATGACACGCGCGCCTTCACGGGTTACATGAAATCGGGGTTCATCAAATCCCTATCGGGAGATCTCATTGACGCCGTAGTGGACAATTTTGAAGCGCATCCTGACCGCGCGACGCGATTCATATTCACACACGGTGGCGGCGCGGTCGGGCGAGTCGGGAATACGGACACTGCATTTGCGCACCGCGACGCCGATTACGGCCTCCTGTCATTTGTCAGCTGGAAGACCGGAGACGACGGCGACGAGCATACAAAGTACATCAACTCACACTGGTCGAATGTCGAACCGTTTACCAGCGGCTTTTACGTCAACGACCAGTTCGACCAGCCCCAGGAGATGGTACGCATCACGTACCGCGAGAACTTCCCGCGGCTGCTGAAAATCAAGCAGCAGTATGACCCGACCAATCTATTCAGGCTGAACGCCAATATCCGGCCATCCTGATCGAGGAGTCGAACCATCGCAAAGCCGAATTCGCCATTGCCTGCAAAGCTCGCCGTCATCACGGGCGACCCGTCGCTCCCCGACCCCACGAAGCACGGGCAACGCTACGGGCCTGCCGATCTCGCCAACCACGATGCCATGCGCGAGGCTTTTTCTACCTTGCGCAATTTCGAGCACAGGATCTTCGAGAGCCATTCCGGACTGTTCGACGCTTTACAGGCGTACCAGCCCGACCTCGTGGTCAACTTCTGCGACACAGGGCTGTACAACCAGCCTGAATTCGAAATCCATATCGCCACGCAGCTCGAGGTCCTGGGCCTGCCCTACACGGGTGCCCCGCCGCGGGGCATGCTGTTCTGTTACGACAAGCAGGTCGTGCGCCTCATTGCCGAAGCGATGGGCGTCAGCGTCCCCGCGGAACGCTTCGTGCCGGCGGCCGCTGTTCGCGACGCGCCGGTGCCGGCACTGCCCGCCCTGATCAAGCCGAATACGGCCGACGGCAGCGTCGGTATCACGAAAGATGCCGTCGTCAAAAGCGACAGCGAGGCACGCGACTACCTTGCCTGGATTGCCGACGCGTTGCCGGGTCGTGACGTACTGATCCAGGAATTCCTGCCCGGGAAGGAGTTCGGCCTGGCCCTGATTGGCAACCCGGACCAGGGCTTCGAGCAGCTCCCGATGCTGGAAGTTGACTTCTCCAGGCTGCCGGAGGGCTGTTCACCGATTCTTTCTTTCGAGTCGAAGACGGATCCCGACTCGCCGTACTGGAACGACATCGGCATCGTCCCGGCGACCCTGTCCGCCGAGCAACAGCGGGAACTCGGCGCACGCTGCGAGGCGCTGTTCGGCCGCCTGAGCCTGCGGGACTACGGCCGCTTCGATTTTCGCACGGCCGCGGACGGGACGATCAAGCTGATGGAGGTAAACCCGAACCCGGCCTGGGCGTACGACGCGAAACTGGCACTCATGGCCGGATTCGCGGGCTGGAATTACGCCGAGCTGCTCGAGACGCTCGTACGCACGGCCTGGGACCGTATCAGACGAGGCGCCGGGGCACGCTGACGTCGAAATCGCGCTCGAAGAAACGTGCCGCCCCCTCGTCGGCCTCCAGCCGGCCCTTGAGATGAAATGCTTCGGTGCTCGCCGTCTGCGTCATCTCGATCCGCACCGTGACTCGCCAGTCGCCGCGCGTCAGCGTCGCACGCTGTTGCATCGTCTGCGCCGCCGACAACGGATCGTCTTCGCCGATCTCGAAGAACTTGCTGATCGTGTAGCCGACGCGCAGATCGATGTCCTCGAAGTGAACGAGGCTCGCGTCATCGAATTCGCTGCCGTTGAGCTCGTAGTGAAACCGGTTGGTCACGAGGTCCACGGCGAGCTTGCGAACGAAATCGTGGTGACGCACTCGCTTCACGGCGGGCCGCGCAGCCATCGCCGGCGCCTCGAACGGGGGCAGAGAGGCATCCTCGTCCCGCGGCGGGCGTACGGGGAGCGTCAGTCGACTTTCGCCGCTGACGATGCGCAGGCAGCAGGCAGCAGCGCTCGGCCAGATGATCGGCCAGTAAGCGGTCGATACGGCAACCCGAATCCGGTGTCCCGGTGGAAACGCGTGCGCGATGTCGTTTAATCGTACGTCGACCTCGTAGCGCCGACCGGGTTCGAGTGGCGCCGGCGACGCATGTCCGTCGCGATGGGCGAGATTCAGAACACCGTAGGTAACGCGTAGCGACGATCCGTCGGGCGCCACGTCGCAAAGCCGAACGATCACGTTAGCCGTCGGTTGATCCGCTCGCAGCACGAGGCGTACGACCGGCGCGCCGACGATTTCGAGCCGCTCCTTGAGGCGGCGCGTGTCCCAGGTCAGCGAGAGGCTGTCATCCGGGCGCTGGTCGCGCGGCATTTCGCCGTCGCTGCCGAAGGCACACCATTCGCCGCCGCGAATCCCGCAAGTCTGCGGCGATGACAACATTTGCTCCTCGGGCTCACCGCGCTGCTCGCTCAGGCCCACCGCAGAGAGGCACAGCTCACGGGGCTCGATGCGAGGGCTCGGCCAGCTGTCTTCGGCCACCCAGCGGCCCGGCATCGACGCATACTGCGGTTGCGGCTTGACGGCCTCCTGCAACCAGACCCGGTATTTCGGCTCCCGGTCGATGCCGTTGTCCATGCCCTTCAACCATCGATCCCACCAGCGCACGGCTTCCTGCAGGAACCCGATGGCAGGCCCCGGGACGCCGAGATGCGGAAACGTGTGTGCCCAGGGGCCGATCAGGCCCTTGCTGGGCGATTTCAACGTCTCGACGAGCCTCGGCACCGCGTTCGTATAGGCATCGGCCCAGCCTCCGATTGCGTAGACAGGAATCTCGATGCGATCGATGTGGTCGCGCACGGACCCTTCGATCCAGTAATCGCCGCGCCAGGGCTGCCTGAGCCACAGTTCGGGGAAGTTCGGCAGGTGCTCGAGACGTTTTTTCCACTGCTCCCGCCAGGCGTCGCCGACGATCTCCGGATCCGGGGGCAGCGCCTGGTTCATCATGAAGATCGCGCCCCACTGGAGATTCTCGGTGAGCAGGCAGCCGCCCATGTAGTGGGCATCGTCGGTGTACCGGTCGTCGGCCGCGCAAACCGCCATGACGGCTTTCAATGCCGGCGGACGTCTCGCGGCAATCTGCAGTGAATTGAAGCCACCCCAGGAGATGCCGAACATGCCGACGCTTCCCGAGGACCACGGCTGCGCCGCGAGCCAGGCGATGACCTCGACGCCGTCGGCGTGCTCCTGTGCCGTGTATTCATCGGCGAGCAGGCCGTCGGAGTCACCGGAACCCCTGAGGTCGACGCGGACGCTCGCGTAGCCGTGCGACGCGAGGTAGCGGTGCATCGGCTCGTCACGAAAGCGCATGAAATCCCGCTTTCGATACGGCAGGTACTCCAGCAACACGGGCACGGGCCGCTCTTGCGCATCCTCCGGACGCCAGATTCGTGCGGCCAGCCGGCAGCCGTCGGACAACGGTATCCAGACGTTCTCGATATCCTCGACGCGGTCCGTCACACGCGTTTACGCCGACCGCGATTGACGAGCTGCTGCGTCGACCAGAAGCTCAGCGCCAGTTCCTCGCGGACGCGGCGGCCGATCTCGAGGTCGAACGTGTTGACGATCGCGAGACGGAAACCGCCGGGCGGCATCGAGTGGCTGGCGGGAGGCCGATCCTCGTGGAACGTGATCTGGATACTCGAAACACCCCCGGTTTCAGACAGTCGATCGACGACATCGGCGGGCGGATGCGTGTACTGCACGCCGTGAGCGCCGAACAGGACCACGCTGTAGCCGTCACGTCGATTCGCATCGTCGAAATCCCAGGCGCCGTGCGCGTACAGCCCGACCAGTGCGTCGACCCACCCTGCCCCGTACAAATCGGGCCACTGGTCGGCGAAGCGCATGTGCACCTCTATGATGCGGGCGCCGATGGTCTCGAAGTTCAGCATGCCCGTGTAGGTCGGCATATGCGACTTGACCCAGGCCGCGAGGTAATCCTCTATCTCGGGTCTCGATGCGGCGAGTACCGTCCAGTAGTCAAACATGCCGCCGTCGAGCGGCGTGCCGACCGTATGTCGCTGCCATTTGATCTCGCCGTTGACGACGGCCACATCGGTGCTTACGTGATCGCCCTCGAGCAGCTGCATCCACATGTGGCCGGGGCGCTGGCGATGCTTGTATTCCTTGAGTGTCCGGAGTACACCGCTGCCGGCACCCATGCCGCGCATATTGTAGATTGGCTTAGAGAAGACCGGGAACGAGTCCGGGTCGATGCCGTGCGGTGCGCAGTCGAGGTTCTGCGTTTCCGCGACGGCGAGTTTGTCATACACCCATTTGTACTCGGGGTACCAGCGCCAGGCATCGCCGTCTTCGGTAGGGATCTTCACATCGTCCGGACACGCGGTCGTCTCGAAATATTGCATTCGCCACGGGTCTGCTTCGCAAATGGGCATCGGCTTGCTCCTTCTCTTCGAGCCTTGTCGATCAGTTAGATCGGGCGTCTGTGGCTGCCATCGAGATCGATTCTATCTGAATGCCGACTTTGCGGCTTACGGCCGACAGCTGCAGAGGACTATAAAATCAGGTCGCCTTCCCCATGGCTTCGGCGCCGCGCATGATCATCCGTAACTGGACGATGGCGTCCTCGATGCCCCGGTCGCGGTCCTCCTCCGGCGTGTCGAGCAGCGCAATCCCGGCCGTAAACAGAATGGCAACGGCGGACGTGGCGGCGAGCTGCGGGTGGCCCAGCGGCACGCCACGTTGCTCGGCATCCCAGACCAGGAAGTCCGCGAGGTCGACCGACATCGTGACAAACAGCTTCTTCGCCGCCTTGCGAAAGGCCGACTCACGGGCCAGGCTCTCTTGCAGGATCATTCGCGAGACGCCCTGGTTGCTGAATATGTAATCGAACAGCGTCTCCACGGACGCCCTGATCACGGACTGGCCTTCTGACGCCTGTTCGCGCACCCGGTGCATCAACGTCAGGAGGCCCGCGCCGTGTTCCTCGATGAGCGCCAGACCCAGCCCTTCCATGTCGTGGAAATGGCGGTAGAACGACGTCGGCGCGATTCCGGCGAGCCTGGCGACCTCCCGCAGGCTCAGCGTGTCGAAACTCCGGCCTGACGCCAGCTGCGCGGTCGCCGCGTCCAGGAGTTTTTGCCGGGTTTCCTCTTTTTGCTGTTTTCTCGAAACGCTCACGCCAGGGCTCCTTTCAGCGCCGGTCCGGCCCTTTTTGTGAGCCGCTCGATTGCATCCTAGCAGACATATGGTACAGTTGTGCGTACAAGTGTACGCTGAAACTGGTGAGAGCCGCTATGACCACCTACAAAGCCCCCCTGCGCGACATGCAGTTTGTGATGCAGGACCTGCTGAACTTCGAAAAGCATTACCAGTCATTGCCCGACTGCGACGAGATCAACCAGGAGCTGATCGACGCCATTCTCGGCGAGGCCAGCAAATTCTCCGAGGAAGTCGTGGCTCCCCTCAACGCCGTGGGCGATGAAACCGGCTGTGAAATGCTGGAAAACGGCGAGGTCAGGACCCCGCCCGGCTTCAAGGAGGCCTATCAGCAATACGTCGAGGGCGGCT
>CBDUCE010000127.1:0-8948 GCA_965365575.1 uncultured Gammaproteobacteria bacterium
TGGCCGCAATGCTCGGACGGGGTCAGCCCCGCCGCCGCAGGCGTGGACCGGCGCCCGGCGTGCGGCTGTTGCTCGCGATCGACGCCCGGTACCGCAAGCAGGCCGCTGCCGGAGAGCTGCCGAAAATCGCACCCAAGCGCTTCAACCCCGAGCGCAAGGCATGGCTGCCGATCCTGCATGCCGAGCGCGAGGGCTGGCATTTCACGGCGCTGTTCTCGAATACCGCCCGTGCGCACGAACTGGGCCGGACGGATGACTGGGTCGTCATATATTTCTACGATGACGATCATCAGGAAGGTCAATGCACGGTCGTTACGGAGACACACGGGCCCATGGAGGGCGAACGGGTCGTGCGCGGCCGCGAGGCCGAATCCCCCCAAACCAGGGGACAGTGACTTTAAGTGCCAGGCGGAATGGCGTTAACCTAGATGTTTCGCCTGGCACTTAAAGTCACTGTCCCCTGATTTGCTAGAGTAGGTCGACCATGGCTCGTGATACCCGTCATCGCATCCTCGTCGCCAGCCTCGTGCTGTTCAACGAACACGGGGTGCCGCGCACGACCATCAACGACATCGCGGACGAGATCGATATCAGTCCCGGAAACCTGCATTATCACTTCCGCAAAAAAGAGGAGATCGTCGACGCACTGACGGCCGAGTTCCAGGCGGACGCGCGAAAGGTCATGCATCCACCGGACAGCAAGAGCGTATCGCTCGACGATTTCTGGTGGTTCCTGCATCACCTGCTGGAACTGAAGGCAGCCTACCGGTTCATGCTGACCGATACCGAGGTCCTTGCCGACGACTATCCGAAGGTCGCAAGGGCGCTACGGCACTTCGCGAGAGCGGTCAATGCGGCTTTCGAGTTGTATCTGCTCGGTCTGGTGCAGAACGGCTATCTGAATGCGGATATGGCGGGCGTGAAGAGCACCGCCAGAAATGTCGCCATTATCGCGCTCATGTCAGAGCGTTTCGACGAGCTGCTTGAATCAACTCTGGATGCGGACGATGCCGCGGTCGGCGTCGCGCGATCGATCCTTGGTTTGTTGAGACCGCTCGCCACTCCCGATACGGCGATCGAACTGGAAGAACTGGCCACTCACTACGCGGAGTGAGTGGCCAGCGAGTCCTTATCAGGCGGCTTTCGTTTCAGTCGTGCCAGCCGCCTTTGTGGCGGGCGTCTTCTTGGTCGCCGTCTTCTTGACAGGCGCCTTCTTGGCAGGCGCCTTCTTGGCAGCAGGCTTCTTCGCCTTCGGCTCAAGCGACTTCAGGATCTTGTTGAGCTTCCTGTTGATCTTGTCGATGTCGTTCTTGCTCGGAACATTCATACGATCCATAGCGTCAGCAACACGCTTGTCGAAAGCGTTCTGCAGCTTGTTCAGCTTCGAACGATCGCGGACTCGGTCGAGCAGGCCTTCGGCCCTGTCCTCTGCCTCGTCCCGCATATCGCGGACGGAATCCTGAACGTCATCGATGAGTTTCTCGGTCTTCTTTGACGCTGCCTTGCGGAACTTCTCGCCGTCCTTTACCAGCGACTCGAAGGTCTCGGAACCCATTTTCTGGGCATTAGCGAATGCGCCCAAGCCAGCCAGGAATACATTGTCCAGCTGCTCGGTGAATTCATTAACTCGTTGTTTTGCTTTGCTTTCTTTCTTCGCCATGGTTTTCTCCTCGGCATGGTTGTTTTCGGATTATGGGAACTGTAGCTCGCAAAATTAGGGCCTTCATACTAAATTGGGCGAATGATCCTCTCGGCAACAAGGCGCCTGCAGCGCGCCATGGACGCCGCTGAAAGCTACGACGAGTGGCGGGAGGCGGCAATCGCGCACGACAAGGCGTCGGGCGCACAGGAGTGGGTGGATTCGGACAAGTCGAAATACTTCGATTATGTGTCCATCCGGCGACGTCTCGAGAAGTTGCGCAATCTGCGTGCGGCCGGTGATCATGAGCGCCTGCTTTACGCGCTGAACGAGGGCATTCACGGCAACATCGACGGCATCGGCCGCCGTCCGCTGTACGGCAAAGCCAAATTCGGCACCAAGCGGCTTATCGCGGAGTACGTCGATGAAGTCGTGCAGGTGCTCGAACTGCTTGCGAGCGACGCGGCCGCGGATATTCCCTTCGATGACCGTGTCGATTTTTTCCGTCGCGCCCAGCATTGCTTCGGCTGCTCCGCTTTCGTGATGAGCGGAGCCGGTTCGTTGCTGTTCTTCCACATCGGCGCCGTAAAAGCGATGTGGCTCGAGGGCATACTGCCCGATGTTCTGTCCGGCAGCAGTGGCGGCGCAATCGTCGCCAGCCTTGTCGGCACCTACGAGAACCAGGATCTCGAGCGGCTGTTCGAACCGGAGAACCTGGTACACGAGATCGAGCGCGACACCGGGCTATGGCGCTACTTCGACATGTTCCGGCCCGAGGTTGCCCCGCTCGAAGAGGTCCACGAGGCAATCCAGCGGCTGCTACCTGACCTGACTTTCCTGGAAGCGTTCGAGCGGACGGGGCGGCACATGAACATCTCCATTGCCGCGGCGGAAAAGCACCAGACGTCGCGCCTGCTAAACTCGATTACCACCCCCAATGTGTGTGTGCGCGAGGCGGTGATGGCGTCTGCTGCGGTCCCCGGCTTCTACCCGTCGGTAGGGCTCATGGCGCGTAACGACAATGGCGAAAAACAGCCGTACCTGAAATCCCGGCGCTGGGTCGACGGTTCCATCAGCGACGATATGCCCGCCAAGCGCCTGACCAGGATCTACGGCGTTAACCACTTCATCGTGAGCCAGGTCAATCCGCATGTGTTCCCATTTGTCACGGATACTCGCCGCGGCACCGATCCGCTCTCGATAGTGAAGGCCGCGGGCAGCCGCACGGCACGCGAATGGCTGAACGCCGGCGCGTCGCTGTTCGAGAAGCCGCTGTCGTGGAATCCGACACTCAACAGGCTGACGAATGCAGGCCTGAGTATCATCAACCAGGACTATGTCGGCGACATCAATATCCTGCCCGACAGGCTGCTCTTCAATCCGCTCAAGCTACTTGCGCACCGCTCCGTAGAGGAAGTCGTGGAGCTGATCGCGATGGGCGAACGTACGACATGGCCGAAGATCGAGATGATCAGGGTCCAGACGAAAATCGGCCGGACACTTGACCGCATCGTGGGAAAGCTCGATCACGGCGCGCAGAAGTTGAGCGGGTCGACGGTGCGGCGCGCCAGCTGATTGCTGCCTGGCTCAGGCGGCCGGTGTCTTCCTGGTTGCTTTTTTCTTCTTTCGAGCGTTTGTCCCGGCGCGCTTCTTTTTCTTCTTGGCGCGCTTCTTTTTCGGCGTGACCGCGGCCTTCAGGCTTTCGACGGACGCATCGATGCACTCGATGAAGAACTCGATGTCGGGCATGATTTCCCGCGTCGACGTCACGTTGAAAGTGATCTCGCCATTGTAGCTTGGCGTTGCGATGAACAGCCCCATGCCATTTACGAGTGGCGCGAGCCCATAGGCACCCACCTGCAGGGCACCATTCATGTAGAGCGGCACCTGCGGCCCGGGGATATTCGAGATGAACAGGTTGCAGGTACGCGCCGCCATGCCCGCGCGCAGCACGAGACGGCCCGCGAGGACCTGGGTTGCAGCCGGGACGTGCTGGCTGAGATCGGTCATCAGGCGTGCGGACACGCCGGCTTTGGCCTCCTTGCTCAGCCGGGTGGCCTCGTGGATACAGGCGAGGCGATCAACGTCGTCTTCGACGTTCGTGAATATTGGCGCCGTCATCGACGTGACGTTGTTGCCCGGCGAATCGGCTTCCGCCGTGCTGGAGCGGCGGGCGTTGATCGGCACCCAGGCGATCAGCGAGTCCTCGGGCAGTTCGCCGTGATGTTTCAGGTAGCGGCGCAGCGCGCTGCCGCAAACGGCCAGGACCACGTCGTTGATAGTACTGCCGGTAGCGGCCGTCCGCATGGCTTTGAAGTCATCCAGCCGAAACGCCCTGGCGCCGAACATCTTGCGCGGGGATACCACGTGGTTGAATCGTGTGTCCGGAACGTCGTGCTTGTCCTTGTTCTGGGCGCTCAGCACCCTCTGGGCGACGTGATAGACGCTGGGGACCGATCGCATCACGGCGTCCGTGAGGCCGATCGGAGACCGGACCGTGTGCCAGGCGGCACGCACGGCCATGTCCACGATGCCCGGTTTGGGGCTGCGCCGGAGCCTTGTCATGTTCAGCGGGACCGCCGGCGTGCCCTTGTTATCGATGTCTGCAAGGGCGCCAAAGAAGTCCATGATGGCTTTTCCGTCGACCGCGGCGTGGTGAATCTTCGTGACGAGGGCATAGCTCCCCTTCGGCAGCCAGTCGATGTTGTCGAGGCCTTCGATCACGTACATTTCCCACAGCGGCCGATTCATGTCGAGCGGCCGGGAGTGATAGCGCGCTACGTGAATGCAAAATTGACGCCAGTCGCCCGGCTCGGGGAGACGCCCGTGACGAATGTGATACTCGAGATCGAAGTGCTCGTCGTCGACCCAGTACGGAAAATCCAGCTCCAGCGGCACGTGCACGAGTCGACGCTTGAACAACGGGCTCATGTGCAGGCGGCCTTCGACGTGCGCGAGAATATCCTTGAAGCGCACGACCTCGCCACCGGGCACGGTCGACTGATCGAAGATCGCTACCGAAGTGAGGTGGGTGAGGTTGTCAGGCGACTCCAGGTAGAGGAACTGGGCGTCCTGCGGGCTTAACTGGTCCATGAATGCGACTCCCTATTGTTCCAGTGCTTGCAGATACATTGCGCGAACGTCGGCCACGTGCCCGTCGATCGATTCCACCGACCACGCACTCGTGTCTATCGGCGGCAGAACCTCGACGTTTACGGTGCCCGGGTGGAAAAGCAGATCACCTTTTGGCTGAACGTCATTTGAATTGTGAATGACAATAGGAACGATCGGCACGCCTGCCTGCATTGCGAGATGAAACGCGCCTTTCTTGAACGGTGCAAGCTTGTCGGTGATAGAGCGCGTACCCTCGGGCGACAGACAGACCGACTTGCCTTCTACGCGCATCGCGTCGACTAGCGGCATCATCGCCTCGATGGCCTTCTCGGTATTCTTGCGATCGATCAGCACCACGCCGGCCGCCTCGAAGACCCGGCCAACGATCGGCAGGTCCCTGATTTCGCGCTTGCCCACACCCGTGATGTCGCGCCGCAACAGGCGCGCTACGATAACCAGATCGACGTTGCTCTGGTGGTTGAAGATGAACACGGCCGGCCGATGCGACCACAGGTGCTGTTCGCCGTCGATCCTGAGGTTGAGCCCGATCAGCGCGCTCGCCGTATCGGCGAACAGCGAAATCGAGAAATTCAGGGCGTCGCGTTTCGAACCGGTCAACAGCCAGATCGGGAACCCTGCGACAAACGAACCCACGAGGTCCGCCGGCATGAGCAGCGAGCGAATCCAGTCGGACGGATGGGTGTTGCCGCGACTGCCGAAGCGCCGTATCGGCCAGCCATTGCGTTCTGCGATGCGCTGCAGTTTCGAGTTCGGGTTGAGCGGGCGCGGCTTGCCGACACGCTGCAACAACTCGATGTCGTCGTCGCTGTCGGAGTAGAAAAACGATCGGTCGAGCTCGACGCCGTGCGCAGCGGCGAGCGACTTGGCGGCCGTTACCTTACCTTCACCAAAACAGGTCGGCTGGATGACTGCGCCGGTAAAGTAGCCCTTTTCGACCTCGAGCTCGGTAAACAGTACGTGTTCGATACCGAGGTCGTGTGCCGCCGGTTCCACCTGGTAGCGCGTCGCCGACGTAATGATTGCGACGGTATGCCCCATGGCGAGATGCGCCTGGACCAGGGCACGCGATTCCGGGTAGATCTGGCGCGCAAGGTGCGACTCGAAGAGTTCCTGGCCGAAATTCGCGTAGCTGTCTTCGCGGATGCCCCGCAGGAACTGCGAGGCCGCGATCATCATGGCCGAAAACCCCCTCCTGCCGATGCCGAAGCTGACCATGGCGCTGACCAGTTCCATGAGTTCGCGGACAGACAGATTGCCCCGCCTGACCTGTTCCTGGATGAACGCCACGGCTGAGTAGCCCGAAATCAAAGTGCCATCGAAATCGAAGAATGCACCGATCCCGGGCCCCCTGGGGGACTGCATGACTTCGGCGATGACGTCCTGGTGTTGCTGCATTCGGAATCTCCGGTAGGACCGGTAATTATAGCGGAGCCTGCCGGACGATTGCCTGTGAACCCTTCGTGATAATGTGGCATTCGTCTTCATGAGGACGGGACTATGACGGTCATCAGGGGAAGTCGCGTGTTGATTACCGGCGCCGCCAGCGGCATCGGCAGGTTGCTGGCCTCGGAACTGGGAAAAGCCGGGGCCAGCCTGGTTCTGTGGGACATCGACGCGCGGGGCCTCGGCGACGCGCAACATGCTCTTCGCCGCGACGGCATCGAGACCGATGTCTATGTCTGCGACCTGACCCGGCGCGAGGATATCGAGGCGGTGGCCACGCAGACGCTGTCGGGGAGCGGGCCTATCGACATCCTCGTGAACAACGCCGGTATCGTCTCCGGGAAGAGCCTGCTGGAGATATCGCCCGCCGAGATCGAGCGAACCTTCCAGGTCAACACGCTGGCCCTGTTCTGGACCGCCAAAGCGTTCCTTCCGGGCATGCTGGAGCGGGACAGGGGCCACCTGGTCACGATTGCGTCTGCGGCCGGACTTGCCGGCACGGCCAGGCTGACGGACTACTGCTCGAGCAAGTTTGCCGCTGTCGGCTTCGACGAGTCGCTGCGCATCGAGCTCAAACGGCAAGAGAGCAGGGTCGTCACGACCGTGGTTTGCCCGTTCTATACGGACACCGGCATGTTCGAGGGCGTCCGGACGCGGTTTCCGTGGCTGTTGCCGATACTCGATCCGGAGTATGTCGTGCGGCGCATCGTGCGAGGCATTGAAAAAGACCGGCGCAGGCTCGTCATGCCCCGGTTCGTCTACACGAGCTGGCCGAGCCGGCTGTTGCCGGTAGCCTGGTTCGATGCGCTGATGGCGTTCTTCGGCGTCAGCCACAGCATGGAAGAGTTCCGCGGCCGCTAACCGAAGATATCGACCGGATCGATGCCGAACGCACCGTGCTCGTGGCCGGCGACGATCCAGAGTGCGCCGGACCGGGTGGCGTCGAGCGGCAGGTCGCGCATCTCCAGGACCCGGTGTGTTTCCAGCGGGTTCCGGTCCTGGTCCAGGAGTAGCAACAACTTCGGCCGCAGCACGTTGTTCGGATTCTGCTCCAATACGACGGCAACCGAGCCGTCGTTGAGTTCGACGAGGCTCGCAACCGGGAACATGCCCATCGTGGTGAGAAACTGCTCGACGACTTCGGCGGCGAACGCCTTGCCGCGCATGTCGTTCAGGGCCCTGGCGGCATCGTAAGCCGCCATCGGCTTCGAGTAGGGTGAGTCGCTGGTCATGGCGTCGTAGCAGTCGGCAATACCGGCTATTCGGCCGAATGGCGCGATCTGGTTGCCGCGCAGGTTGCGCGGATAACCGGAACCGTCGAAGCGTTCGTGGTGACAGAGGACCATGTCGGCAACAGGTTGCGCCACGCCCTGAGAGTCCGCCAGTATCCTCGCGCCGAACTCGACATGCTGCCGAAGCATGTCTTTCTCTTCCCCGGTAATCGCCCCGGTTGTCGCTGCAATGCTCTTCGGGAGCATCGAATGGCCAATGTCGAGCAGCATGCCGCCCATCGCAAGATCTTCGAGCATGTCGCGATCGAAGTTCAGGTGACGCCCGAACATCAGGCACCAGATCGCAGTGCCGACAGAGCGGTTGTAGTTCTCGGTGCTGCGCTTGCGCGAGAATACCGTCCACGCAAGCGCGTTCGGGTTGCGCAACACGCTGTCGATCGCGGGCTGGACGGCGCGGCGCAATTCGTCGGTCCGAACATTACCCCGGATCGTCGCATGGTCCATCATCCGCTTGTGGTGCTTGGCGAGAGTGCGGTAGGCATCGCGGGCCGCGTCCGCTTCCGCGCGGACGGTTGTTCGTATCCTGTAACCGTCCTGTCCGGCGGAGGCGAGCGTCGCCGCCTGGCGGTAAAGCCCGAAGCGCGTGAGCAGCTTCTGCGCCCATCGCAACAGCTTGCCCGGTTCCTCGCTCTTTCGGCGTACCGGTTGCTGTACCGGCTTGCCGGGCTGCTGCTGCATCTGTATCAAGCGGCGAACCTGGTCGTCGGACAGTTGGCCCTTCTCGGCGTCGATGTAGACCACGCTGCAGTAGCGCTGCAGCATGTCGATCTCCGCCTGCTCGCGGATTTCAAAACCCTGGAAGATGAACGGCGTCTCGAGCCAGGGCCGATCCAGCTTCGAGACGTACATGCCTTGCGCCACTTTGCCGACGTCGATGGG
Organism: uncultured Gammaproteobacteria bacterium; assembly: GCA_965365575.1. Taxonomy (GTDB): domain Bacteria; phylum Pseudomonadota; class Gammaproteobacteria; order Steroidobacterales; family Woeseiaceae; genus UBA1847. The sequence continues at coordinate 8,389 of CBDUCE010000127.1, forward strand.
GACTTGTTTGATGCTCAATGGAATCAACAACTAACGAAACACGGGAATCATAGCAGAGGGGGTTTTTGGTTCGGCTATAATCTGGCGGAACCCTTCCGGTAGCCGCGCAGAGGTCTTCCCCGGATGACGCCGGAATCCGTAGCCAGGGCAAGGACAGCATTTCGCGAAAACCGGATACCGGAGCATTACTCCGGGCCGCTGCATCTCGCAATGGTCATCGGTTTCTCTGTCCTTGTCGCGGCTGCGAGTCTTGCAATGCTCGAAGACGTGCGTCCGGCCGAATGGCTGGCCGTGCCGCTGACGTTCCTGTACTGCAACCTCGCCGAGTACCTCGGCCACCGCGGTCCCATGCACAACAAGACGCGTTTCCTCGCGGGCATCTTCCAGCGCCACGCGGTCGAGCATCATTCGTTCTTCACCGATGACGCCATCAGTTTCGACTCGCCGCGCGACTACCGCGCCGTGCTTTTCCCGCCCATACTGCTGGTCTTCTTCTTCGGCTTTTTCGCGGTCCCCGTCGGCGCCATTCTGTATTACCTGGTATCGCCGAACGTCTGTTT
>CBDUCE010000128.1:0-8913 GCA_965365575.1 uncultured Gammaproteobacteria bacterium
TAGCCCGCCTGCCTGAGCGGAACGAAGACGCCATCCGAGACGTCGCGGTAGATCGGCTGGTAAGACGTCAGCTTCCCAATCGGAGTCGCTGTGTTGGGCACATCGTTAACCGCTTGATTTCCGTGGTCCTGTGACCACTGGATTCAACGAGTTAGATCACCCAAAAGTAACCAGCTGATTCCAGAAGGCTTTCTGAGTATGCTCAAATTTAGCCTCACTCTTTGGTACCTCGAGTCGGGCCGAAGCCGCCAGGTCTCGCGTGTATTAATTCCGCTAATGCACGGAATCCGGTGCGGCTATTAACGACTTGTCGACAACATCTCGGACGAACTTCAGAATTTGTTTGGATGTGTAGAACCTCGCCGGCTCGAGTTGACCTTCATTCGTGGTACCGATGACCTGTCCGTCAGGGCCAAAGAATATGGCGACAGGAATGCCGCGCTGCAGGTCGACGCCTAGGTCTTTCGCGACGTCCACGTTGGTGTTGAACTTGCCCACGTTCACGTTAACGAATTCAAAGATCTCTGCTGTGAATGCCTGGACCTCCGGGCTGCGCAGGTGGTGGTAGAGAGTGCGGCAGTCCAGGCACCAGTTTGCGCCAAACGTTACCATCAGGAATTTTTCATCGTCGAGAGCTTGTTGCCTTGCTACTGCAACAGTCGAAAAAGCGTCTGCATCATCCTTGTAGGGCAAGTCGGACGCGTCGAACACGACATTCGATCCCTGGTAGACAAACAGGTCGTCCGTCAACTCATGGTTTTCCTCTTGCAGGTCAACAATCAGCTGAGATCGCCCGTCGAGTTCTTGCTGGCTGATAAGGGTGAAACCGCTCAGGCGGAGCGCGGCCACGCCGATGATCCCGCCCATGACGATGCCACCAACAAATGCGAGTCCTGCGCTGTATTTGGCAAAAATACTCACCGGTCAGCCCCACCGGATTTCCAAACTCGAATATGAAATCAACGACTTACAGCCAGCTCAATTGCGATTACGCAACCCATATGTTACGTACTTACTCCAGTCAACAATAGTTTGCACGCGGGGGGACAGGTAATGAAGACTCGTACCGTATTTCTTGCATCATTGGCTACCACACTCATCGCTGGCAATGCACTCGCGTGCGGCGATAGCCTGTACAGGGTCGGCAAGGGAGTTTCTTACCGAGTGTATACAGCGCCGCTGCCGGGTAGCGTCCTGGTTTACGGCCAGGGCGAGGGCGCCGAACAATTGGCGCAGGAACTGGCTCGCTCGGGTCACGGCGTGCGACTCGTCAGCAACGATGAAGAATTACAGGCCGAGATTGGGTCGGGCGCTTATGATGTTGTCATTGCGGCCTACAGCGATCATTCGACCGTAGAGTCGACGACTAGTGCTGCCGCAAATGCACCGGCATTCCTGCCCGTGGCACTGGACTCGAACGAGGAAGCACAGGCACGTCAGGAGTATGAACGGGTAATGCTGGCCGAGAAAGATGAGATCAAGCATTACCTGAAGGCGATACATCAAACGCTCAAGCAACGAGGCTGATGCGGCATTAAGGCGTCGAGACGGCTAAAGGAGGCGGCGTGAGAAGGCCTTTGGCTTTTCTTGCCATTCCACTCTTCGTGAGTTTGCTCGTGTTCGCTACCCCGGCGTACAGCCAGGAGCAACAACGTGGCGACGCCAGCATGCGGCTCGAGTACCAATTCTTTCGAACCGGCACCTTCTATTCCCAGGATCAGGAGTTCGATTACTGGACGACGGATACGCAGGTTGCAATGTTATCCGGCGATTATTCGATCAATGAACACTGGACGGTTTTTGCGGCGCTGCCGTACGTGCGCAAGCGATTCAACTCCGAGGTGGAGTGGGGCGGTGATCCGCACAACCCCAACGATCCGTACTGGATCGACTTCGTGCCCCCGGACAAACGATTCTGGGACGACGGCGATTATCACGGTGCTTTGCAGGACTTCACCATTGGCGTCAGCTATCGAATCGAAAAAGGCCCCTGGACACTGAGTCCGTATGTCAGCTATGGCGTGCCGGCTAGCGACTACCCGTTCTTCGCCAAGGCAGCCATCGGGCTGAATCTCTGGACCATCCCGGTCGGCATGAGCTTCAGTTTCGTGCCCTACTTCTCGGACTGGCATTTTGACGGCAATGTCGCCTACGTGTTTTCGGAGGAACCACTTGGCGTCAACGTCGACTATTGGCTGACCCATCTGTCAGCGGGTTACTGGTTCAAGGCTAATCTGTCGGTCGATGCTTTCCTGGGCCTCAAATACGTCCGGGACGGACTCTCGTTGCTGTCCCCGGAGTTCACTAATCCTGACGCCAGCTTTCCGCCGATCTACCCCGACGACTTCGACACGGAGAAGTGGTGGCAACATGACCGCCTGATAGGCAACCGCAACCTCAATTTCGGTCTCGGTTTCGACTACTTTCTCAGCCCTGACTGGAAGGTCTCTGGAAGTGGTTTTCAGAGTATCTGGACCGAAGAGTCCAACGAGGTCGACTTCGCGTTTACGCTTGGCGTCACGCGATACTTCGGCGGCGAGTAACTACGGCCGCAACGAAAATGTCTCCAGTGTTGCGGGCAAACGCTCGCGCAAGTCAGCACGCCGCGCCTCGAAATGGTCTGCGATCGCCTGGTAGCGTTCCTCGTCTGCCAGCTGCCGAAAACACAAGAGATCGTCGAGAGCATAGTTCGGCACAAGCCGAGGACTTCGTTTGACTTGCTCGAGCATGTCTAGGGCTTCACTTTCCCGCCCGAGAACGGCGAGAGCGCAGGATTTCATCGTTTCGACAATCCAGTCGACATTGTCATGATGATCGGGCTTGTCAATGAACCAACTGGCTAACCCCTTTGCCGCCTCTATCTCCCCCAGGCCAAGACTGGAGTTGACCAATGTGACGAAGCCTTCCCAGTCCCAACCTGATCGAGGATTCGTCATCACGCTCTCGGGGAGTCCCGTCGAACTGAGCACCCATATCGCACTCTCATAATTGCCGACGGCATGGTACGCAAACGCCAAGACGTAGCGCACGATAACGTTTCCTGGATCCTCAATCATGAGATCCTCGGCGGCAGGAATTAGTTCGTTGTAGCGACGCATCTTGAGTAGCAGACCGATACTGGGAATGGGTGCGAGTCGCCTCGCTGTCGGCAGGTCACCGATATCCGTAAATAACTCGGCAAGCCACTCGGCGTGGTCCGGATTACCAGGTTCGAGATTTTGGGCGCGCATCGCCCACGCAATGGCCTCGTCAATCTTGCCGCTGAGCTCGAGTAGCCGGGAAATCACGCGGTAAGTGTCGGGACCATCAAATCGTTCCTTAATTCGGTCAATCAACCCCTCGACTTCATCGACCTTTCCTTGTTGGCCGAGGATTTGGCCAAGTGCGGCATATCGAGACAATGAATGCCGATCGATTTCCAGGGCGAGCCGGTAAAGTTCAGTGACGCCATTGTCTTTGCCGCGAATCCAGCGCGCAAAGGCGTAGTCCGTGAGCGCGTCAGCATTGTCGGGGTCGAGCTCCACGGCGCGCTCGAAAGTGGCATAGGCTTCCGGTCGCCCTCGAGCGAAGTAATAGAGGCCCAAGGTGTGCTGGACCTCCGAAAGCATCGGGTCCAGCGACAGCGCGCGGAAGATCGGTGCCTCCGCGGCATCGAGGTCGCCGAGGTTGAGCAGGGCGCCTGCAAGGCGGCTGTGTGCAAGGGCTGATTCCGGATCAAACGCTATTGCATCACGGTAGTGGCCGATCGCAGTAAGCAAGAGCTCCTGGTTCACTTGCTGGCTGGCGCGGTCCTGTTGCTCGTAGTAACGACCCAGTAACAATGCCTCATTGGCCGTCGCGCTGCGCGTAGGTGACGAGGGTAGCGCAGTCTCGGAGCCGGGGAGCAGCTCTCGGACAATTGCCCGCATGATGTCTTGTTGGAGGGAGACGAACTCTGCAGGGCCGCGCTGATACGTCTGCGTCCAGGCCGAGAGCCCGCTGGCACCGTCGACCAATTGTACCGATACGTACAGGACATCGCCCTGGCGCCGCATGCTGCCCTCCACAAGGTGTCTCACACCGAGCTTTTCCGAGCTTGACCTGGCGTCGCCACCCAGTTTGCCAATGGCGACGGAGGAAGAACGAGCAGCGATTCGCAGGTCGGAGACGCGTCCCAGCTGGTCGCGCAATGCATCACTAAGACCGATGCTGAGGTACTCATCTTCCGGGTTTCGGCTCGTATTTCCGAACGGCAGGACAGCTACACTGTTTTGTGGAATCTCGAGCGATGAAGCCGGGTCAACATCTTGCAACGCCGGCCTGATAAGAAAGAACAGGCCGGCCGTACCGGCGACGAGTAGCAACATCGATGCGGCAATACTCGCTGTACCGCGTCTGCTCTTGATGTCTGTTCGGCGGATGCCGCCAGGCGTCAGGTCGAACGTCCAGGAAAGAAACATGGCGACCGGAAAGCCGACGACGAAGAAAATGACGGCCAGCGTCGAGACCCACTGTGGCAGAAACAGCTGCTCGACAATCGTGACGACGACTTCTGTTACGCCCCATGCCACGGCACCGTAGATTGCGGCGGCCTGTACGACCTTTCGCTCGCGAAGTTCGGAAAAGAACGAACGGTTGCCCATTTCTTACAGATTCACTCCGTACTGCGCCAGCGTTGTCGGTAGCCTGTTGCGCAGCATTTCCCGTCGTTCGTCGAAATGATGGACCACGGCCAGGTAGTCCGGGTCGTCATGAAACCGCTGGAAGCAGGCAACGTCCTTGAGCAATGGATCCCATACGAGTTGATCGCCCTCCAGCGCGAGCTTCAGCCTGAGGCGGACTTCGGCGTCATCACCGACAATCGCGCTCTCGCAACCTATGGAAATAGACACCCACCAGTATGCCGCTTGCCCCATGTAATGCGTGTCGCCCATCCAGGCGATCAGATCCCTGGCCTCCTCGATATTGCCTGCCGCGTAAGCGGCGTCGGTCAGCACGGTGAACGCAACGAACTCCTCGGTCGCTCTCCAGCCGTTGACGACTACATCCAGAATGCCGGAGTTCCGGATCAGGCGCACGGCGAGTTCAGGCTTTCCGGAGAAGCTGTAAGCGGCTGCGAGGTATACGCGTAGCTGGGTATCTTCCGGGTAGTCGAAAATCAACTCTTCAGCCTTGTCGATCATGTCATCGTAGCGCCGCATTTTGAAGAGCAGGCCGACGCTCAGATCAGGCGCCAGGCCGATGGCGGTATCGAAGTCGCCGATATCGATGAAATACTCGGCCAGCTTCTCAACATGCAGGTCATTGTCCGGCTCTGCGTCGCGCGCCCTGATTGTCCATGCGATGGCATGGTCGACATCGCCGATGTGATCCAGGACTTTCGCGATGGCGCGGTACGCAGACGCCCCGTCGAACAGTGTCTGCATCCTCTCGACAATGTCGTAGGCGGCCTCGCGTTTGCCGTTCAGGGCCAGGTAGGAACCCAAGGCGGCATAGCGGGATATATTGAGCGGATCCAGTTCCAGAGCGCGTTCGTAGAAGACCCCGGCGCCCTCCTCGGATACGTTGAACCAATGCCACCATGCATAGTCGTGGAGTGCGTCCGGCAGGTTCGGGTTGAGTTCCACGGCGCGGGCAAACGAATCGCCCCAGTTAGGGCGCCCAAGTGCAAACAAGAACTTGCCAAGTGTATTCTGCACCTCGGCAAGGTTGGGATCTAGCGATAGCGCCCTGAATGCCGGCGCCTCAGCCGAATAAATATCGCCGTAGTACATCAATGCCCCGGCCAACCTGCTTTGCGCCAGGGCCGAATCGGGGTCCAGCTCTGTTGCTTCGCGATAGAGCTTGATAGAACGCTCCAGCAGGTCCCGGTCGACCGTCTCGCGTTCGAGGGCCAGCTGCTCGTAGTGCCTCGCGAGCAGCATCTTTTCGTGCGCCGTTGCGTCTTCGGTAATCGGCGCAGCGATCGCCGGATTGGAGTCGGGGAGCAATTCGTTCGCAACAGCCTGCGCAATATCTTGTTGTACGTTGAGCAATTCTGTGCGACCGCGATCGAAGGTCTCGTTCCAGACTGCGAGGCCGCTGGCGCCGTCGATGAGTTGCACGGATACGCGGAGGACATTGCCCTGCCGTCGCATCGTGCCTTCGAGCAAATGCGCGACACCGAGCTTGAGCGCCATGGCTTTCGCGTCTGTGCCTTCCTCGACGGCGGCAATCGACGAAGAACGGGCGGCGATCCGTAGGCCATCAACACGGCCGAGTTGATCCCGCAGTTCGTCGCTGAGGCCTGGGCCGAGGTAGCTATCATCGGCATTCGGGCCGGAGTAGTCGAAGGGCAACACGGCAACACTGTTGGGCGATGCCGCAACCGCGTTGTGCGGTGTAGCACGGGTGTCGAGAGAAGGCTTTATCAGTACGAACAAGCCAGCCGTGCCGGCGAGCAGCAATACCACCGACAAGGCGATGCTGGCGGTGCCGCGCGTGCTGGAAACCTCGGCGCGCTGAATCCCGTCCGCGGTGACGTCGAAGGTCCAGGAGAGGAACATCGCGATCGGAAAACCGACGACGAAGAAGATGACAGCAAGGGTGGCAACCCACTGCGGCAGGAACAGCTGCTCGACGATCGTGACAGCGACCTCAGTGACACCCCAGGCCACGGCGCCGTAGATCGCCGCCGACTGGACGACCTTGCGCCTGCGTAATTCAGCAAGAAACGAACGTTCGGCCATCATCCGGGTTCCCGGACATCAACAAGCTATTGATTCTATAACGTCTTCGTGACTTCTTCTGTGTGGAATTGATGGCCGACAACGGCGCCCAGATCGGCGTAGTATTCTTGCCATGAGTCAACGGCAATCACTTCGCTACAAGCGAGTAAATCGCTTGGAATCCAAATACTCTCATTTTTATGCTCAGCCAGACCGAAGTGAGACGTAACTCCCTGATTTGCGGGTGTCGTTCAATGGGAGCCTGGAAGAGCGTGCAGCTGCGGTCCTGCGAATCGGTATCGACGCATAGCCCGCCTGCCTGAGCAGAACGAAGACGCCATCCGAGACGTCGCGGTAGATCTGCTGGTAAGACGTCAGCTTCCCAATCGGAGTCGCTGTGTTGGGCACATCGTTAACCGCTTGATTTCCGTGGTCCTGTGACCACTGGATTCAACGAGTAAGATTACCCAAGAGTAACCAACTGATTCCAGAAGGCTTTCTGAGTATGCTGAGTTCTAGCATCACATGTAGAATCAGGCCATGTCCTTGTGGGGGGAAATCCGGCGCCGCAACGTCCACCGTGTCGTAATCGCGTACGTGGCGGCCGCCTGGCTGCTGATCCAGGTCGTCGAGACGCTGTTCCCGGTCTTCGGTTTGTCCGATGTGGCCATAAGGACGGTCGTGATCGTTCTCGCGATCGGATTCGTGCCGGCCGTCATCCTTTCCTGGGCCTTCGAATGGACGCCGGAAGGATTGCGGCGCGACAGCGAAGCCAAAGTTCCTGTATCAGACGCACGTACGCGGCGCTTCGACGCAGCGATCATCGCTTTGCTCGTCCTCGCCGTCGCTTATTTTGCCGTCGACAAGTTCGTGTTTGACCCCGCCCGCGACCGGGTCCGTGAGGCGCAGGTTGCCGCAGAGGCGCGCGGCGACGCGATCCGTCAGAAGTACGGCGAAAACTCGATCGCCGTACTTGCATTCGAAGACATCTCCGAGGCCGGCGACCTGGACTATTTTGCCGACGGCATCGCCGAGGAACTCCTGAACCTACTGGCGAAGATACCGGAGCTGCGTGTCACGGGGCGCACCTCTTCTTTTTGGTTCAAGAACAATCCGGCAACGATTCCGGAGATCGGAGAAGCGCTCGGCGTTACGTATATCGTCGAGGGCTCGGTTCGCACGGCCGCGGACAGAATCCGGATTACCGTGCAGCTTGTCGAGGCTGCATCGGACACGCATCTGTTCTCGGAGAACTACGATCGGGATTTCGGTGACATATTTGCGATTCAAGATGAAGTTGCCGAGAAAGTTGTTGACGAACTTCATTTGACATTGCTGGACGACATACCGAAAGCGAAGAGGGCCAATCCGCAAGCCTATGCGCTGTACCTGCAGGCCCGAACGATCTTGAATGCCACCAATGCTACCGAAGAGGACCAAGCCCGGGTCGGGCCGCTTCTCGAACGCGCGCTCGAGCTCGATCCGGAATATGGCGAGGCCCAGTCGGCATACGCGCGCCATTTCTGGATGCTCGATGGGGAGAATCTGCCGGAGGAGGAGGTGGAAGCACGCGTTCGTCAAATGTACACCCGCGCCCTGGCAATCGATCCGAACAACGCGAATGCGCTCAACTGGATGGCGCATTCCGCGCTCATGGACAACGATATCGAAACCGCGGCACGCTACAAGAAACGCGCACACGAGGCCGATCCTGAGAATTACGAGTTGCTTTGGGGTTCGCTGAAAACTTTGTTCCTGTATGGCCGACAGGACCTGGCTGTCCGGATCGGCGAGTACCTCATCGAACGCGATCCGTTGTGCGCGCCTTGCTATAACGACATTGTGGAGGCGTACGTTCAACTCGGCGATTACGCATCGGCCAAGGCGCGATTGCTCGACTTACTCGCCCTGGATCCGGAATTTCTGTGGGGCAAAGCGCAGTTAGGTGCCGTGTACGTGCTTGCCGGCGAACCGGAAAGAGCTCTCGAGATCTTCACCGAAGTGCATGCCGAGATGGGCGAATCATACGGAGTATATCCAGGCCACCTCGAGGCGCTGCACGACCTCGGTCGCCAGGAGGAATTCGACGCGCTGCTTCCCGTGTTCATCGAGTTTCACGAAGAAGAGCACGCGCTCCTTGTGGCTCAGCTTCATGCATGGATCGGCGACAATGACGAAGCCTTTCGATGGCTCGAGAAGCGCGATCCTGAGGATTCCTATCGTATTC
>CBDUCE010000129.1:0-8765 GCA_965365575.1 uncultured Gammaproteobacteria bacterium
ATTTGCCTGGCACCAAAAGTCACTGTCCCCAAATTTGGAGATGAATATGTTACGTATTACAGCTGCCAGCCTGGTATTTGCCGGGTGCCTGCTGCTCGCCACTCAGCACTCTTTCGCACAGCGCGCCGGCCAGTCAGCCACGGTGCGGACCGGCACAGTTACCGGCATGAGATCCGTAGACCTGAACGACGGTAATGCAGTCAAGGGCGCGCTGGTCGGCGGCGCGTTTGGCGCGGCGCTGACAAGGTCGAGCAAGGGCTCGAGTCGCAGAGATCGCAACGCGGCGATCGGGGCGGTTCTTGGCGGCGCGGCACAGGCTTCGAAGACACGGCCCGGGCGCGTCTATACGGTCACCACGAACGAAGGCACGATGATCCAGATCGCAACCGAGCAGACCGAGATCCGCGTCGACGACTGCGTGTTTGTCGAAGAAGCCGGCGGCACCGCGAACATTCGTCGCGCCCCGGCAACCGCCTGTGAGCCCGAGTCGCAGCAAGTGATGCAGGATGCGGCGATCATCGAGGAGATGCAGGAAGAGGCGAACGAGTGCGCCACGGCCAAGCAGGAACTCGTCGATGCCGACAGCGACGCCGCGATCGATCGCGCCGTCCGCAAGGTGAAGCTGCTCTGTTACGACTAGCGGAGCCGATCTCAGCCCGTTAGCGCATCGCGCCCGTGCGGTTCCGAGTAGTCGATGTCGGGACCGACCGGCACGATGCGTGTCGGGTTGATCGTTTCGTGGCTGCCGTAGTAGTGCGACTTGATGTGATCCATGTGCACCGTCTCCGCGACGCCGGGTACCTGGTAAAGGTCGCGGACGTACGGCCACAGGTTCGGGTAATCGACGATCCTGCGCCGGTTGCACTTGAAGTGGCCGACGTACACCGGGTCGAAGCGCAATAAGGTCGTGAACAGGCGCCAGTCTGCCTCGGTGATTGCTTCGCCCAGCAGGTAGCGCTGCGTCGAGAGGCGGCCGTCGAGCCATTCGAGCGATTCGAACAGCGGCTCGACGGCTTCTTCGTAGGCTTCCTGGCTGGTTGCGAAGCCCGCCTTGTAGACGCCGTTGTTGACCGTGTCGTAGACGCGGGCATTGATTTCGTCGATTTCCTCGCGCAGGGGCTCGGGATAGTAGTCGCCCTCGGTCGCACCGATACCGTCGAACGCCGAGTTGAACATGCGGATGATATCCGCCGATTCGTTGCTGACGATCGTCTGCTTTTCCTTGTCCCACAGGACCGGAACGGTCACGCGGCCGGTGTATGACGCATCCGCTGCCTGGTAGACCTGGTACATGTAGTCGGCATCGTGGATCGGATCGGGGATGACCCCGTCGCCGTCCGCGAAAGTCCAGCCGTTTTCGGCCATGTACCAGTGGACGACGGACAGCGGGATCATGTCCTCGAGGCCTTTCAGCTTGCGGAAGATGAGGGTGCGGTGCGCCCAGGGGCATGCGTAGGATACGTACAGATGGTAGCGGCCGGGTTCCGCCGCAAAGCCCGACGCCCCCGTGGGTCCTGCGCGGCCGTCCGCCGTCACCCAGTTACGAAAGCGCGATATGTCGCGTTTAAAACGGCCCCCGGTGGCCTTGGTGTCGTACCATTGGTCGCGCCACTCGCCGTCAACCAGTAATCCCATTACCCGAACTCCTTGTCAGAACTGCTGCGATCGTGCGGAATGTCAGTCAAGCGCCAGGTTCGTCTTCCTGACCGCTTTCAGGCGATTTGCGACATCGTCCCAGTTCACGAGGTTCCAGAACGCGTCGACCCACTTGGCCTTTTCGTTCCTGTACTGCAGGTAGAAGGCATGCTCCCACATGTCGAGAACGAGCAGCGGAATCGTTGCGCTGCCCGCGTTGGCCTGGTGATCGTAGACCTGTTGGACGATCAGGCTGCCCGACAGCGAGTCCCAGGCCAGGCTGGCCCAGCCAGAGCCCTGGATACCCATTGCGGCTGCCGACATCTGGCGCTTCATGGCGTCGAACGACGAGAACGCTTCCTTGATTTCAGAGCCGAGCTTGCCGCCCGGCTCACCGCCGCCATTTGGGCCCATGTTCTTCCACAGCATCGAATGCAGCACATGGCCCGACAGGTGGAAAGCGAGGTCCTTCTGCAGTTTGTTCAGTGCAGCGTAATCGCCCGATTCGCGCGCCTCGACGAGGTTGTTGAGGGTCGAGTTCGCACCATCCACGTAGGCGGCATGATGCTTGCTGTGGTGAAGCTCGAGGATTTCCGCAGAGAGATGCGGCTCGAGATCCTTGTAGCCATAGTCGAGTTTGGGAAGTGTGTAGATAGTCACGGTCTGTTCCCCTTTGTCTGCGATATTCCTGCGGCACAAACCCCTCCGTGCCGCTCAAAATTAGTGGACGATCTCTTTACCTTGGGGTTAGCCGAAATTTTGCAAGGCGTATGTCTCGACGTGCTCATATCCCAGCCTGATAGAGTCCAGGGATGAGCGCCACTTTAGGGGACAGTGACCTAACGTCACTGTCCCCCGATTGTGACTTTAGCGATTTCTGGTCAGAATTCGGCCCATGAAGACAGAAAGGCGTAGCGTAAACGTCCTGTTCCTTTGCACAGGTAACTCGGCGCGGAGCATCCTCAGTGAGGCTATTCTCAACCGGCTCGGCGGGGGCCGTTTCCGTGCGTTCAGCGCGGGCAGCAAACCCGTCGGGCGCGTCAATCCGGTGGCCCTCGAACTGCTGGGACGGCTGGAATATCCGACCGAAGGACTGCGCTCCAAGTCCTGGGATCAGTTCGCCGGGCCCGACGCACCGGCCATGGACCACATCGTCACCGTCTGCAACAATGCCGCCGGTGAAACCTGCCCGGTCTGGCCGGGCCATCCGGCGACCGAGCACTGGGACATCGCGGACCCGGCAGGCGTGGGCGACACGGACGAGGAGCGCCGCGCCGCGTTCGAAACTGCGTACGCGACCCTGGACGCTCACATCAGGGATTTTTTCGACAGGGTCGGGAGTTAAAGGATGAGTGTCTTCGAGCGCTACCTGACGATTTGGGTAGCCGCATGCATCATCGTCGGGGTTGCGCTCGGCCACTATTTCACCGGCGCGTTCCAGTTCATCGGCGCGATGGAGTTTGCCCAGGTCAACCTGCCCGTTGCCGTGCTGATCTGGCTGATGATCATTCCGATGCTCGTCAAGATCGACTTCGGCGCGCTGGGCCAGGTAAAGGAGCACTGGCGAGGCGTCGGCGTAACGCTGTTCATCAACTGGGCGGTCAAACCGTTTTCCATGGCGTTTCTCGGCTGGCTGTTTATCGGCAACCTGTTCGCGCCATATCTGCCCGCCGACCAGATCAACTCCTATATCGCCGGGTTGATCATCCTGGCCGCGGCGCCCTGCACGGCCATGGTCTTCGTGTGGAGCAACCTGTCCGACGGCGAGCCGCATTTCACCCTGAGCCAGGTCGCGGTCAACGATGTCATCATGATTTTCGCGTTCGCGCCGATCGTCGGGTTGCTGCTTGGGCTGTCGGCGATCACGGTGCCCTGGGAGACGCTGTTCCTTTCAGTGGTGCTCTACATTGTCGTGCCCGTGATTATTGCGCAGGTGCTGCGCAATCGGCTGCTGGCGTCCGGGGGAGAGGCCGCATTGCAGGGCGCGCTCGATAAGCTCGGGCCAGCATCGTTGGTCGCATTGCTTGCGACACTGGTTCTGCTGTTCGGCTTTCAGGGCGAACAGATCATCACGCAACCGCTGATCATCGCGTTGCTAGCCGTTCCAATTCTCATCCAGGTCTATTTCAACTCCGGGCTCGCCTACCTGCTGAACCGGAAGTTCGGCGTTGCTCATTGCGTCGCCGCGCCGTCGGCGCTCATCGGGGCCAGCAATTTTTTCGAGCTGGCGGTTGCTACCGCGATCGTGCTGTTCGGCTTCGAATCGGGCGCGGCACTCGCCACGGTGGTCGGCGTGCTCGTGGAGGTGCCCGTCATGCTCTCGGTCGTGAAGATTGTCAATGCGACAAAGCCCTGGTACGAGCGCGCCCGTTGATGCACGGAGCCGGTCCATTGCGCGTATCGCCGCCTGGACACAGGAATCGCTCCGATAAAGAGGCGGCAAAGTTTATCTATTGCTATGCTGGCGGCCGTGGCGAGTCGATTGAAGCCGCGATGAATAGACATGGCTCGGACGAGATCCGAGCTCGACCTACCTGGAGAAATTAATGAAAAAGAAACTCAAGATCACTCTCGGAATTCTTGCGGTTGCATTTGTAGCACCGGCCGTCGCCCAGGATTCCCTGCTCGAATACGTCGTCAGTGCGTGCGAAGAGGACCTCAAGCAGTATTGCAGCCAGGTCACGCCCGGCGAGGGACGACTGCTTCATTGTGCCGCGGCACACGAAGACAAGCTCTCCGGGCAGTGCAGCTACGCGCTTTACCAGGCGGCGTCGCTGCTCGAGCAGCTGTCGGTGGCGATAGCCTATGTCGCCCAGAGTTGCGAGACCGAAATCAAGACGCTCTGCAGTGACGTCAAGGCCGGCGAGGGCCGGATTCTCTCCTGTCTCGAGGGGAACGGCGAATCGCTCGGCAATTCCTGCAAGAAGGCATTGGCGGACACATTAAGCGAGTAAAGCCTCTATAAAGGCGCGTGCTATCTGGCGCGCGCCTTTGTCCTTATTTGCTTAGTCTGGGGTCGGACCTCAGCAAGCCTATGAAATAAAAAGAATTTTCCGTCCTTTTTGAGGGTAAATGCTTCTTAATTTGCGGATTTCGAGCCCAAAATTGGAAGCTGCCTAAACACACGGCCAGCTTCGCTTCCCAACGCCAAATGGTCCTTAAAAAACGTACCCAAAATTGGCTGTTTAGCGGCTTCTGAAGCCAGTTTTTGAACGGTTTTAATAGATAATACAGACACATACACGGGTCCGACCCCGTCCTACGCATTGTCTTCCTGCGGACGAATCGAAAGCAACCGCGCGCGGCGGCGATCGGCCTTGAGCACCTCGATGCGATAGTCGCCCCATTCGACGGCGTCGCCGACTACCGGTATCCGTTCGAGGATTTCGGTTACGAGGCCGCTGATCGTCGAGACCTCCAGCTCCGGATCCCAGGCAATTCCAAGCCGTGCGCACAACTTGCGCATGTCGACGTTGCCACGCACGATCAGCGTGCCGTCCGCCTTGTCCAGGAACTCTTCGACCGGCAAGTCGCTTTCGTCACGGATGTCGCCGACGATTTCTTCGAGCACGTCTTCGAGCGTGACGATGCCTTCCACACTGCCGTATTCGTCGACCACGATAGCCAGGTGCCGCTGCGTATCCTGGTAGGTCTTGAGAAGCTGCGGCAGCGGCACGCTGTTGGGCACGACAAGGGCTTCCTGAAGCAATGCGTTCCAGTCGATTTCCGGGCTGTCATCGTGTAGCAGCCAGTACAACAGGTCCTTCACCAGCACGACGCCGGAGACATCGTCGAAATCTCCGCTCGGCGAGAACGGGAAGCGGCTGTGCCCGGTTTCACGCACATAGGCCACAGCCTGGTCACGGGTCATGCCGGCCGTCAGGAATCGCACGTCTTCCCGCGGCAGCATGATGTCGTCCGCATGCAGGTGCCGGAGCTGCGTTGCGCCAACGACCATCCCCGCCGTCAGGGGACCCACGGCGCCGCGTAACTGTCCCAGCCAGGCGAGCAGGCGAATTTCCTCCGGTGACGTCACCGGCACGACGGCGCCGCGGCGCAGCGACCGGGAGATGGCTTCGCTCACAGCGACCATTGGTCGCAGGATGACCGTCAATAGCTGAATGCCGTGAGCAACGGGCGCGGCGATCAGCGTCGCGTAGCTCACGCCGAGGGTTTTCGGGATGATTTCGGTAAGCAACAGGACCGCAAGCGTAAAAATGATCGAGAAAATCCACAGCGTGCTCGCGTCGAAAACGTCGGAATAACTCGCTCCGGCAACCGCTGCGCCGATCGTGTGTGCCGCCGTGTTGAGAATCAGGATCGCGGCAATCGGCACGTCCATGTTCTCCTTGAATCCCGCAAGCAGCCGGGCGGCGCGCTCGTGGCGGCGGCCGAGGACTTCGATCTGTGGCCGGGTTAGCGACAGCAAGACAGACTCGAAGATCGAGCAGAGAAAGGAGACGATCAGTACCACGGCAACAGCGGACAGAAAGATGAACATGGGTTCTCCGGAATGACACGCGTGGCTGAAGCCTAAGCCACGTTGACCGGTACCGCAAAATCTCGCGCAAGGCGCTACACTCCGTCACATGCCACTCGTCGCTCACTCCAACCTGCCGACCTTCCGGCAACTGCGCGATCAGGGACACGAGGTCCTGTCGCTGGATCGTGCCGTGCACCAGGACATCCGCGAA
This sequence comes from uncultured Gammaproteobacteria bacterium, assembly GCA_965365575.1. Classification (GTDB taxonomy): domain Bacteria; phylum Pseudomonadota; class Gammaproteobacteria; order Steroidobacterales; family Woeseiaceae; genus UBA1847. Next base: position 6,330 of record CBDUCE010000129.1, read on the forward strand.
CTGCACATCGGCTTCCTAAATATGATGCCGGATGCGGCGCTGCGGGCGACCGAGCGCCAGTTCATCCGCCTCGTCGGCAGCTGCAACCGCATAGCGCAGTTCTTCGTTTACCCGTTTTCCCTGCCGGCGCTCGACCGCAGCACGGAGACGCTCGACTTTATCGAGCGGTATTACAGCGACTTCGAGACGTTACGGGACATGGGACTCGACGCGCTGATCATCACCGGCGCAAACGTCGCGAACCCGAAGCTCGAGGAGGAGGCGTTCTGGGAGCCGCTGATGGAGGTCGTGGACTGGGCGTGGAACAATGTGACCTCGACGCTGTGCTCCTGCCTCGCGACCCACGCCGTGCTGAAGCATTTCCACGGCATCGATCGGCAACCGCTGCCGCAGAAACGTTGGGGCGTTTACAGCCATCGCGTAAGCGCAGCAAGGCACCCGCTGCTCCGGGATATCAATACCCGCTTCGACGTGCCTCATTCCCGGCACAATGACATCTCCCGGGCGCAATTCGAGGCGGCAGGGTTGGTCGTACTCGCAGAAAGTCCCGATGACGGTGTGCACATGGCGGCAAGCCCCGACCAGTTCCGCGTCATCTACATGCAGGGCCATCCGGAATACGACGCCAACAGCCTGCTGAAGGAATACCGCCGCGAGTTATATCGATATGCAAATCATGAGCGCGACACGACACCACCGTTGCCAGAGAACTACTTTTCCGGCAATGCGGTGCGTTTGGCGCTGGATGCCCTCGAAGCGGCGAAGCGAGCGCGTGAGACCGGCGGCACTTTCGATGACACGCTGGAGGCCGATGTCGAGGGGCTCCTGGACAATACCTGGGGCGACACGGCCAAGGCCATCGTCAACAACTGGCTGGGGCTCGTCTATGGCGTAACCAACCTCGATCGCAAACAGCAGTTCATGCCCGGCGTCGATCCCGACGACCCGTTGAGCCTGAAGGAGAAGAAATGAAAGACCAGACCATCGCTATCCACGCCGGCTTCAAGTCCGACAGCGCCACCAAGGCGGTATCCGTTCCGATCTACCAGACGGTTGCCTACGAGTTCGACAGCGCGCAGCACGGCGCGGACCTGTTCAACCTCGAGGTGGAAGGCAACATCTACACGCGCATCATGAACCCGACCACCGCGGTGCTCGAGGAACGCTGTGCGGCGCTCGAGGAAGGAATCGCCGGCCTCGGTCTCAGCGCCGGCAGCGCCGCGGTCAACTACTCGATCCTGAATATTGCGGAAAAGGGCAGCAACATCGTCACGGTGCCGCTCCTGTATGGGGGCACGTACACGCTGTTCAAACACATGCTGCCGCGGCAGGGCATCGACGTGCGATTCGCCGAGGACGACAGCGCGGAGGCCATGGCGAAGCACATCGATGACAAGACCGCGGCGGTCTTCTGCGAGTCGATCGGCAATCCGGCGGGCAACATTGTCGATATCGAAGCGCTCGCCGACATGGCACACGCGCATGACGTCCCGCTGATCGTCGACAACACGGTAGCGACGCCTGCGTTGATCAAGCCGATCAGCTGGGGCGCGGACATCATCGTCAACTCGCTGACCAAGTACATGGGCGGTCACGGTAACTCGCTCGGCGGCGTCATCGTGGACGCAGGCGAGTTTCCTTGGGCGAAACACCCGAAGAGGTTTCACATGCTGAACGAGCCCGAGGAGTCTTACCACGGCGTCGTCTACACGGAAGCCCTCGGTGCCGCGGCCTACATCGGCCGCGTGCGCACGGTTGCGCTGCGGAATACAGGCTCGGCGATCAGTCCGATGAACGCATTCCTGATCCTGCAGGGCATGCAGACGCTGCCGCTCAGGATGGAACGCCACTGCGACAACGCACTCGCCGTCGCCAGTTATCTCAACGAGCATCCGCGCGTCGAGTGGGTCAGGTTCGCCGGGCTGCCGGATTCGCCGTACTACGACCTCGCAAAGAAATACACCGGCGGCAGGCCGTCGGCGCTGATGACTTTCGGCATCAAGGGTGGCTTCGATGCTGGCGTGAAGTTCTACGACGCGCTGAACCTGTTCCTGCGCCTCGTGAACATCGGCGACACCAAGTCCCTTGCTGCGCACCCGGCATCGACAACGCACCGGCAGCTCTCGGAGAGCGAGCTCCAGTCCGCCGGCGTGACACCGGATATGATCAGGCTGTGCATCGGTATCGAACACATCGACGACATCATCGCGGACCTGGACCAGGCGCTGGCGAAGTCGGCCTGACGAAACCTCGTGTGACGGCGCGGTTCCGCCGCCGGCTGGCATGCCTGGTCTCGGGCTGCGCCCTGTTGCACGCAGGCATCGGCGCCGCCCAGGAAGCGCCCGTGCCGGCGGTGCACTGGGCGTACGCATCCTACTTCGGCACCGGCTGGTACAAGATCAGTGACCAGCAGAGCGCCTTCATCCTCAATTTTGC
>CBDUCE010000130.1:0-8612 GCA_965365575.1 uncultured Gammaproteobacteria bacterium
GCCTTGTCATCGGAATCTATAAATGGCAAAGTCACTTGCCGAAATTCCTGACCGTTGAACTGAGTCAGCAGACTGTGACCGAGGGTTTCGGCGGTCACGCCCGTCTGATCCGACAGAAAGAAAACAGTGCGTTCAGTCATATTCAGCAGTCTCGTCCGGTCGCAGCGGTCCGGTTCGCCGCGCATCCCTGTCTCTGGAATCGATTGTCCACTTCCTGTAATGGAACACAAGGGAGCCTAGTTTGGAAGCATATGTCGTCAAGCTCGCCGAGCTTGGAATGAATGATGTGGAGCACGTCGGTGGAAAGAACGCTTCACTGGGCGAAATGATAGGCAATCTCAAAGAGCTCGGAGTCACGGTCCCCGGGGGATTCGCGACGACGGCGGCAGCGTATCGCGAATTTCTCGCTGTCGACGGTCTCGATGGCCGTATAAAGGCCACGCTCGACGACCTCGACGTCGACGATATCGACGCGTTGACCTCCGCCGGCCGCAAGATCCGGGAGTGGATCCTCGACACGCCACTGCCGGAGCGTCTGATGACTGAAATCCAGGCCGCCTGGGAGGAAATGCGTGATGGGAAAGACATCGCTGTCGCGGTCCGCTCTTCCGCCACCGCGGAAGACCTGCCCGATGCATCGTTTGCCGGACAGCAGGAAACGTTCCTCAATATCCGCGGGCTGGAGCACCTGAATGTCGCGCTCCACCAGGTGTTCGCGTCGCTCTTCAACGACCGCGCGATCGCGTACCGGGTTCACCAGGGCTTCGACCACAGCCAGGTTGCCCTCTCCGCCGGCGTACAAACGATGGTGCGCAGCGATATCGGTGCTTCCGGCGTGGTCTTCACGCTCGACACGGAATCCGGGTTCCGGGACGCCGTATTCATAACCTCCTCCTACGGCCTCGGCGAGACCGTCGTGCAGGGTGCCGTCAATCCCGACGAGTTCTATGTATACAAACCGACGCTTCGCGACGGCAAGTACCCGATACTCCGCAAGAACCTCGGCGGCAAAGCCATCAAGATGGTCTACAGCGACGACTCGACGCCGGGCAAGACCGTCGACACGGTCGACGTCGACGAGGTGGATTCGCATCGTTTCTCGCTCAGCGATGACGAGATCATCGAACTCGCGAAGCTGGCCGTCACGATCGAGGATCACTATCAACGCCCGATGGATATCGAGTGGGGCAAGGATGGCACCGACGGCAAGCTGTATATCCTCCAGGCACGCCCCGAGACCGTGCAGAGCCGCAGCGGACGGACGATCCAGCGCTTCACGCTCAAGGGGCGCTCCGACGTTATCAGCAAGGGCCGCAGCATCGGCCAGAAGATTGGATCGGGCACGGCGCGTGTAATTCGCGACGTCAGCGAAATGAACCGTGTGCAAAACGGCGACGTACTGGTTTCCGACATGACGGATCCGGACTGGGAGCCCGTCATGAAGCGGGCGGCGGCCATCGTCACCAATCGTGGCGGCCGCACCTGCCATGCAGCGATCATCGCACGAGAGCTCGGCATTCCGGCGGTCGTCGGCTGCGGTGATGCGACTGACGTCATCGCTGACGGTGTCGATGTCACTGTCAGCTGCGCCGAAGGCGACGAAGGACTGGTTTACTCGGGAAGACTGGAGTACGAGCGCACAAAAATCGAACTGGATTCACTGCCGGACATCCCCGTGAAGATCATGATGAACGTGGGAAACCCGGACCGCGCGTTCGATTTCGCCAGCGTGCCGAACAGCGGCGTCGGCCTGGCCCGTCTCGAATTCATAATCAACCGCATGATCGGCGTACATCCGCAGGCGCTGCTCGAATACGATTCGCTCGACGAATCGACGCGTACCGCCGTGAACGAGCAGATGGCGGGCTATGACAACCCGGTCAGTTTCTTCGTCGACCGGCTTGCCGAAGGCGTATCGACGATCGCCGCCGCATTCGCGCCTGAGCCGGTGATCGTGCGTATGTCGGATTTCAAGTCCAACGAATATGCCAATCTCATCGGTGGCGAGAAGTATGAGCCCGACGAGGAAAACCCGATGCTCGGCTTCCGCGGAGCCGCGCGCTACGTCGCGGACAGCTTCCGGCCCTGCTTCGAACTGGAGTGTGCGGCGATTCGCAAAGTGCGCAACGATATGGGCCTGAAGAACGTCCAGGTCATGATTCCGTTCGTGCGCACGGTGAAACAGGCCAAGGCCGTCATCGATCTGATGGCGGAGAACGGCCTCGAGCGCGGCAAGGACGATCTCAAGATCATCATGATGTCCGAGCTGCCCACCAATGCTCTGCTCGCGGACCAGTACCTCGATTATTTCGACGGCATGTCCATTGGTTCGAACGACATGACACAGCTCGTACTCGGGCTCGATCGGGATTCCGCGCTCGTGGCGGATGTGTTCGACGAGCGCGACGACGCCGTCAAGGCGATGCTCGAAATGACAATATCCGCCTGCAAGGCGCGGGGTAAGTACGTCGGAATCTGTGGCCAGGGGCCATCCGACCATCCTGACCTCGCGAGGTGGCTGCTCGACCAGGGTATCGAGAGCATGTCGCTCAATCCCGATAGCGTGATCGAAACCTGGCTGTTTCTCGCCGGCGAATCCGTCTGAGCGGATGCCGCTTCAGAATCGATCGTAACGGGACCGACGCTGCCAGCGGATACGCGGCAGCCAGAGCCCGAGAACCATTCCGACCACGAGCACCAGCGCTCCGGACATGAACCAGTAACGGGTCGTCTGGCTGCTCAGCTCGCGATTCTCCTGCTCGAGCGTCGCAACGCGTATTTCTTCGGCCGCCAGCTGCTCTCGCAGCTGCTTGTTCTGGCTGTTGATCGAGAGGACGTTTGCGGCCGTTTGCTTGATTTCCGCGAGCTCTTCCTCGAGGTCGCTCTTCTCACGCTCCAGCGTCTCGATCCGACGGGTTGCGCTATCGTATTCGGTACGTATGGCGCCGAGCTGCGTATTCAGCGAACTGCCCCTCGATGCCTCGCTGGTAAGCTGGCTGGTCAGGCTCGCCAGCTGTTCTCTCGCGGCGGGTTCGTTCATCAGGTAGCGCGTCAGCACCCAGCCTTCCGTGCCACCACCGGTACGAACCCTCGTATACCCGCTCTCGGTGTCCCTCTCGAGCACCTCGAGCTGCGTGCCGCTACGAAGCATCAACTCAATGGCGTTGCTCGTGGACGGGCCACTCCGCAACGTAATTTCGAACTCGTCGCTCACCCACGCCGATTCGGCGCTAGCGGCGCTCGCAAACAGCAGCGCCGACAAAAACGGTGCCGCCAGTATTCCGGTTACCTGTCTCATGGCGCAACTATATGACATGGAGCCGGGTGGTTCTAGCCAATAATCCATCAAATCAGTTGCTTATCAGCGACACTTGGCTCGTGTTCCTGTCCAGACAGTCAGCAGGTTGTTGGCCGGCATGGCATATATCCGTGCCAGTTGCATGCTGTTCCCATGGGCCAGGTCCTCCAGGTCGTCGAGATCCCGGACGCCCATGGTGGCATTGCGAGCCCGGAGCGAGGCATCGAATACCGCGTTGCTCCGGGTGCTGAACCGGCCGCCACGGCTAAACGGGCCATACAGGCAAAAGACACCCGGCTCGTTCAACATGGCGCCGGCCAGTTCGAACATCCTGCAGACCGCTGCATAGCTCATGATGTGTGCCGTATTTGCGGAGAACACCGCGTCATATTTGCTCGAGGGCGTAGCCGCCGACAGCACGTCGAAATCCAGGGGCGGCAGGACATTGTCGGGCCCGCCGTCCGCGATCCAGGCCCGAATACCCTCGTGCGACTGCTCTAGGTCGCTCGTCTGCCAGGTGACGCCGGGTAGTTCAGTCGCGAACGTCACTGCGTGCTGCCCGGTTCCCGAACCGATCTCGAACACAGTCGAGCAGTCACGCAGCTCGTGACGCAATACGCCGAGGATAGGCGCGGCATTTCGTGCCGGCGCCGACGCGCAGGGCTTTTCCACTAGCTGGCCGCCGCAGCGATCACCGCCTGGTCCAGGAGATTGTCCCGGTACCACGCCAGCTCATCGATCGAATCGCGAATGTCCGCAAGCGCGCGGTGCGTCGACTCCTTGGTAAACCCCGCCGCCACCTCCGGCGCCCACTGCTGTGCGAGTATCTTGAGCGTGCTCACGTCGAGATTCCGATAGTGAAAATAGCTTTCAAGCTCCGGCATCTCGCGCGCAAGAAATCGCCGGTCCTGGCAAATGCTGTTGCCGCACATTGGCGACGCGCCCTTGTCGACCAGGGTTGCAAGAAAATCGAGGGTCGCCTGCTGTGCTTCCTCCAGGCTGACACCACCCGACAGTACGCGTTCCGTCAGGCCGGATTCGCCGTGCTGCCGCGTATTCCACTCGTCCATCGCGCCCATCGTCTCCCGCGACTGCGAGATCGCGAAAACCGGCCCCTCGGCGAGTTCGTTCAGGAATTTGTCGGTGACGATCGTCGCCACCTCGATGATCCTGTCGTTCTGCGTGTCGAGGCCCGTCATTTCCAGGTCGATCCAGATGAGGTTGGATGCGGTGTCGATCAGGGGCGGCCGTTGGTTCATTGCGTATCCGGATTCCACTTGCAGTGGCGCTAGTGTACAACGCGCGACGGTGCATGGTGGCTCCCGGCGCGGCATACTGCGCATCATGCGCACGATTTGTCGACAATCATGACCGCCGCGGCCGCGCTCGTCGTAGCAACCTACAGCCGGCGCATGCAGTTGCTGTTACCCGACGGGCGCAGGGTCGATGCCCGCATCAAGGGCAAGCGCATCAAACCCGTCTGTGGAGACCGTGTCGAAGCCGAGCCGATTCCCGGCGAGAAGGACTGGTTGATTACGACGCTTTGCGACCGCCAGAACGAGCTCACCCGCCCGAATCTGCGTGGCAAGGCCGAGGTTCTCGCAGCCAATATCGACAGGCTGCTCGTGATGGCAGCACCCGCGCCTGATCCCGAGTGGTCCATCGTCGACCGCTACCTGTGCGCGGCGGAGCTGATCGATACGAGCGCCGCCGTCATTTTCAACAAGGCCGACCTGCCGGCCGGCGAATCGGTCGACGAAGTGCTCGAGGATTACACGAACATCGGCTACCAGGCCGTCCGTTGCAGCGCAAAATCGGGCCTGAATATCGATGCGGTCGCTGCCCTGCTCCGCGACGGAGTGTCGATCATCGTCGGTCAGTCGGGCGTCGGCAAGTCCAGCCTCATCAATCGCCTGCTGCAGGACGACAGGCAGCGGGTCGCGGCCATTTCGAACAAGAGCGGCGAGGGCCGGCACACGACGGTGAATTCTGCCATGCTGCAATTACCGGGTGGCGGCGCCGTTATCGACTCGCCCGGCGTTCGCGACTATGCCCCGGCACTGCGCCCCGAGGAAGTCGTGGTCGGCTACCGCGAAATCGCCGCCGCCGGCCGGGACTGCCGCTTCGCGAACTGCCGGCACCTGCGTGAGCCGGGCTGCGCCGTCAAGGCAGCGGTGGAAAACGAAACGATCAGCAAGCGCCGTTACGACAGTTACCGTCATCTGCTTGCACTGACTGAAAAACTGACAAGCAAGCAATACTAGCCAGGCGGCCAGGTCATCGGCCTGCCACCCATCAGGTGCAGGTGGATATGAAAGACGCTCTGGCCAGCTGCTTCGTTGCAGTTCATGACCACGCGATAACCGTCCTCGGCCAGCCCTTCGTCCGCGGCGATCCTGGCCGCCGTCGTTAATAGTTCGCCGGTGAGCGTTGTATCGCTTTCCTGCAGGTCATTCATCGTGGCGATGTGGCGCCGCGGTATCAGCAAAATATGCGTCGGTGCCTTGGCATTGATATCGCGGAATGCGACGAGCGAATCGTTCTCGTAAACGATATCCGCGGAGAGATCCCCGTCGACGATCTTGCAGAACAGACAATCTTTTTCACTCATGAAATTCCCCTATTCGACCAATCGGCGCCCGTAAAACGCGTGCGACAATGTGCCACCATCCACGTATTCGAGTTCCCCACCGAGCGGCACGCCGTGTGCGATTCTGCTCGCCTGCACGTTATGCCGTTCCGCCAGGTCCGCCAGATAGTGCGCGGTTGCGTCGCCTTCGACGGTCGGGTTCGTGGCGATGATCATCTCACTAATGCCGCCCTCCGCCAGCCGCTCTTCCAGCGACGTCAGCCCGAGTTCCTGGGGCCCGATACCGTCGAGCGGTGAGAGGTGACCCATCAACACGAAGTAGTTGCCACGAAACCCGGTCGCATCTTCGAGGGCCATGACGTCCGCCGGAGATTCGACGATGCAGAGTTGCGTCGCGTCGCGCCCGCTCGCGCTGCATATCGAGCACAACTCGTGCTCCGTCAGCATCCGGCAGCGCTTGCAGTGACCAATTCCCTGCACCGCCTGCGACAATGCGACGGACAAATGCGACGCCCCGTCGCGATCGCGCTCCAGGAGATGGAACGCGATTCGTTGGGCTGACTTCTTGCCGACGCCGGGCATGCAGCGCAATGCGTCTATCAACTGGACCAGCAGGGGCGAAAAAGACATACGACAATCAGAACGGCAGATTCATGCCGGGCGGCAAGGACATACCCGAGGTCACCCCGGCGAACTTCTCCTGCACGGTCTTCTCGACCTTCGTCACGGCGTCGTTGAACGCAGCAGTAATCAGGTCCTCGAGCATTTCCTTGTCGTCACCGATGAGGCTGTCATCGATTTCCAGTGCCTGCAGGCGATGCTGACACGTCATCGTGACTTTCACCATGCCGCCGCCCGACTCGCCCGTAACGGTGAGTGATGCCATCTCCTCCTGGGCCTTTTTCATGTTGGCCTGCATCTGCTGGGCCTGCTTCATCAACTGGCCGATGCCACCTTTCATTGCTTGCTCCTTGCTAGTCGGATCGGGTTGTATCGAGCGGTTCGATTGAATCCGCTTTGAGTTCCGCCCCGAACATGGTCTTGAGGGCCTGCACGTTGGGATCGGACTCGAGGGATTCACGCGCTGCAGCGAGGCGCGCGTCTGCCATGCGGTTTTCCTGCGCGTGCGGGGTTTCGGGCGCCGACTCGGCAATACGGATATCAACGCCAAGCTGCTCGCCAAAGTGCCTGGACAACGCCGCCGCCAGTGCGTCCTTGCGCTGCCGGGTCAGCAACGGCTCGGACAGCGGATCCAGCTTGAAATGCACCGTATCGCCCTCGCGCCTGTCGAGCGCACAGCTGCCGGCAAGCATCCGCAGAGAACCCGTCAGGCCGAGGTCGCCCATGAGCTGCCCCCAGTCCGGGTCCTGCCAGCTACGTGCCGCCGCCGCGGGCTTCGCTTTTGCGCCTGCAGCGGCCTTTGCGGGGGCCCTTGCCGCCGCCTTGCCGCTCGATCCGGCGCCGGCCGCATTGTCCGCCGCCGGCCTGAATGCCAGCATTCGAAGCAACGTCATTTCCGCGCCGCTTCTCGGGTCCGGTGCCAGCGGTAAATCCCGCCGTCCCATGATCGCGGTCTGGTAGTAAAGCTGGACGTCGGCCGGCTCGAACAATCCGGCGAGCTCGGCCACGAGCTTTTCCGCGATCTCATCGTCGGGCTCGGCGGCGCCGATGAGTTGGAACATCGCGACTCGCTGCAGCATCCTCGCAAGGTCGTCCAGCAGACGCGCGTAATCCGGAAACTGTTCGTCCAACTCGGCCACGAGGTCGATGATCGCCGCCGCGTCATTGTCAGCCAGGAATCTGAGCAGCCTGACGACGTGATCGCGATCGATCGTGCCGAGCATGAGCGCCAGCGATTCTTCGTCGACCTTGCCGCCGCAATAGGCGATCGCCTGGTCCAGCAGGCTCAGGGCGTCCCTGAGGCTGCCATCGGCCGCCCGCGCCAGCATCGCCAGGGCGGGCGCCTCGGCCTCGATGCCCTCGGCCTCACAGATGTGGCCCAGCCGGTCATGGATCAGCTTCGGCGTCAGGCGCTTCAGGTTGAACTGCAGGCAGCGCGACAACACCGTCACCGGCAGACGCTGCGGGTCGGTGGTGGCCAGCAGGAACTTCACGTGCGGCGGCGGCTCCTCGAGCGTCTTCAGCAGTGCATTGAACGAACTGGTCGACAACATATGCACCTCGTCGATGAGATACACCTTGTAGCGCCCCCGCGACGGCGCGTACTGCACGTTGTCGAGCAGGTCCCGCGTGTCGTCCACCTTCGTCTTCGATGCGGCATCGACCTCTATGAGATCCACGAAACGTCCCTCGTCGATCTCCCGGCAGGCACTGCACTCGCCGCAGGGGGACGACGTGACGCCCAGCTCGCAGTTCAGGGCCTTCGCCAGGATTCTCGCGATCGTGGTCTTGCCGACGCCGCGCGTGCCGGTGAACAGGTACGCGTGATGCAGGCGGCCGGAGTCGAGCGCATTCACCAGCGCTTTCAGCACATGTTCCTGTCCGACCGTGTCCGCGAAGGTTTTTGGCCGCCATTTCCGGGCCAAAACGAGATAGCTCATACCGTAACCAAGAAACGTAGACCGTCGCCCACCGAGGTCAGCCAGTGTAACGCACCGACCTCCCGTCGCAAGGGGCAAACCGTGGGTGACCTGCGCAACGAAATGGGGGGAGTGGCCCGCGCCAGCGACTCCCCGGCACCCGGCGTCACCGCTACCGCTGCTC
>CBDUCE010000131.1:0-8589 GCA_965365575.1 uncultured Gammaproteobacteria bacterium
GCGGAAGACGGCGCGCACGTTGTCGGCGGTGAAGCCCGGCCCGTAGGGCACCGTCGGCTGTCCGTCGGTGAAGAAGAGCACGACCTTCTCGCTGTCCGGATCCTCGGTCGAAAGCGCTCCGCGCATGCCGGTCAGTTCGGGCGGGTAGTAATCCGGATCCGGCAGTTTGGCTGGCGAATTCCCCATCGTGAACGCTTCGATCGGCGTCAGGCCAATGGCCGCGGTGCCCAGCGCGATACCGTTGACGAAGTCTCGGCGTGTGATGTTGTCGCTCATTCGGAGTTCCTTAACGCCTGCGCCGCACGGTGGGGAGACTTCAGTCCCTTGTTCAGCCCAAAGCGATATCGAAGCGGTGCAGCGGCAGCCCTGTCTCGGGATCCTCGGCCGCCGACGTGATCAGCAGGTGGCGCAGTTCTTCCGTCGTGCCGCGCATGACGATGTCGTCCTCGATGAGCGGGTCGCCTTCAAAGTACATCTGCGTCGTGACTTTCCCCGCATCTTCGTGCGCGACCTTGAAGTGGATGTGGCGCGGGCGCATGCCCGAGTCACCCATCGCGGACAAGGGGTAGGGTGCGGGCCTGATGGTACGGAAGCCGTAATAGCCGTCGTCATCGGTATAGGCGATACCGATTCCCTGGAAGTTGGGGTCGAGCGGCGCGGGATTCCTGTCGCCGGGATGGGCATAGCGTCCCCAGTGATTGGCCTGCCAGATGTCGACCCGGGCGTTCGCGAGCGGTTTGCCGGCGAGGTCCGTTACGCGACCGCGCACGAGTATCGTGTCCCCTGCAGCCCGCTCGGTGTGGCCGTCCAGCAGCGTCAGGTCGACGTCAGTTTCTGCAAGCGGTGACGGCGGATAAAACGGGCCTTCGGTCTGCGAAGGCGTCTTCGCCAGCGCGCTCGCCACGGCGGGCCCGAACAGGGCAGCACCGCCCGCAAGCGAACCCAGCTGTTTTGTTACCGTGCGGCGTGAGAATTTCTTGCTCATAGTCACAGGTTCCTCATTGTCATTTGCTCGGCAATGTAATCGGCCTGTCGTATCGCCAGCGCGACGATAGTCAGGGTCGGGTTGGCTGCACCGCTCGTCGGAATGACGCTGCCGTCGCTCACGAACAGGTTGTCGATGTCGTGTGTCTGTCCCCAGCCGTTGGTCACGCCGTCTTCCGGATTGGCGCTCATGCGCGCGACACCCATATTGTGACAGCCGACGGGCGGCCCTTCGCCGCCCCAGAACTCGACTGCCCCCAGCGACTCGTAGATTGCCCGCGCCCGGGTGACGCCATGCTCGCGCATCGCTACGGTATTCGCATGATCCGTGTAGTTGAGTACAGGCACAGGCAGGCCATTGTGATCTTTCCTGTCGGGGTGCAACCGGATTCTGTTGCCGGCCTGCGGGGGATCTTCGCCGACCAGGAACAGGCCTGCGAGGTGCGTGTAGCTATCGTTGTACTGCGACGTATCCGGACCCCAGCCACCGACGAATGCGGCGACGTTCAACGGATCGAGCGACAGCGTTTCGAAAAGGTAGCCGCCGGCGAAACCCCGTTTCGGATTATGCTCCTGTTCGTCGTATACCAGCCCCGATTGTCTCGCGCCCCTGTGGAAATTCACCGGCTTCGGCATGATGGCCAGTGCGAAGCCGAACATGTGCCGCATATAGTTGCGGCCGACCTGGTCGCTGCTGTTTGCCAGCCCCGTCGGGTACTTCGATGTCGCCGAATTCAGGAGAATGCGCGTCGTCTCGACGACGTTACCGGCGACACATACCGCCCTGGCTTTCTGTTCGCGCATCGTGCCGGATGCGTCATTGTAGACGACGCCGCTGACGCGCCCCGCCTTGTCATGGTTGATGGCCATGACCATGCATTCCGATCGAAGTTCGAAGTGGCCGGTCTTTTCGGCAGCGGGTATTTCGGTATAAAGCGTCGACCACTTGGCGCCGATAGCACAGCCTGAATTGCAAAACCCGATCTGCCTGCAAGCCGGCCTGCCGTGACGCGCGACCGAGTTTATGGACATGCGGCCGCTCGTGATCCGCGAATAACCGATCTGCTGTGCCCCTGCCTTGAGCACCTTATAGTTGTTGTTCTCGGCCGAGGCCGGTGTACCGTGGGTACCGGAGACACCCATCTTGTCTTCGGCCAGATCGTAGTAGTGCTCGAGTTCCTCAAAGCGCAGCGGCCAGTCGATCAGGCAGGTATCTTCGAGCCCGTCGTAGGTCGACAACGCCTGCGTTTCGTGCTTCTCGAAACGGGGAGATACGCCCGACCAGCGCATGGTCGTACCGCCCACTGTCTTGCAGAGCCACACCGGCTTGCCGTCACGCTCGTCGTGCCAGCCCATGCGCTCGTCCATCGTCGGTGGATCGTTGACGACGTCGGCAAGCGTCAGACGCTTTCCGGCCTCGAGGCAGACGACGTCGATGCCTTTCTGCGCGAGTTCATTGGCCACGGTGCCGCCGCCGGCACCGGAACCGATGACGACGACGACGGAGCTGTCGGTCTGGTCGAACACGCGGGTCATCGCGCAGTTTCCGGCAACCAGTCGATGTCATCGAAACCGCGCTCCAGGTAGCCGCCATATTCCCTGGAAGAACCGGGATAGCCGATCGTCTTCCAGCACTCCTTGTGCGTGTAAAGCGCAAACATGAAAAGGTTCCTGGCAGCAGGAAAGAATGCTTCGTCCTGAACCGCGTTCATTGCCGCGAGCTGGGTCTGTTCGTCCGCCGCATACCAGTCGCCACCCACGACCTGTGCATTGAGTGCCTTTTCAGCCGACAGCAGCAGATCACTGGCCGCAGGGTTTCCCGCCGTCATGGCGAGGGCCCCGGCAACCACGTCGTCATACACGGAATTCGGCAGCGCGCCATGAGGGAACAGCAGCCGCGCCAGGCGGGAGAGGGGCTTATCTGCGTCTTTCGCCCAGGCAGCGGATTCACGAAACAGCGAAGAGGCGAGAGTTGCCGTCGCAAGGCCCGACACGGTGATGGCTGCGACAAGAAAGTGGCGGCGGCTCGTATTATTATTATTCATCGGATATCCCCCCCCTTCTCGGTCGTTCCGATTCTTATTCCATCAACTATAGCAGTGAATGCCTTCGGAATATCTCCATTGACCTTGTCTTGCGGCTGGCCGAAGCTTGCGCCTCATCGGCAGCGAAACGGCTAATGCAATGCAGCATACGGACAATTACCCGGCCAGTTACTACGTGGCTACGGCGAAGGAGATGGTCGAATACCCGGAGTTGCCGGGTGACGAAAGCGCCGATGTCTGTGTGATTGGCGGCGGGTTTACGGGCGTATCGGCTGCGTTGAACCTCGCCGAAAAAGGTCTTGACGTCGTCTTGCTGGAGGCCGAGCGAGTGGGCTTCGGTGCGTCCGGACGCTGCGGGGGCCTCATCGGCAGCGGCCAGCGCAAGGACGTGCTCGAAACGGAGCACCTGTATGGCCTGGAGCGTTCGCGCACGCTGTGGGACTTCGCGGAAGCGGCGAAGGAAGAGATCCGCAGCCGCGTGAAAAAGCACGGAATCCAGTGCGACCTGCAGAAAGGCCAGCTTGTCGGTGTTCACAAGCGCGCCTACCGTGACTGGCCGGAAGAACTCGCCGACGTGCTGGCCGAACGCTACGACTACCCGCATTGCCGGGCACTGGATGCGGCCGAAGCGCAGGCGAAGGTAGCAACGCCGACTTTCCTCGGCGGGCTGTGGGATGCCGAGGCGATGGCGCTGCATCCGCTGAACTATGTGCTCGGCCTTGCGCGTGCCGCGCATGAGGCCGGCGTCCGCATCTACGAGAATACGCGGGTATCGCGTTACACGCACAGCGACCCGGCAAAGATCAAGACTGCGGGCGGCAGCGTAAAGGCGTCGTTCATCGTGCTGGCCTGTAACGGTTATCTCGGCAGGCTCGAAAGGCGTGTTGCCGGCAAGATCATGCCGATAAACAACTACATGGTTGCCACGGACCCCCTCGGGGAAAAACGATGTGCGGAGTTGATCAAGGGCCGCTTCGGCGTTCACGATACCCGTTTCGTGGTCAACTACTTTCGGCTGTCCGACGACCACAGGCTGCTGTTCGGCGGTGGCGAGAACTATCGTCCCGGATTTCCGCGGGACATCGAGAATTTCGTGCGGCCGTACATGCTGCGCATCTTTCCGCAGCTCGAGGACGCGGGAATCGAGTATGACTGGGGCGGCACATTGTCGGTAACGGTCAACCGGATGCCGCACTTCGGTCGCCTGAAGCCGAACGTGTATTTTGCACACGGTTACTCGGGCCACGGCATCTCGACCGCAAATTTCGCGGGCAAGGTCATCGCCGAAGCGATTGCCGGAACGGCGGACCGCTTCGACGTCATGGCCGGCATACCAATCCATACCTTCCCCGGCGGGACGCTGTTGCGCTACCCGGGGATGGTGCTGGGGATGATGTACTTTTCCATGAAAGACAGGCTCTAGATTCGCATCTGTCAGCTAACCGGTCCGACCGCACACCCCTGCGGATTGCACTGGTGTTGCAGGAGCGGTTCTCGCAGCGCGAACGTACTAGTCCCGCGGCCGGTCAGGGTGCGTGATTTCGAGCATGTACTGCGCGGCAAGCGCCACTTCATCGTCAGAAAAGCGGCCGTCCAGACCATGCGCCGGCATGTCGAAGTAGCCCTTTTCCGCGTGTTCGAAGAGCACGGCTTCCCACAGCGCGGAACGTCCGGCCCAGGCCTCCGGGTCGCCCGTGCGCGGCGCACCATCCCTGCCTTCTTCGTGGCAGTCCGCGCACGCGTGTTCGTAGGCCACACTGGGTGTGACGTGCACAGGCTTATCCTGTTCTTTCGTGCCGGCGGCGGCGGGCACATCGCGGTCCGCCTGCTGGCAGGCGGCACACAGAACGGCGAGGGACAAAAACATCAGCACGCGCAGCATTGGACCACCTCCTGTGCGTACAGTATGTTACTGCCCTTCGGGCCGACGCAAGTGCGGAACCTGCCTACCACCGCAGCGAGAAACGAATGACCGCCGATATCAACATTGCCGTCGTTACCGGGGGCGGCCACGGCATCGGCCGTGCCCTGTGTAAACGCCTGGCCCGCGACGGGGTCACGGTGGTGGTCGCCGACCGCGAGCCGGATGCTGCCGCGAAAGTGGCGGCCGACGTCGGCGGCACTGCGCATGTCCTCGATGTATCCGACGAAGCGGCGGTGCAGGCCCTGGTCGACACCGTGGAGCGCGATACGGGAGCGATTGATCTCTTCGTGTCCAACGCGGGCGTGGGGTTCGGCGACGCAAACGGCAGCGCGGCCTCGAGGGAAGGCGGCCTGATTCCCGTGGACGATCGCTGGACCGCCTGCTGGAACGTTAACGTCATGGCACACGTCTATGCGGCGCGCGCCTTGCTGCCGCGAATGATCGAGCGTGGCGGCGGCCATCTCGTCAATGTCGCATCGGCCGCCGGACTCCTGAGCCAGATCGGCGACGCCGCGTATTCGGCGACCAAGCACGCGGCGGTGGCGTTCGCCGAGTCACTCGCGATAACGCACGGCGAACAGGGGGTCAAGGTGTCCGTCGTCTGCCCGCAAGCGGTGGCGACCCGGATGATCGGCATCGAGGACGATGCCGAATCGTTCGACGGCGGCTTCGGTGGCAACGACGTCGACGGCATCCTGTCGCCGGACCAGGTTGCCGACGATATCGTGGCGGGAATTCGCGCACGGCGCTTTCTCGTGCTGCCGCACCCGCAGGTGCAGACGTATTTTCAGCGCAAGGCAGCCGATTACGATCGCTGGATCGCCGGCATGCAGCGTTTCCGGCGCAAACTCGAGGGAGAAGAATCATGAAAACGGACCTGTCTGGAAAGGTGGCGCTCGTCAACGGGGCATCACGGGGCATCGGAGAAGCGATCGCGCACGGTCTCGCCGACTGCGGCGCGAAGGTCGTTTGCACCAGTCGCAAGATCGAGGGTGTGCGGGCTGTTGCCGATGCGATCGTGGCGGCGGGCGGCGAGGCGCTGGCAAACACCTGCAATGCCGGCGACCTCGAGCAGATCGATGCACTGATGACCTATATAAAGGACGAGTGCGGCCGCCTGGATATCCTGATCAACAACGCGGCAGCCAACCCCTATTACGGGCCGGCAACGGATCTTCCGCCGGATGCCTTCGACAAGACGGTCGCGGTGAATCTGAAAGGACCCTATTACTTCATGAGCGGTGCCGTGCCGCTCATGGTCGAGTCGGGTGGCGGGGCCATCGTGAACGTCGCGTCGATCGCGGCGTTGCTGTCGATGCCGGGCCAGGCGGTTTACTCGATGACCAAGGCCGGCCTTATCAGTATTACCCGTTCCTTTGCGCGCGAATACGGCCAGGGCGGCGTCAGGGTAAACGCCATCCTGCCCGGCGTCGTGGAGACGAAATTCGCGGAAGCGCTCACGTCCGATCCCGGCGTCCAGAAGTGGCTAAAGCGGCTGCCGGTTGCGAGGGCGGGGCAGCCGGAGGACATGGTAGCCGGCGTGCTTTACCTGGTTTCCGACGAGGCGGCCTACACGACCGGCACGACACTCGTGATGGACGGCGGCGCCACGCTCGGCTAGGGCCTGTTCACATAGTATTAACAGGCCATCTTGGTTCGTCGTATCAAAGTTTCAAACTACGCACTGGAGCTTCAGACTCTGCGGCTTTTCGAGAGAATATGGTTTGAAACTCGAGCGATACACGCTGAGTTGTCCGGTGAACGAACTCTCGGAGTGAGGACGATAGCTTGAGAGTAACGGGGGCAAAATCGGCAAATAGCGGGCTTGGGTGTCTTGTTGGGGTCAGGATTAGCTGCTGCTCTTGAGCGGCAGCTTTCTCCAATACCAGCCGCCTGAACGTCTTGTTTGGCGAAATCGAAGCCTTCCGAAATCGGCCACAAGCGGCCCCTCAATGCTTCGACAGGTTGAATTTGAGATCGCGTGAAGTAGCTTTAGCCGCTTCCCTGGGCCGATGCAATGAGGGCGTTCACCTCTTCGAGCGTCGGTACCACGCCGCGACGCTGCTTGCAGCGCGAATCCCGGCATTTTAAACACCGTGGAATCGCGCCGCGAGCGGCGCTCCTAATGCACGCAGGCAGGCGCGCAGCTCAGGTTCTGCCACTTGCTGAACCACGGCCAGCGCGCACCGATCATATCGCGCACCCAGTCCGAAAAGCGGACGAAACTCGCCGAGTTCTCGGTGTAGAACTTGTCGTCAGCGACGATCGTGTGATCGATACCGGCGCCAAGATAAAAACGATAGTTGGGTACTTGCCAGGCCGTGACGATCATCGCCGTGCGCGCCCTGAGCGTCCATTCGAAAGCGGCGGCAGCCAGTTCGATCGGGTCGAGCCAGCGTGCCGGCGATCCGGGATGTCGTGAGATGTTATAGAACGCGATCTGCACACCGTCGTAGGCCGTCGTGTACTGGCCGAAGCGCGTACCGGGATAGCTCCAGCCCAGGCTCTTGAACGCCTCGGCCATGAGGTCGTTGGGGCCGCTGGAAAATGCCCCGGCAAGTTCTGGCGCAAGGTTGTCCCATACCGCCCAGTTTCCGGATGGGGCAAGTGCGGCGTCGTAAACACTCTGCGTCATGACGCCGTTGGCGGCGTCAACGACGACCTGCGTGCGCGTCCCTGCCGGGAGGCGTGACGCGATCGCCGGGTAGTTGAAAAGCGCACCGTAGCCGCCCGCGCTGGCCCCTGCGACCAGGACGTCGGAGGGCGCATAACCGATTTCGTTCTCGTAGTAACTCTGCAACCACTCCAGCACGGCGACGACGTTGTCGGCACCCCGGTGGTGAATCGTCCAGGAAACCGGCGCGCCGCTCTCGGTCAGGTACTCGTACAGCGTGCTGCTGTTACCGGCGTGCAGGTCCGCCGTGCAATACGGGATGAACACCTGCGTGTAATCGGCAATCGGGTTCTCGGGATTCGAGCGGTCCCCGATACCACCTATCGCATCGAGTTCCTCTACCGTCTCGTCGACGGTTTGGGTGTAGAGCGACTGGCCGGCCAGCGGCGAACCGACGCAGGTGGTCTCGTCCCAGCACGCGCCGCCGCCGTCGAACATCAATGCGAGCTTTTTTGGATCACCATGGCGAATGAAAAAGGAGTACGACGTGTCTCCCGGGACAAGTGTCGTGCCTGTGTCTGTTTCCACGACAACCGGCCCGCCCGAGCAGCCCGGCGTCCGCAGATTTCCGGCGCGGTCGGCGAACGGCACCGATGCATCGATCTCGAGCCAGCCGTCGGCTGGCTCGGCAGTTACGGTCGTGGCGCTGCCCAAGCTTAGCAGTGCAACCCCGCTTAAGAGTTTGAATCGCATCGTGAAATCGCCCGTTTTGTTATTTAGCAAATCGGAAAATATACCATATTTACGCGGAATCGGCCGAATCTGATGGTATCGCATCGGCCGGCGACAATCCGGGCATAAGTCCTCCGTAATCGTCCTCGTCAGCGGGCATGGGGCGTCCTCAGCGATCGGCTATCAAGCGAAACCCCGCCAAAGCGGGGTTTCTGTCCGGCTACGACCGGGCCGGCCTAGTCGAGCGCCGCGATCCTGTCCGAGCTGACATTTTCTTCGTCATGGAACAC
>CBDUCE010000132.1:0-8516 GCA_965365575.1 uncultured Gammaproteobacteria bacterium
CGAAGAGCTGGCAGCAGTGCGCCGGCGAAGTGCAGATTACCCGTGTCTTCCTTGAGAACTTCGCCGGCGACGGCGTGCGTTTCCTTGCGCGCGGCTTCTCCAACCCGGGCGACCGCACCGGCCAGGAATCGCGCGGCTATCGCTGGCCATACGGCCCGGTCGTCGTGGTTGCGCCCTTCAATTTCCCGCTCGAGATCCCGGCGTTGCAGGTCATGGGCGCATTGTTCATGGGCAATCGCCCGCTGGTAAAGATCGATTCGAAGGTCAGCATCGTTTTCGAGCA
This sequence comes from uncultured Gammaproteobacteria bacterium, assembly GCA_965365575.1. Classification (GTDB taxonomy): domain Bacteria; phylum Pseudomonadota; class Gammaproteobacteria; order Steroidobacterales; family Woeseiaceae; genus UBA1847. The sequence continues at coordinate 284 of CBDUCE010000132.1, forward strand.
GTTTCTGCGGTTACTCGTTCACTGTGGCCTGCCGGCAGGCGACCTCGACATGGTTCACTGCCGCGGCGAGAACATGGGCAAACTGATTGACGAGGCCAAAGACGTCATACGGCTGGTGCAGTTCACGGGATCGAGCGAGGTCGCGGAACGGGTTGCCGCAGCCGTCAACGGGGCCGTGCGCATCGAGGACGCCGGCTTCGACTGGAAGATTATCGGGCCCGACTACGACGAGGGCTGGCTAGACTACGTCGCCTGGCAGTCGGACGAGGATGCCTACAACGCCACCGGCCAGAAGTGCTCGGCGCAGAGCATCCTGTTCATGCACGACAACTGGGCAACGGCTCTCCTGCCGAAGCTCGCGGAACTGTCGGGCCGGCGCTCGCTCGACAATCTCAGCATCGGGCCGGTGCTGACGTGGAGCAACGAGCGCATCAGTAACCATGTCGATGCGGCGCTCGCGGTGCCGGGCGCCGAATTGCTGTTCGGCGGCAAACCCTTGTCCGGCCACGAGATACCTTCCTGTTACGGTGCCTGGGAACCGACGGCCGTCCGGGTACCGCTCGACGCAATCTGCGGCGACCACTTCGAGCTGCTCACCACCGAGCTGTTCGGACCCTTCCAGGTCGTGGTCACCTATGGGGACGGCGAACTGGACAAGGTGCTCGACGTGTTCGAGCGCATCTCGCAACACCTCACGGCGGCGGTGGTCAGCGCCGACCCGGTTTTCCAGCAGAAGGTGCTCGGCGCCACCGTCAACGGTACGACTTACTGCGGCATGCGCGCCCGCACCACGGGCGCACCGCAGAATCACTGGTTCGGGCCCTGCGGCGATCCGCGGGGTGCCGGTATCGGTACGCCGGAGGCTATACGCCTGACCTGGAGCGGTCACCGCGAAATCATTTTCGATCAGGGCGCACTCGATTCCGGCTGGAGCACGCCGCCGGTAGCCTGATCGTCGGCCTCGCGCATATCGGCGGCGTTCAGCGATTCTGCAACGTCACGGCTGAACTGCTGCAACACCTCGTTCATGGCCCGCACCAGCGCCGGGTAGTCCCCGGCCTGCCCCGCGCTTGCTTCGTAACGCACCCGCCGCGGCTGAATCAGGAATTTGTCCCTTGAAGAAATAACGCCCCACTGCATCTGCAATACCACCGTCCCATCCGTGTCCGCGTCGAAGCGGCTGATGCGGCCGACAAGCTGATAGTCGAGATCCGCGATATGCGTGTACGGAAACGCGACGACGACCGCATTGCCCATGAGGCTGTCGAGATTTTCCGAGACGACCCGGTAGATCGCTTCGCTGACGGGTTCGACCCAGCGATTGAAATCATCGACGACCACCCGGCTGTCGCTGCCCCGGGTGACGATTTGCGAGCGAGAGAGATAGTCCGGGGTGCGCAGTGGTCCGACTCCGACACGCAGGTAGGTCTCACCAGCGGCAACGTAACCGGTCTCCAGCGGCTCCAGGTCATAATAGTTGACCGGCGGCGAGGAGCCGCAGCCGCCAATGGCCATCGCGAGAAATACAACCGGCGCCTGCCAGCTCGTTAGTCTCATGCCGTGTGCCCCCTCAAGGTTGCTTGCCCTGTATCAACGCCTCGGGATTGCGCTCCAGGTAGTCGAAGAATTCGCGCATTGCCGCAGCGGCGCCTTCAACCTCTTTGAGCGTCGACTGCAGCTGGTATACCTGTGCCGAATCGCCCCGCAGCTGAAGTCGGGCCGCATCGATCGTCGACTCGGCCGCGAGGAGTGTCTCACTCAGCCCCTCCAGCACCGGCTTCAGTTCCGCCGCAACTTTGCCGATTTCCGCATCCGTGCTTCTGAACAGCTCCGTCGCCTCAACCGCGGCGCTACTGACTTCATTTAGCGCGTTTTGCAGAGACGTGCCCAGCTTCTGCACATCATCGTCGTTCACCAGTTCGCTCAGGCCGGCCAGGGATTCGTGCAGGTCCGGCGAGTTCGTCAGCGTGGCAATGCCGTTCAGCGCATTGGTAACGCCCTCCGCCAGCGCGTCCACGTCGACGTTGTCGCGAATATTGGCCAGCCACCGCTGCATCCGCGCCAGCAACTCCTGGATGTCCGAGCGGATTGTCGGTATTTCCGGATATTCCGAATCGACGCCGCTCATAATGATCGGCGTATCCGGGCGCAGATCCAGGCGCACCAGCAACTGCCCGGTTACGAAGCTCTCGATTTCGAGCTGTGCGCGCATGCCGGCCTCCTGAATCAATTCCTGGTGCGGAATTACATCGCGCAGGTCCTCTGCAATGGGCACGCCGTCTTGCATCGGTATGTAGGTATCGGGCAGGATCTCCAGCGTAACCCGCGTGAGTGTTGTGTATCTCTCCTCGTCGATGAGAAGCGCGATTTCCGATACGTAGCCGACCCGCACGCCATTCAGGATCACGTTGGAACCGACCCGCAGGCCCTTGGTCTGCTCCTCGAAGTACGCGACGTAATTGACGCGCTTCTTGAACAGCTCGCTGCCGCCGAAAAACGCAACTCCCAGCGCAAGCAGCGACACGGCACCGACGACGAATACGCCGATCATCGCGGGATTGGACTTCTTGCTCATGCGGCATCCGCCTCCGGTGCGCCGCGCCTCAGGAACGCGCGCACGATGTCGTTGGGATGGGAATCTCGCAGTTGCTTCGGGTCGCCCGTGGCCAGCTGCGTCTTGGCGTCGGCGTCGAGGAACACCGAGTTGTTACCGATCGCGAAAATACTGGCAAGCTCGTGGGTAACCACGACGACCGTCGTACCGAGGCTGTCGCGCAGCTCCAGTATAAGGTCGTCGAGCAGTCTTGCGCTGATGGGGTCTAGCCCCGCCGACGGCTCGTCGAAGAACAGGATCTCGGGATCGAGCGCCATTGCCCGCGCAAGACCGGCCCGCTTCTTCATGCCGCCCGAAATCTCGTTGGGATAGTAGTCTTCGAATCCCGCAAGCCCGACCAGCATGAGCTTGTAATTGACGACTTCGCGAATCTCGGCGTCGCCGAGTGTCGTGTACTGTTTCAGGGCCAGGCCGATATTCTCCGCGATCGTCATTGAACTCCACAAAGCCCCGGACTGGAACAGCGTCCCGAACTTTCGTTTCATCGTTTCGCGCTCGTCTTCGCCCGACCCCCAGAACGGTACGTCCTCGTAGAGGATATCGCCTTTGGCCGGCTCCTTGAGGCCGATCATGACCTTGAGAAGCGTGCTCTTACCGCAGCCGGAGCCGCCCATGATGATAAATACGTCGCCGCGATTGACCGTAAAGCTCAGATCGCGTTGCACCACGAAATCACCATAGGCAATCGTGATGTCCCGCGCGACGATGTGTCCGGCGTTGGCCTGCAAGTCAGATCCCCAGGTTGATATAGATCACGGTGAGTATCGATGCGCTCACGACGATCAGGACGATGCCCATGACCACCGCGCGGGTCGTACTCTCACCGACGGCCATCGCGCTGTTGCCGCAGGCGAGCCCCTGCTGGCATCCGGCGATGGCGACCAGACTGCCGTACACGAGGCTCTTGAACAAGCCGCCGAGCAGGCTGTTGAGACCCACCGAATTCACGGTCTGGGATGCATATTGCACCAGGCTCACGTCCAGCATCGAAAGTCCTACGAAAGTGCCGCCGAGGATGCCCATCAGGCTGCCGTATAAGGTCAGCATCGGCAACATGACGACAAGAGCGATCACTCGCGGCGTGACCAGGAAATCGATGGGGTCCATGCCCAGCGTCGTCAGGGCATCGACCTCTTCATTGACCTTCATCGTGCCTATTTGTGCAGCGTAAGCCGCCCCTGTGCGGCCCGCCATGATGATCGCGGTCATGATCGGCGCCATCTCCCTCACCATGGCGACGGCCACGAGATCGGCCGTGTAAATGCCGGCGCCGAAATTCTCGAGTTGCATGACGCCCACGAACGCGAAAATCATGCCGATCAGGAAACTGATCAGGCTGACGATCGGCAGGGCTTCGGCCCCGGCTTCCTGGATGTACTGCACGAGGTCCGAGCGCAGATAGGTCGCCTTGCCGCGGAACAGGCGCCCGAAAGAGAGCACCAGCTCGCCGAGGAATTCCAGCAGCTCGCGGCTGCGCCCGACGACGCGCTGCGTCTTCTCGCCGATCCTTGCGAAAAGTCCGATATCGCGAGCCTTGCGCCGCGCACCTTCGCGCTCCCTGACCGCGAAGGCGAGAGCAATCAGCTGGCGCACGCCCTCGGGCAGGCCGCTGTCGTCGAAGGCGACGCTGTTGGCTTCCGCATCGCGGCGAATCGACGCCAGCCGCGCGACGAGGCCGGTATCCCATTCACCGAGTTCGGAGGCGTCGAAACAGACGGCGGCAGGCGCCGGTGTGTGTCGCAGACGTTCGAGGACCGGCTCGATAGCCGGGAGTGCGGCATCGAGCAGCCAGTCGCCCGCCAGCGCAACGGCGAGCGTGTCTTCAGGCGTTATTGTGCAGGTGAGGGCTGCGTTCATTCCTCGGCTCGCGGCGAAGCACGGACATTCTAACCGTTACTTTCCGCAGGGCCGAGGTTTTCAGCGCTTTGGGGTATCAGCGCGTCGTCAACTTGCGAACGGCAACCAGCATCAATACGAGCACCAGGACGCCGAGCAGCATGGCGGCGGGCGAGTGATGCAGTGACGTAAGCTGGTGGCCGAAATTGCTCAGAAAGCCCGTGTCCGGCGTGTGTGCCAGGGCCGTCTCTGCACTTGCGAACGCAAGCACCGCACTAAGGAATCGCATCTTGTGCCTCCTCACAATATTGCGCCGGGGCTCCGGCGCCTACCTTGTACCTTAGACATGCAATGCTCCCACAGGAATAGGCGTAATTACGTACAGTCCTTCGCCGAAATCAGCAAGTACTATCAGTGTGTAATCGTCTTTCCCAATACCGCCCGGCTCGGGGCATGGAGGGTTCCGAATGTGCCTCGCAGTCCCAATGAAGATAACGAAAGTCGACGGGTTTCAGTGTACCTGCGAAGCCCGCGGCGTGGAGCGCGAGGTCAGCCTGTTCATGATGCAGGACGAAGACCTGCAGCCCGGTGACAATATTCTCGTGCACGTCGGCTACGCGATACAGAAAGTGTCCGACGAGGAAGCCGCGGAATCATGGGCGCTGTTCGACGAGATACTGGCCGCCGCCGACGGCTGACCCCTCATTCCAGGAGCAGAACGATGTGTGATACCTGCGGCTGTAATATCACTCCCGGCAACGAACACCTGCTGCAACAGCACGGGCACCTGCATACCACCGAATCGGGACGGGAGTCGGTCGAGGTACTCAAGGGCCTGCTGGATGCCAATGATCACCAGGCGTCGCACAATCGCGAACACTTCGCCCGTCATGGCGTACTCGCGGTCAACCTGATGTCCTCGCCGGGCGCCGGCAAGACCTCGCTGCTCGAGGCTACCATCGAGGCACTCGACGGCCGCATGCGTGTCGCCGTCATCGAGGGCGATCTCGAGACGGAGAACGACGCGGACCGCATCCGCAGCAAAGGTGTACCTGCAATACAGATCAGCACCGGCAGTGCCTGCCACCTCGACGCCCACATGGTGCATTCGGCGCTGCACGAATTATCCCTGGACGAGGTCGACATCGTGTTCATCGAGAACGTCGGCAACCTCGTCTGCCCGGCCAGTTTCGATCTCGGCCAGCACCTCAATGTCACGCTGCTGTCGACGCCGGAGGGCGACGACAAGCCGGCCAAGTACCCGGTCATGTTCCGCAGCGCGGATCTCGTGCTGATCACAAAATCCGACCTGCTCGGAGTACTCGATGATTTCAGCCCGGAGCGCGCCGAAGCGTGCCTGCGCAATCTTGCAAGTTCGGCACCCCTGTACGAGCTCTCGTCGAAAAACGGCGCCGGGCTCGATACCTGGCTGCAGTGGCTCGGCAGCGCGCGAAGCGAGGCTGCATGAGGCATACCGCCCGGGACTGGCTCGACGCGCTCAGGGCGCTCGACATCGACGAGCCCGTGCGCATCATGAACGTCTGCGGCGGCCACGAGCGCTCCATCTCGATCGCCGGCCTGCGCACGGCGATACCCGACAGGATAGAACTCGTCCCGGGGCCCGGCTGCCCGGTTTGCATATGCCCGGAAGAAGACGTCTTCGAGGCCATTCAGCTGGCACTCAACGAAGACATCACGCTCGTCGCGTTCGGCGACATGCTGCGTGTACCCGTCAACGTACCGAAGAGTGAACCGCGCTCCCTCGAACAGGCGCGCGCGGCCGGCGGCGACATCCGGCCGATCGCGTCGCCCACGGAAGCGGTACGGATCGCGAATGAGGATCCGTCGCGCACGGTGGTCTTCTTCGCCGCAGGATTCGAAACGACGACTGCGCCGGTGGCCGCCATGCTCGCCGAAGGCACTCCGGAAAACCTGCTCGTGCTGTTGTCCGGCAGGCTCACCTGGCCCGCAGTTGCGATGCTGCTCGATTCGGGCACGCCCGGGTTCGACGCATTGATTGCGCCGGGACACGTGTCGACGGTGATGGGGCCGGAAGAATGGGAGTTCGTGGTGCGGAAGCACGGCATTCCCGCGGCGGTCGCCGGGTTCCGTCCCGACACGCTGCTCGCGGCGATGTACTCGGTACTGCGGCAGCGCAAGGAGGGACACCTGTTCCTCGACAACTGTTACCCCGAGGTCGTACGGCCCGGCGGCAACGCGATCGCGCGCGGTCATCTCGAGACCGTGATGGAAATCGTCGACGCGAACTGGCGCGGGATCGGCATCATTCCGAAGTCCGGCTACCGGCTGCGCGACGCCTATGCCGCCCACGACGCACGGCTCGTATATCGCTCTTATGCCGATGATTCTCGCAAGCGGGTCGGTGAAATGCCGCCCGGCTGCGACTGCGCGAACGTCGTCCTCGGCAAGGTGTATCCCAACCAGTGCCGCCTGTACGGCCTCGCGTGTACGCCGCGCAAACCGGTAGGCCCGTGCATGGTCTCCGACGAGGGCGCCTGCCGAATCTGGTGGTCGGCCGGCTATCGTGAGAATGAGTGGGAGGGGCGCAAGAAGAGGCAGTCCGTTGGCTGAGCCCGCGGTATCCGGCCTCCAGGGCGCGCCGGAGAGCGTTCGCATAACGCTTGCGGGTCACGTGCAGGGCGTGGGCTTCCGGCCGTTCGTATACCGGCTTGCAAAACGTCACGGCATCGTCGGCCGGGTGCAGAACCGCCTCGGAGAGGTCGATATCGTCGCAAGCGGCGCAACGGAGATGTTGCGCCGGTTTGAAGAAGAGCTGGTCACAAAGGCTCCGCCGCTGTCCCGGCCGGTCATCACGCGCATCGAGCATGTCGAGACACGGCACGACCCCGACTTTTCAATCGCGCCCAGTTCGTCCGACGCCGCTGCGCGCATCTTCGTGCCGCCCGACTATTTCATGTGCGACGACTGCCGCGGCGAACTGCAGGACCCGGCGGACCGGCGCTACCGCTATCCGTTCATCAACTGCACGCAGTGCGGGCCACGTTACACGCTGATCGAGTCGCTGCCTTACGACCGTCACAACACCAGCATGGCGGCTTTCCCGCTGTGCGCGGACTGCGAGCGCGAGTATCTCGATCCGGCGAACCGCCGTTTTCACGCCGAACCCGTCGCCTGCCCGGCCTGCGGGCCGCAGGTTTCTTACGACGTGCCGGGATCCGACGAAGCGCAGCAGGAAGACGCCGCGCTCGATTCGGCAATTGCCGCCCTGCGCGCCGGCCGCGTCGTGGCCGTGAAGGGTATCGGTGGCTATCACCTCATGTGCGACGCGGAAAGTGCCGAGGCTGTCGCCGAACTGCGGCTCCGCAAGCAGCGCCCCGACAAGCCGCTGGCGGTGATGTTCCCGCTCGAGGGCAGCGATGGCCTGGACGTCGTGCGCCGCTACGCGAGCCTGGGCGATGCCGAATCGGAACTCCTCGCGAGCCCCGTACGGCCGATCGTACTCGTCGACCGGCGGCCGGATTGCGCGCTCGCGGACAACGTCGCGCCTGCACTGCGGGAGATCGGCGCGTTCCTGCCCTACAGTCCACTGCACCAGCTGTTGCTCGAAGCCTTCGGCAACCCGCTCGTCGCAACGTCGGGCAACATCAGCGGCGAACCCGTGCTGACCGTCAACGAGGAAGCCGCTCAGCGCCTGCGGCCTGTCGCAGACGCGTTCCTGCATCACGACCGGCCGATCGTGCGGCCGGCGGACGATCCCGTGTTTCGCCGTATCCGCGGTCGCATGCGGCCGTTGCGGCTCGG
>CBDUCE010000133.1:0-8513 GCA_965365575.1 uncultured Gammaproteobacteria bacterium
CCCGCCGGCGGGCCATCTCCGCCTCGTCGATTGCGACGTTTATCTGCTTCGTTTGCGCGTCGATCACGATGGTGTCGCCGTTTTCGAGCAGTGCGATGGGCCCGCCGAGCGCCGCCTCAGGCGAGATGTGACCGACCACGAATCCATGGCTGCCGCCTGAAAAGCGGCCATCCGTTATCAGTGCGACCTCGGCGCCGAGGCCCTTACCCATGATCGCCGAGGTCGGCGACAGCATCTCGCGCATACCCGGCCCGCCTTTGGGTCCCTCGTAGCGGATAACGACAACGTCACCGCTCTTGATGGAATCATCGAGTATGGCCTGCAGCGCTTCCTCTTCGGCATGGAACACCCGTGCCTTGCCTTCGAACCGCAAGCCCTCCTTGCCGCTGATCTTTGCGACGGCCCCGTCCGGTGCCACGTTGCCGTAAAGGATTGCGAGATGACTGTCCGGTTTGATCGGATTGTCGAAATCGCGAACGATGTCCTGACCTTGCGGATAGTCTTCCACGTCCGCGAGATTCTCGGCCAGCGTCCTGCCCGTCACGGTCATGCAGTTGCCGTGGAGAAGCCCGCGGTCGAGCAGCCTTTTCATCAGTGGCTGGATGCCACCGATAGCGATCAGTTCCGCCATCAGGTAACGACCGCTGGGCTTCACGTCTGCAAGCACCGGCACCCTGGCACCGATACGGGTGAAGTCATCGAGTCCGAGTTCGACGCCGGCCTCGCGCGCCATGGCGATGAGGTGCAGTACGGCATTCGTCGATCCGCCAAGCGCGATGACGATCGTTATGGCGTTCTCGAACGCGTCACGAGTCATGATGTCGAGCGGTTTGATGTCGTTCTCGATCAGGTGCATCACGGCCGCACCGGCCTGCCTGCAGTCTTCCTTTTTGTGCTCGGAAACGGCCTCCTGCGCCGAGCTGTTCGCAAGGCTCATACCGAGCGCTTCTATTGCAGAAGCCATCGTGTTCGCCGTGTACATCCCGCCGCACGCCCCGGGACCGGGAATGGCCGTCTGTTCCACTTCCAGCAGCTCGGCGTCGCTGATCTTGCCGCCGGACAATGCACCGACCGCTTCGAACACGGACACGATGTCGCGACGATGTGCGCCGGGCCTGATCGTGCCGCCATAAACAAATACGGCCGGGCGATTGAGCCTCGCCATTGCCATGACACAGGCCGGCATGTTCTTGTCGCATCCACCGATCGCCACGATGCCGTCGAAGCCCTCGGCGGCCGTTACGGCCTCAATCGAGTCCGCGATGATTTCGCGGGACACGAGCGAGTAGCGCATGCCCGGCGTACCCATGGAAATGCCGTCCGAGACGCTGATCGTGTTGAACACGACGCCCTTGCCGCCTGCCGCATCGGCGGATATTGCCGCCTCCCTGGCCAGTCCGTCGATGTGCATATTGCATGGCGTCACCATGCTCCAGGTCGACGCGATACCGATCTGTGGCCGCTTGAAGTCGTCCTCGGTAAAGCCGACGGCACGAAGCATTGCCCGGCTCGGTGCCTGTTCATTGCCGTCGACGACGACGCGTGAGTAGCGCCGTAATTCCTTCTCGCTCATACCGTGTGCTCTGCAGTTTCGGGACCCTCAACCCGGGGGCGGTCTCGAAGTCTAGCAATGAATGCCGGCAGGCCCTAGTCGTCGTCGCGGATCATGACGGCGACACGATTGTGCACGCCGTCCTGTTCCGTCGGATTGTCCGTCGTCAGCTGGACCACGAACGCCTCGTCGCCTTCGGCCTCCGCGTCCTGAACCAGCGGAATGAGTATTCGGGCGGACCGCTGCCCGGGACCGAACACCACGAATCCGTTGCCCGGAGGAAAGAAGTCTTCGCCCGCGGTTGCGGTAATGTCGAGAATCTCGGTGCTTACGACGAGGCGCGTTGCGTCAGGGTTAAAGCGCATGAGATCGACCTGCACGGCCGGATCGCGCTCGCGGACGGACACCTGGCTCACTGCAAAGGCCACGGTGTTCGACGGCAGTTCCGCTTCGAAACGCCGTTGATCGTCGTCTTCGAGAACAAGATCAATCGTAGCCAGTGTGATTGCGGCAGTATCGACCTCGCGTATCCTCAGCGTGGACAGCTGATCGGCTTCACGGCGGGAGTCCGACGCCATCGCCAGCGTGACCCGGGCCGTCGACTCACCCGCCAGGAACTCGACGTAACCGCCGTTGGAAATCTCGAACTGGCCCGAGCGCCACGGCGACCGGTTGCCGCTGAACCCGACTTCCTCGAGTCTCAGCGTCATCGGCAGTTCGAGTGGCTCGGCGCGAACGATTTCCACGATGATGGACGGACCGTCTTCACGAAGCGTGGCCGACTTTGCTTGCCTCAGGAAGGACGCCGGGTCGATGAGGATCTCGACGTCCGGCTGTGCCAGTTCGGTCAGATCGATAAGTTCAAGATAATCCGCCACGTTCGCCTGCGACTCCGCACTCTGAGCACTGCCGGAAAGTCCGGGTTCGTCATCGGCCGGGGTCTCGACGGCCGCGCTGTCTGCCAGCGATTCGGCTGGCACTTCGGTATCCACATTCGGCGTCACGAGATCCGTTTCGCGACTATCGGCCGGCAGGACCGCCTCAGCTCTGGGCGGTGGCAACGTCCAGGTTTGCGTCGATCCTGGATCGAACCTTTGCAAAATCTCGTCGAAAATCCCGAACTGGTAACCAGCGACGCCGAGTAACGACAACAGGATGACCAGCGCGACAGCCCATTTTGCCGAGCCACCGCTGTCCTCGAATTCAACGTGGCGGGTGACATCCGGCGCAACCGTGCTGTCCGTCGGTCTATAGCCGAGCGCCTGGAGGAAACCGGCCATGGAATCGAAGCGGGTGACGCGCGCGTAGGAGAGAGCTTTGCGGACCGCCGTCCACTGCTCGTCGCTGACGCCGGCAAGGCGCTGCGGTGTCATGCCCACTTCCGCGGCCTCAGCGGCGTTTCGCGGTCCGAAAACCCGGTATCCGGCAACGAGCCGGTAGAACAGGCAGGCCAGTGAAAATACGTCGTCCGAAGGGACCGGGTCCTCGCCGGTGAGTACCTGCATGCTTGAATAAGCGGGCGTGAGTGCCCCGAGCATCGACGGATCGAAGTCGTCCGCGTCTGCCCTTTGTCGCTGCTGGACCCGGGCTACGCCGAAATCGAACAGCTTTGCGTCGCCGGTCGGCAGGATCATGATGTTGCCGGGCTTTACGTCCGCATGAACGATGCCGCAACGGTGCGCATATTCCAGGGCCTTGCCGATCTGTTGCACGATGCGTAAGGAAGTTTCGAAATCGACCTTCCTGCTGTCGGGCGAATCGAGTATCTCCGCCAGGGTGCGGCCGTCGAGCCACTCCAGGACGATGTAATAAAGGTCTTCGTCACGATCGAAATCGATGAATCGCACGATGTTCGGATGCGTGAGGCAACGGCTCTTGGCCGCCTCCTGCTGGAGGGCGCGCAGCGCCTTGCCGTTCCTTGCGAGCTGCGGTGACAGCACCTTGATCGCGACCCAGGGTTCCTGTGAACCCGCTTCCGCGAGACGCCTGTCGAGCGCCTTGTATACCACCCCCATGCTGCCGCCCGACACGCGCTCCTGGAGTACGAACCGGTCGCGCAGAACCGACCCGACCTGCACACGATTATCCGCATCATCCGGTTCGAATACGTCGGTTGCGATGACGTCCGTACTGCCGAACGGATCGTCATTGGCAGGCGCGTCGGTCTCGACGTTGCTCGTCGGCACCTGCTCCGTGACGTATCGGTCGAGCATCGACTTGACGAGCTGAAAGGTCTCCTTGCGCAGCGCACCCGAGTCGAAGCGGTCCTGCAGTTCTTGCCGGATTTCCGCCTCGCTGCCGCCGCTCGCCTCGAGCAGGCGGCCGATAGCCTCCCTGATATCGGCCAGCATCTGCACTTCGTCTTCCTTGCCGGCCAGCCGGTCGTCGAAGCTCGCCAGCTGGTCAGAGAAGGTAACGCGCAAGTTGTCGGATTCGGCACTCATAGTTCGTCAACACCAAGAAGAGCTCGCCGGCTCAGTCCAGATCCCACCAAGTTTATCGCCGTGGTCAAGGATACACGCGGAACTGGTCGTCAGATTACTTTACCGGGATTAAGCAGGCCCTTTGGATCGAGGGCGTGTTTCAACCGCCGCATCAGCTCGAGCTCGGTGGACCCGCGGTAGTGTTCCAGCCACGCCCGCTTGGTGACGCCGACCCCGTGTTCCGCGCTGAAACTGCCACCGAGTTCGGCCACGAGGTCGTATATGGTCTCCGTGACCCGCCTGACGCGGTCCGCATCGGCGGCGAGTTCATCAGGCACCGTCAGGTTGTAGTGCAGGTTGCCGTCGCCAACGTGGCCGAAGATCACGGGCCTCGCCGACGGCTCCTGCTGCTGCAAGCGCTCCGCACAGCGCTGCAGAAACAGCTGCATGCGCCCGACCGGCACCGAGATATCGTGCTTGATGCTCGGCCCCTCGAATTTCTGCGCCTCTGAAATCGCGTGGCGGGCGCGCCAGAACACATCCGCTTCGGCGATATTCTTGGCGATCACGGCATCAACCAGCAGACCGTCTTCCACAGCATCGCCGAGAAGCGCCTCGAGCCGATCCTCGTCATCGCCGACAGCGACCTCGGTCAGAACGAACCAGTCGCCGGGCGGCTTGAAAGGTAGTGTCGCACCGCCAATGTGTCTGTCGACGAGTTCGAACGCAAACGTCGAAATCAGCTCGAACGATTCGATGCGGTCGCCGAGCCCTGCGCGCATCCGCGAGAGCAGTGGTACGGCACTGCCGGCGTCCGGCAGCGTAACCAGCAGCGTGGTGGTATCTTCCGGAACCGGGTAAAGCCTGAGCGTGGCGGCGGTGATTATTCCCAGTGTCCCTTCGCTACCGATGAACAGTTGCTTGAGATCGTACCCCGCGTTGTCTTTGTGCAGGGATCTCAGGCCGTCGATGATGCTGCCGTCAGCAAGCACAACCTCGAGCCCGAGTACCTGCTGCCGCGCATTGCCGTAGCGAATGACGTTGATCCCGCCGGCATTGGTCGCGAGATTGCCGCCGATCTGGCAGCTCCCTTCCGCACTCAGGCTCAGCGGGAAATAGCGATCGACGGCGCGCGCCTGCTCCTGCAGCGTAGCCAGGATACAGCCTGCTTCTGCCACCATCGAGTAGTCCTCCGGGTCGAGCGAGCGAATCCTGTCGAGCCGAGACAGCGACAGGATCAGCTGTTGCCCCGACTCGTCCGGTATCGCTCCGCCGCAGAGGCCCGTGTTTCCCCCCTGCGGCACGATGGCGACGCCCGTGCTCGCGCACAGCCTGACCACGTCCGCAACTTGTGCAGTAGTGCGCGGTAAAACCATGGCCAGCGCTCGTCCATGCAGGACGTCGCGCCATTCCGTTACATGCGGCTCGAGTGCCTGTTCATCGGTAACGCAGGCCGCCTCCCCGACAATGTCCGCGAGGTCCGCCAGAAACTGCTCAGTCGTCGACAATGACCTGCTCCGCGAAAGTGCCCCAGTCGATATTGCTGCCGCAAAAGACGAGCACGACGCGCTTGCCCGCCAGTTCGTCACGCAAAGGCCCGAGGAGAGTTGCCGTCGACGCCGCGCAGGCCGGCTCGACGGCGAATTTCATGCGCTGGAAAAGGAATCCCATCGACTTGCGCAACTCCAGATCATTCACCTCCACCAGGCGATCGACATTCGCACGGCATAGCTCGAACGAGTATGGCAGTGCATAGGGTGCTCCCAGACTGTCCGCGATGGTGCGCACCCGGTCGATGGACCGGGGCGCCCCGGCGTCAAAACTCAGCCGCATCGTGTTCGCACCCTCGGGCTCGACGCCGATGATCTCGACGGACGGACGCAGTTGCCTGACCGCACTGGCGATGCCCCCCATCAGGCCTCCTCCGCCGACGGGCACGATCAGTGCGTCGAAGGCGCCGATCTGGTCGCAGATTTCAAGTCCGACCGTGCCCGTGCCCGTTGCCACCGCCGGCCCTTCGAAAGGATGCACGAAATAGCGGCCTTCTTCCTGTTCGATTCGCCCGGCAACCTCGAACGCCTCGTGAATGTCGTCGACCACCACGACCTCGCCGCCGTAGGACTGGCAGGCTTTTATACGATACGGGTTGGCGGAGCCGGTCATAACCACTTTCGATGTGCTGCCCAACTCCCTCGCTGCGAACGCAGTAGCAATGGCATGGTTGCCCGCGCTTACGGCCGTGACCCCCCGATCCAGCTGCTCCCGTGTCAACACTCGAAGGTTGGCAAGCGCGCCGCGCGCCTTGAACGTCCCGGTACGCTGCAGGAATTCCAGCTTGCCCCAGACCTGCGTGTCGTTGTCCAGCGCAACTTCGATCCCCGCGCAACGCACCAGCGGTGTGGTCCAGATGCTGTCGCCCAGTGCGCGCCTGAGGGCGCGCACCGCGTCAATCGTCGGTGCAGCGGCAGTCATCTGCGATCGCCGCCGCCCGCGGGCCTTATGTCAAATGCTCGATTCATGCTGCTTTGCCGGGAACGGAAAGTCCTGTTCCTTCATATGCTTTCAGATAGAACTTGCGCTACATCCGAGACTGCTTTAATTTGATTCAACGGTACCCGGTCAGTGAATGCCAGCCGCCACGGGGAGTCAAATTGGCCGCTGGCCCATTCCTGCAAGTCGGTACCGCGGTGACACGCGAACTCTAGTGAATAACACATTCGCGCGAAAGTCGCTTCGGGCATAAAAATGGAACTAGACGATTTGTCTCAATCCGGTATCCGGCGTATCGCTGATTATTCGCCTTACCTGGATCAACTGGCGGGCCTCGCCCAGGAAATGGGCCTGCGGCAGCGCAGTAACCTCGTTCATCTCGAGGGCTGCCTCCATGAACACTGGTCGCTTGGCCAGAACAACATCCTGAGTTGGGCGCCCCTCGACGAAGGCATTCTCATCCTGGTCCTGCCTCACTATGCGATCGCGGAGTTCACATCGACGCGGCTGGGTTCGAATCCGCCGCGGGTATCCCCGGCGTTCATTACGGAGCTGATTTCGGGCGACCGCCGGCTCAATTTCCAGCAGATGCAGAAGGTCGCACGGCTGCTCGAGGTCAAGCCCGTCTACGTGCCCTTGCGGCAGCCATTGTCCGGGCATCCCGTTGAAACGCAAATCATAGAAAAGATGATCCGGCGCTACGGCATCAGCTACGTTGCAAGCCGGGCGGTCACCTTGTTCGATATCGTGGGATTCAGCCTGTTGACACCGTTCGAGCAGATGACACAGCTCAACAGCCTGTCGTATTCATTGAATTCCGCGCACGCGAAGATGCTCGAGCAGGATGTCAGCATCAATTTCGCGAGGTCGTCCAGTGGCGACGGCTTCTACGTGTGGAATCGCGACGATGGCCTGGAGGCCAACGTCAACCTCTATCATTTCATGCACATCGTCCTCGCTGACAATGCAATTGCACGCAGCAAGGCGGCGTCCAAAGCGGTGCCCCGTTTGCGCGCGTGTTTCCATGTCGGCAGCTGTTACGAGTTCCACCAGGCCGAGGGCCTCAACCCGACCATGCACGACTACATCGTGGGCGACGTCACAATCGAACTCGCCCGCATGATAGAGGCCGCACTGCCGGGACAAATCCTGGTCGGCGAGTTTCTCGCCAGTCACTCGGAGCCGAACCCGGACCCGACGCAAACCCAGGCGCACATCGATGCAGTGACCTTCCTGCAGCGTGCCCAGGGCAACCTGGCCAAGCTCAGCGGCCTCGAGTTTTCCGGGGAACGGGTCACAGCCATCAAGTGCTACCTGACCGGCGAAAACATGGGCAGCGGTCAATTCAGCATCCGCCGCCTGACGATCAAGGACAAGCACGGGCTCTCGCGTGTGGCGTACAACGCGAAAGTCAACATCTACCGCGAGCACACTCCGCCCATCCTGCTGGGCATCGAAGACCGGAAACTGCCCGAGGCGCGGCAATCGGTCTGACGCCAGGGGCGTTTCTGCGGGAGCATGCAACCAGACCGGCCCGCCAAAACAAAACGGCCGCCCTTCCGTCGGTGAGGGCGGCCGTTTTCCTGTGACTGGTCGGGGCGGGGAGATTCGAACTCCCGACCCCCACAACCCCATTGTGGTGCGCTACCAGGCTGCGCTACGCCCCGACCGAATTACGTGTATGCGTGAAGGCGAGCAATGATACTTGCCCGACCGCTGTATAGGAAGCTTGTTTTAACGACGCAGGATCTTAAGAACTTGTTCAAGTTCTATGCGTAACTGCTTGATAATTTGTTGGCTTTGCGAAACATCTGACTTCGCCTGATCACCCATCAGGCGCTGCCGCGCACCGCCGATGGTGAAGCCTTCGTCATACAGCAGGCTGCGGATCTGCCGGATAATAAGCACATCCTGCCGCTGATAATAACGCCGGTTACCCCGACGCTTAACGGGCTTTAGTTGTGGGAACTCCTGCTCCCAATACCTGAGCACATGCGGCTTCACCGCACACAAGTCGCTCACTTCTCCGATTGTGAAGTAACGCTTGC
>CBDUCE010000134.1:0-8486 GCA_965365575.1 uncultured Gammaproteobacteria bacterium
GCAGACAGCACTGCCAGCAATGTTATTGCCAGTTTTCTCACGACTACCGGCCGGAGCCGAACCGATACGCAAACTCGAGTTCGAACTGGCTCATGGTGAGTTCGATTCTCTGTATCGGATCAAATGCGCTCTGGCCGCTGACCGAATTTTCGGGCGCGTACATGAACGACACCGAAAACTGGTGGCCGTTGTCACGATTGCGGGTCCAGCCGAAGGTGATGTGCTGTTCCATGACGCCAGGCGCCAGGATGTTGAAGAGCACATCATCGGCCTGGATCGGCTGCTCGCCATAGCTGTACCCAAAGCGCCAGAGATTCTTCTCGTCGGTCGCCCATTCGAAACCCAGCTTGTAGGTGGTCATGTCGTCCCAGCCAAACCCGGCGCCCTGCGCGCCGCCGAGGCAGGGCTCCACGCTAGTGCCGCCCAGCGGCAGCAGATTGCAGGCGAACAGGTTCGCCATCGGGTTTCCGACGGAGTCCACTTCGCTGAAGGCAGTCTGCTCTACGTCGAAATTGACCCGCAGGTAGTCCGTAGCGAGGAACGAAAAACCGACTTTGATGCTCGACGGAATGTCGAAACCGCCGGCATTAGCATACAGGTCCGAGTAATCGTCGAACTCACTCATTGACATCTTCGACTGGTAGCCGAGGCCGAGGCTGAGCCGGTCGGTGATACCCCACCAGATTCCCGCAGCAAAACCGAAACCAGTAGAGATATCGTGGCCGTTATCACTCAGGGAATCCACCTGGGTGATATCACCGGTGGTAGCCAGTGTCTTCGTTACCGCCTGGAACGTCTGCACGCCCTTGGCTTCAAACATCTGCACGCCGAACACCGGTCCTATTCCCCAGGCGAAATTGTCGCCGATCATCGCCGAGTAGTTCAGGCTGAGGAACGCCTGCGACAGGTCGACGCCCGCATCGCCGGCGCAGAAAGGACCCGGACCTGTGGCGGGGCCACCGGTGTCGGGATCCACACCACAGAAGAACGACGTGGCCGATGCATTGCTGTCATCCCAGTCGGTGTTCATGCCGCCGCGGCCGTAGAACGCGAACGAGATATTGCGATCGTTGCTCAGGCTCCAGTTCTTCGCCACGTAGGGGATTGGGAAGAATTCGCTGCTGCTGTCGATTTTTCCGGGAGCGATCGAGTGTGTCGGCAGGAAGACACCTGAACCCGGAGCGACTTCGATCGGGAAGCCTCCCGATGACGGCTCAAACGCCTCGTAACTGCGCATCGGACTGAAAAAGGCGAGACCCGCCTCCCAGCTGTCGCTCATGAACACGCCGAGCGCCGGGTTCGAGGCCGTCATTATCGTACCCATATCGGCGTTGGAGCCAATACCGGTGCCCGCCATGCCCTTCGACTGCGTGCCGACGCCGTGCGTGAAATAGCCGTTCGTCGCAAGGGCCGTGCCACTGGATACGAACAGTGCCGCCGCGGCGAAACCGGCCGCAGCGCCTCTAATCTTGGATCTCATTGTTTTCTCCTCAAACCAGACGGGCCGACTGGCCCGCGCCGTTTCTCAAGGTCCGCGCGCCCCCGCACGCACACCGGTTTACTAATCCTTCGCGTCGCGCGCCCCGCAGAACAGGTCGTGCAGGGTTTCCATGACCTTGGTTGCCTCGTCGCCGGCCAGTGAATAAAACACCGACTGGGCGTCTTTTCTCGCCGAGACGATCTTTTCCCGTCGCAGCACGGCCAGGTGCTGTGACAATGCCGACTGACTGAGTCCGAGGATGGTCTGCAGCTCGCTGACCGTCTTCTCGCCTTCGGACAGCTGGCAGAGGATGATCAACCGCCATTCGTTGGCCATCGCCTTGAGCAGTTCGCAGGCGTGTGACGCCATGTCGTGGAGTTCCGTCAATTCCCGGAAGTCCTCGGGCGCAGCCGTATTCTGCGTGTCACTCATTGCACTGCCACTCGTGGTTTACCCCTATTCGCAACCGGCAAATCCCTCGGAATCCATCTTCGCCTCGTACGGCGCGGCAACATCACTGCCGATGACGAGGGACCCTTTGACGCTGTCCCAGTCTTCCGGCTTCAGGATGACGAGCCAGCCGGCGTTATAGGGATCGTCGTTCGCAAGGCTCGGGTTGGCCATGAGGTCCTCGTTGACAGCAACAACTTCGCCGCCGGCCGCCGATTTCGCGGGACCGACCCACTTGCCGGACTCGAGCGTGCCGCAGGACTTGCCGGCCCTGACCGAGCGTCCGACTCGCTTCGGCGTGTACGCGACGAGCTTGCCGGCCATCGCCGTGGCCACCGCGGTCATGCCAATCTTGACGTTGCCGTCTCCCTCTTCCTGGAACCAGATGTGATTCTCTACGTCGTACAAAAGGTCGTCAGGCAGATTACATCCACGTACAGATGGCATGGCTATGCCTCCTTTATCTTCAATGCCCCGGCTTCAGAGCCCGCTCGGATAGGTCGTGATGAACAACAAAAATCGCCCAGCTGGGCGACCTGCATTTTGCCGCTGATGAACAGATACAGGTGATTGGATACCATCATCATCATCTGCAAACGATCAGTAATTTCCGTAGCATCCGGCTGCTGCTTGATCAGGTTGTAATGGTAGGCCACTTCCCGGCAGGTCTCGCGGCAGGCGTTGAAGCTCGGGTCGCCTTTCGCGCCCTGGCGGTGTAGCGCCAGCAGGCGGAAGCCCTCTCGCTCGTCGTGCGTCGGGACGTCGCCCTTCGCGGTCACCCAGTGCTCAAGCGCTTCCTCGGCGAGCGCGAGCAACTGATTGGCGCCGGCCGCTGGGTCCGGATTGGCGCCGGCCGCCGCGATCGCGGATTCGATGTCCGCCAGCGACCTCAACCGAGACCCTTCTCTTTGAGAAAGCTGATGGAGTCAGAGATGTTCTCATGAACGCCGACCTTCCTCGGCTTTAGCCCCAGCGCCATGCCGAGCAGCTGCGTGAAATAGAGAATCTTCACGTCGACCTTTTCACCGAGCGTCTTCTCAGCACGGATCTGGTGCATTTCGAGCCCCGAGTGACACGTCGGGCATTCGGTGGCGATCACGTCGGCGCCGGCCATTCTTGCCGCCTTCAGGATATTGAGCACGAGCTTCGTCGACGTGTCGCTGTCCGACAGCGTATGCGCGCCACCGCAGCAGGCGGTCTTGAGCGGAAAATCGACGTTTTCTGCGCCGGCCGCGGCCAGCAGGTCGTCCATGAAATGCGGTTTCGACGTCGACTCGCTGCCCGGCCCCTGGTCTTTCTCGGGAAAGATGTGTCGCGGCCGCGTGTACATGCAGCCGTAGTAGTTCGCGACCTTGATGCCCGAAAGCGAATTCTTGACGCGCTCGCGAAGACCGTCCTCGCCGATTGTCTGCTTGATCCAGTCGAGCGCGTGAATAGTCTCGACCTGGCCCGACTCGTAGGTCTTGTGGCCTGCTTTCTTCGACAGCTTGTCGACGACCTCCACCGAGCCCTGGTCGTTGGCGAGATCGTATTCGGCTTTCTTCAGATTGTGATAGCAGCCGTTGCAGGGCGCCATGACGACGTCCATGTCCATCTCGTTGGCCGCGACGGACATGACGCGTGACGACAGGTAGGTCTGCAGCTTCGGGTCGACGTTCTTGACCTCCATCGCCCCGCAGCAATTCCAGTTCTTGACCTCCACGAGATCGAGACCCAGCGCCTTGCCCACGGCCTTGGTCGAGCGATTGTAGGAATGGCCCGTACCCTCGAGCGCGCAGCCCGGGTAGTACGCAACCTTCTTGTATTTTTCCTTCGTCGTCATGGGTATCGGTTCCTCAGGCGGCAACGTCCTGTTCCGGTCGCTTCGCCAGTGCCGCCAGGTTCAGCGCTTCCGCGCGATTGTGCTCCTGCTCGTCGATGTATTCCTGCATGGCTTTCGACGCCGCATCCCAGTTGCTGGTGCGCGGCGCAACCAACGTCGCGAGGCCCATTCGCGTCAGCATACCGAGCGGCAGGTGGCGCAACATGCGTTTGGTCATTTCGATCATCCAGTCCTGCATCAGCGCCTGCTTGGTGCGCGCGAAGAAGCGACGAATCGTGCGGCTTTCCTCGATCTTGCCGGTCTTGACGATCTGTTCGGTGAACACTTCGTCGAAGTGCATCGATGGTGACTTCGGTGTGTGCCCCTTCAGCTCCAGCCAGTGCGATGTGGCCTTCATGACGCCCTCGGGGAAGACGTCGCGCGGGCAGGCGTAGGTGCACTTGTTGCAGGACACGCACTGCCAGATGATGTCCTTGTCGCGCAGGAGTTCGGACTCCATGCCCATGCGGATCAGGTAGATCCAGTAACGCGGATTGAAATCAGGGTTGATTGCATTGACGGTGCAGGAATTCGTGCACGAACCGCATTGCCAGCAACGATGGATGTACTCACCGCCGGGCAACGCCTCGATCTCGTCCTGCAATGCCTCGTTGTAATCGGTTACGACGCGCGCCTCGATGAACGTGCTCCAGTGACCCGACACGTCGACGCCGTCGATCACCAGCTCGTCGTGGGTTTTGAGGTTCTCCGGACGGATCAGAGATTTTTCATGAATTGGCATTCGTTTTCGCCTGCTTCAGGAGAGGGGTGTCATCGATGACGAAAGCCTCGCCATCGATCGATTTCAGACGCGTGCGCCCGCTGCCGGGCCGGACGCCGTCGAGGCCGAGCAGCCGTCGCGTATGCTGCATCGGGTCTTCCGGCGCCGAGAAGTCGGTGCGCAGGTAGCTGCCACCCTGCTCGCAGATGTACTGCGCGTAGACCTGGGCGCACAGGATGTCGGCGTACTGCAGAATATCGCGGAAGAACCCGTTCTCGCTAAGGAACTGGCTGAGCTCCTCGCGCAGCATGAGGTAGGTACCGTAGCCGTCGCCCACCGGGATCGTGATGTGATCGACGTTGTCGCCGTGCCAGATCTCTCGCAACACGCCGGTGTTTGCCTTCGCATCCCATACCCAGCGGTTCATGAGCGGATACCGCTCGGGCTCGACGTTGTGCATCGTCTCGGTCGCAAGGTCGCGGACCCAGCGATGCTTCTTGTCGTTCGGAAAGCGCGCACAAAAGGCCTCGATGCGCGCATCGACCGGCTGCTCATGATCGAAGAGCGCCGCAAGTCCCTCGCGGACGCCGGCGAAGGCGTCCTCGTTCAGCCAGGGCCCGATGCGCCTGCGCACGGTCGCCATGAATGTGCACAGGCCCATGAACGCCTCGAGCTCGAGATTCTCGACGTCGTCCATGGCCTGCTGGAACATGCTGCTCTTTAGCTTCAGCGCATCGACATAGCGCTCGATGCCGCCATGCTCTTCGGCACCCGCGACCATGACCTGAATGCCCGCACGCAACGCGTCGCCCGACAGGTCGAGCACCGGTCGCTCGACGTCGTTGGCCTTTATTGCGGAGATGGAGCCCATGCAGACTTCAGGC
Organism: uncultured Gammaproteobacteria bacterium; assembly: GCA_965365575.1. Taxonomy (GTDB): domain Bacteria; phylum Pseudomonadota; class Gammaproteobacteria; order Steroidobacterales; family Woeseiaceae; genus UBA1847. Next base: position 5,397 of record CBDUCE010000134.1, read on the forward strand.
CGTCTTGCCGATGGCAGCCTTGAGACCCGACAGCACGGACATCGCCGCCGCGTGCCCCTGTGCGATCGAGTCGTCGATGGTCTCGGGACCGGTTGCCGCGCCGGCGACAAATACACCGGGCCGCGAGGTTTCGCCCATTGCGCCGTAGCGATTGCCGGCACCGATGTGGCCATGTTCCTCGAGATCCACGCCGAATATATCCGCAATCGTCGGGTTGTCGACGTTCGGATCCATGCCGATGGCGTGCACGACCATGTCGAACGGAATCGTGATCGGGCGCTTCACGAGCGTGTCTTCGCCCTTGACGATGAGCTTCTCACCGTCGGAGGTGACCTCTGCGATGCGCGCCTTGATGTACTTGACCTTGAACTCTTCCTGGCTGCGCCAGTAGTACTTCGTCTCGTACAGGCCGAAGGTGCGGATATCCATGTAGTAGATGTAGACGTGGCAATCGGGAATCTCTTCACGGATCTCCATCGCCATGTTCGCGGACACGGTGCAGCAGATCTTCGAGCACCACTCGCGGCCGATCTGGCGATCGCGCGAACCGACGCACAGCAGGATCGCCACGCGCTGCGGCTTGCGGCCGTCGGACGGGCAACGCACGCCCTGCCCCGACGATATCATCTGTTCGACCTGCGTCGTCGTCACGACGTCGGGGAAGGTACCGAAGCCCCACTCGGGTTTGTTGACGGAGTCGAAGTGGGTGAAACCACTACAGAGTATTGCGGCCTCCGCATCCAGGGTATCGCCGTTCGACAGCTCCACCGTGAAATTGCCGGGCGTGCCGTCAAACTTGTTGACCGTCGCGCCAGTGATCACCTTGACCAGGTCATCGTCCTCGACGCGCTTGACCATGCCGCCGATGGCGTCCTTTGCCCATTCCCCGGTCGGCACCAGCTTGGCGTAGCCGGAGAGTATTGGCGCGCCGCCGAGCCGGTCTTCTTTGTCGACGATGACGCTTTGTTTACCGACCGTGGCAAGGCTGTGGGCGGCGGCGAGTCCGGCGGGGCCACCGCCGAGTATCAGTACGGGTTTGCTCATTTCAGTCGCTCTACGGGTTTGAACCCGGGGCCGGACGTGATCATCTTGCGCGGGTCATAGAGCGTCTCGCCCTTGCCGGCCTCCACGTCCTTCAGGTAAGCCTCGAATTCGGCTTTCTTCTTCTCCCAGTCGATACCGAGCTTCTCCATCAACGTCTCCGTCGACGAAGCGTGCCAGTGCGACTGGACGATCTTGTAGGGGTGTGCGCCACAGCCCAGCGCCGCGAACTGGCAGGCGGCAAGCTCCTGAAGAGCCACGGCCTTGCCGGCGGCGGCGCCGATCCACTGGTTCTTGTCCAGCGTGGTAATGCAGCCGGTATCGTGGCCGACCATCATGTCCGCCTTCGCCTCTTCCTGCGCCACGCGAATCTTGCGATCGATGGCGAAAGAGCGCGTAAACTCACGCTCGGAAATGATGTGGCGGAAGCCGAAGCCGCAGCAGTCGTACCAGGTGCGGTAGTCGATAACCTGGGTACCCAGCGCCTCGAGCACGCCGGTCGTCACGGCGACGCGATTGCCGCCGAGGATCTTGTCGTCGTAGATCGCGTCCTCGGGCACCATCTTGTAGACGTGGCAGGCCGGGTGGACCGTCGCACGGATGTGGCTGCAGTCGATTACCTGCCGCTTCGCGATCTCGTCGCGCATCACGTGCAGCCACTCGGAGTAGTGAACGACCTCTTCGGGGATCAGCAACTTGCCGTCGACCAGCCTTCCGAGCTTGCCGAGAATCTTCTTCACGCGCTCGCGCAGCTTCGCGGAGTGAATCAGGTAGCCACGCACCTCTTTGTAGTTACCGAAAGAGGTGCCGCAATGTACCAGTGGGTAATAGTAGCCTTCCGGCAGGCCTTGAGCTTTTGCGCTCACATAGGCCTGGTGAAAATTCCGCAGGAAGACCGCCGCGAGGCTCTCGATATTGCCGATGCCGGAGCCATGGTAATTCCAGGCCGTGCAGGACGTCTGGTCCGTCTCGTCCAGGTAGTCGATATCCATCTCGTTCATCAGCCACAGCAGCGACGCCGGGTAGCCCGGGATGTTGCCGCACTGGCCGCAGGACTTGTGGTGCCAGAGTTGCGTGGTAGGCACCTTCTTGTCCCAGCCATACAGCGTCTGCACGGTGACGGGCTTGTGTTCGTCGCCGACCCGGTGCACGAGAATCTCGCCGTCCTTTTCGAGTTCCCACATCGCGTCGCGCACGTCCTCGACGCGGTCCTTGTTGGTGAGCATCGAGCGTCGATTGACGATCTGGTCGACCCACACGGTCGCTACGTGGGCCTCCTCCTTGCTCAGGTTGGCGTCCTGCCATTCCGCGCCGTGCCCCGTGAAACGCTCTTCGCCGTTACCGTTACCTGTGGTCATGTCGTACGTCCCCTATAGTCGTATCAGTCGTCGTCCTGCTCATCGAGCCAGTCTTCATAGTCATCACGCTTCTCGTCCATGATGTCGCAGATGACGTCGAACAGGTTTTCGTCAATAGTCTCGAGGCTGTCGAGCACGCCGGTCTCTTCCCAGATCGTGTAAAGCTCGACAGATGTCTTCAGGTTCACTTCCCACGCCGTCGCCGTGGTATGCAGCGTCGGCATCGGGATCGCCTTGCGCAGCGTCGCCAGCGGCGCATCGACCTTCGAGATGTTCGGTCCCCAGTCGGCAAAGCCTTCGGGGTTGATCATGTCCGGCGACAGCTGGTTGCCGGTCGATATGAGCTTCAGCATCACGCGGCTGAACGGCCGCAGCACGCTCTTCGCCGACTCCATGCCGTGCTTGATTGCAACCTCGCGCATCAGCATCACCAGGCCGCCCGGCGAATTGCCGAACGGGCAGCGCGCGGCGCAGGTATAGCACTGCGCACAGGACCAGATCTTCTCCTGCATGGCGTCGTGGATGCCCTCGAGGTTCTCAGTCCATAACAACTGGACGATCTCGCGCGGGCTGAAGTCGTAATAGTGAGCCGCCGGGCAGGTTGCCGTGCAGATGCCGCAATTCAGGCAGCCGTTGAGCTCGTGGTCGTAGCGCAGGTCCGCCTGGATGTCCTGGAATATCTCTTCCAGCT
>CBDUCE010000135.1:0-8470 GCA_965365575.1 uncultured Gammaproteobacteria bacterium
GCGCAGTGGCAGCGTCCACCCTCGGCGGTGAAGCGCGGAGCCCTTGCAAAATATCGCGCTGAGGTGTCGTCGGCCTCGCAGGGCGCCGTCACGATCCCGCCGGAATGGGACGATCAGCGATCGTCTACTTGACCTTTGCCGAAAGGTCCGCTGTACTTTGACGATGAACTTTTCCGACGCCCGCGTAAAGTGCCGACGCGTTCCCTTTGCGAACGCGCAAGAACTCTTAAAACAAATGGCGCGCCAGAGGTGCGCGGGCGCCAATGGCGGCAGTACCGGCTAACGATAAAGTCCGGACGCTGTCAACGAGCCCGCGAGGATTTCCTGGCGGGTTTTTTTTGTCCCGATGAATGGCACGGAACGGCGATAACATCATGAAGGAAGCAGAGTTCGAAGCCAGCGACGCATTGGGAGCGTCGCCCGAGATCGCGGCTTCCGACTGGGTGGTAATGAAGTTTGGCGGCACCAGCGTTTCGTCCGGCGCATGCTGGGAGACCATTGCGCAGCTGGTTCGCAACCGGCTTGCCGCTGGCCTGAAGCCGGTCGTCGTGCATTCGGCATTGCGGGGCGTGTCGAACGCCCTGGCTGCGTTGCTGGAATCGGCGGCGTCGGGTGGTTCGACCGAGGGTCTCGCGGATATCAGGCACCGCCATTACGACCTCGCCCGCGAACTCGAGCTGGACGGCCCCGGGCTGCTCGATCAATACCTCCAGGAACTCGACCAGTTGGTCGCCGGCATACGGCTGGTGCGGGAAGTGAGCGTTCGCGTCAGGGTGCGCATCATGGCTCTCGGCGAACTCATGTCGACGCGTCTCGGCGCCGCTTACCTGGAACGGGTCGGCATACCGACGCAATGGATGGACGCCCGCGACATGCTCGTGAGTGCGGGCCGTGCAAACCGCGGCCGCAGCCGTAGTTACCTGTCTGCAACTTGCGAGCATTCACCGGACAATGCGCTCCGAGCGCGCATGGCCATACCCGGCAAGGTCATCCTGACGCAGGGCTTTATTGCCCGCAATTCGCAGGGCGAGACCGTACTGCTGGGACGGGGCGGGTCCGACACCTCGGCCGCCTACATGGCGGCGAAACTGCAGGCGCGACGCCTCGAAGTCTGGACAGACGTTCCCGGCATGTTCACGGCCGACCCCCGGGTAGTGCCGTCCGCCAGGTTGCTGGTGGCGCTGCATTTTGACGAGGCGCAGGAACTCGCGTCCGCCGGCAGCACAGTGCTGCATCCGCGCTGCCTGTCGCCGCTGCGGCTCGCCAGGATTCCGCTGTTCATTCGTTGCACCACGAATCCCGAGCTGGAAGGGACGGTAATCTCCCTGGTCACGGAGGAAGTCGAACCGCAGGTCAAGGGTATATGCATGCGCAACGGCCTTACGCTGGTGTCCATGGACAGCGTCGGCATGTGGCACGAAGTCGGCTTCCTGGCGCGCGCATTCGGGGTCTTCAGCGACAACGGCGTATCGGTCGACCTGATCTCGACCTCCGAGACGAACGTCACGGTGTCGATCGACACGCCGGACGGGGAATCCGGCGAGGACCTGCTGCAAGGTCTGGTCGCGGACCTCGAGCCGCTGTGCAAAGTCAGGCTCATTACGCGATGTTCGGCGGTCAGCCTGGTCGGGCGCAAGATCCGGACTTTCCTGTCGCGGCTCGCGCCCGCGCTCGAGGTGTTCGAGGAAGAACGCATCCATCTCATGTCGCAGGCGGCCAACGACCTGAACCTGAGCTTCGTTATCGACGAGCAACAGGGCGCCAAGCTCGTTCGCAAGCTGCACTCCTCGATCATCCGCAAGAGCGGTGGCAGTCCCGCCTTCGGGGCGAGTTGGGAACAGCTGTTCCGCGCGGAGACTGCTGTGGCACATGCGCCCGACGTATGGTGGATGAAAAAACGCGAACAGCTACTTGATATCGCCTCCGAAAAACTCAACGCATACGTTTACGACAAGGAGAGCGTTCGCAGCGCGGCACGCGTCATGCTCGGCCTCGACAACGTTGACCGTGTGCTGTACGCGGTCAAGGCCAACTTCAATGCAGATCTCATCCGCCTGCTCGACGCCGAGGGCTGTGACTTCGAGTGCGTCTCGCCGGGTGAAGTCGAGTGGCTACAGGAAGTCATACCGGACCTCGACCTCGACCGGATCCTGTTCACGCCAAATTTCGCTCCGCGCGAGGAATACGCCTGGGCGCTCGACAAGGGCCTGCTTGTGACGCTCGACAACCTGTATCCGCTGCAGGCGTGGCCCGAGGTGTTTGCCGAACGAAAAATCTTCGTGCGCATGGATCCGGGGCAGGGCAGAGGTCACCACGAGCACGTGAAGACCGCAGGTGTGCATTCGAAGTTCGGTGTGCCGCTGTTCGAGGTTGACGAACTGCAGAGGCTGACGCAGGAGGTCGGCGTTGACGTTGTCGGAATCCATGCGCACAGCGGCAGCGGCGTCCAGGATCCGGAAACCTGGCGCAGCGTTGCCGTGCAACTCGTCGGCATCGCACAACGCTTTCCGAAGGTCGCGGCCATCGATCTTGGCGGTGGTCTCGGCGTTGCAGAAAAGCCGGGCGACAGACCCTTCGATCTGCAGCGCCTTGATGCGCTGCTCGCCGAGGTTCGCGAGAGTTATCCGCAATACGCGATCTGGCTTGAGCCGGGACGCTATCTCGTGGCCCGAGGCGGTGTACTGCTGACGCACGTAACGCAGGTCAAGGGGAAGGGTGACATGCGCTACATCGGCGTCGGGACGGGCATGAACTCGTTGATCAGGCCCGCGCTCTACGGCGCGTATCACGAGATCGTCAACCTGACCCGGGCCGGGGAGGCACCGAGCGAGACGGCTACGATCGTCGGACCGATTTGTGAAACCGGCGATCGCCTGGGAACCGACCGCCTGCTGCCGCCGTCGAGCGAGGGTGACGTTATTCTCATCGCGAATGCGGGCGCGTACGGTTACGTCATGAGTTCGCAGTACAACCGCCGCGAAGTCGCCCCCGAAGTCGTCATCTGAATCGAGGAGGTCGAACATGAAACTCTACTGGTCGCCGCAGACTCGCTCCACCCGGGCGCTGTGGATGCTCGAGGAGGCCGGTGTGGACTACGAGCGGGAACTCGTCGATATCCAGAACCCGGATCGCAGGAATACGGCGGAGTTCCTCGCAGCCAGTCCGATGGGGAAGGTGCCCGCGCTGATCGATGGCGACGTCAGCATGTCCGAGTCGGCGGCCATCTGCCTGTATGTCGCCGACCGCTACGCGCCCGGGACGCTGGCGCCCGGCATCGACGACGCCAGGCGCGGCAAGTTCCTCTACTGGCTGATGTATACGCCGGCTGTTATCGAGCCCGCCATGTCCGAGAAGTTCAACGGCGTCGAAACGAACCGATATCGATCGGGCTGGGGCGACTTCGAACTCATGATCGAGACCCTGGAGCAGGGAATCGAGGGCAACAGCTGGATTCTCGGGGAGACATTCACGGCTGCCGACGTCATGCTGGGGTCCAGCGTGGTGTTCATGCGCATGTTCGACATGCTGCCCGATTCGGCCGCACTGGGCGCGTATGCAGAGCGGTGTCTCGCGCGGCCGGCCTACCAAAGGGCGATCGAGCTGAACGAGACGTCTTCCAAGTAGGAACGCGCCTCGGCCCACGACCGCGTTTCGGGGAGTGCTCCTACGGGTTGTCGGCGTGACGCTCCTGCAGGCGCGAGACGACCTGTCCGAGATCGAGTTGCTGCGCATGCAGCAGTACCAGCAGGTGGTAAACGAGATCGGCTGCCTCGTCGATGATTTCTTCGCGATTGTCGCCGACTGAGGCGAGCGCCAGTTCCACGGCCTCTTCGCCGACTTTCTGTGCGATGCGCTGGCGGCCGCTGGCAATGAGGCTTGCCGTGTAGCTGCCGGTCGCAGGATTCTCCAGGCGGTCCCGAATGACCGCTTCCAGTGTCGCCAGGAAGGCGAGGTCGCTATTGCTCACGTCAGTCCCCTGCAGGTCGTATGTCGGTTCCTTCCGCGCCGAGGTAGCGCTTGAGGTCGCGGATGTCTATTTCCGCGCTGTGAAAAACGCTCGCGGCAAGCGCGCCGTCGACGTCCGCGATACGAAAGACGTCGCGAAAATGCTCGATCGACCCGGCGCCGCCCGAGGCAATCAGCGGCACGCTGCACACACTCCGGACCGTTCGCAGCTGTTCGTTGTCGTAGCCCTTGCGGACGCCGTCCTGGTTCATGCAGTTGAGCACGACTTCGCCTGCGCCGCGTTCCTGCGCCTCACAGATCCAGTCCGTCGTCAGTCGCTCCGCGGCGGTCGTCTTGTCCGGATCTCCGGTATTCCGGTAGACGTGATAGTTACCGTCCTGCTCGCGGCTGTCGACGCCGAGCACGACGCACTGGGTGCCGAAGCGCCGGGCGAGGCGCGTAATGAGTTCAGGGTCTTCGAGCGCCGGGGTGTTGATGGATATCTTGTCCGCGCCCTTGTTGAGCACTTCTTCGGCGTCCGCGATGCTGCGGATTCCGCCTGCAACGCAGAACGGAATATCGATCACGGCCGCGACCCGGCTGACCCATGCACGATCGACTGAACGCCCGTCCGGACTCGCGGTAATATCGTAAAACACGAGCTCATCAGCGCCCTCGTCGCGGTAGCGCTGTGCGAGTTCCACGATCTCTCCGACGACACGGTGGTTGCGGAACTGCACGCCCTTGACGACGACGCCGTCACGCACGTCGAGGCAGGGAATTATGCGCTTCGCAGGAATGAGTTCACCTCCGCCGCACTGATCTTGCCGTCCAGTAATGCCTTGCCCGTGATGGCCGCGGGTACGCCGATATTCCTGAGCCTCTCCATGTCGGCGATGTTGCGAACGCCCCCGGAAGCCTGCAGGAATACGTCCGGGTAGCGGCGCACTATCTCCGCGTACAGGTCGAAGTTCGGGCCCGACATCGCGCCATCGCGCCCGATATCGGTGCACAGCAGGTGCTTTGCGCCGATCGACGCATAGCGATCCATCAGGTCCCACAGGCTCAGGCCGCTCGACTTTGTCCAACCGTGGGTTGCGAGCACCGGGCCGGCTTCGTCAATCGTCACGTCCAGTGCGAGCACGATGTGATCCGCGCCGAACTCGTCGAACCAGGTGACGACACGTTCCGGCGCCGTTACGGCAACGCTTCCGATCACGCAGCGCGCAACGCCGTTGTCGAGCCACTGCCTCACCTGGTCGCGCTGACGGATGCCGCCACCGAGCTGCACGGACAACGGCGTGTCGGCACACAAACGGCTGACCACACGGGCATTCTGTTGCGAGCCGGTGCGCGCACCATCGAGGTCGACGATGTGCAGATCGTCCACGTTCATCGCGGTATAGGTCCGGGCGAGATCCGCCGGCTGATCGCTGTAGTGAGTGACCCTGTCGAAGTCGCCTTTGTACAGTCGCACGCAGTTGCCCTCGTGCAGGTCGATGGCCGGAATGATCTTCACGGGCTCGCCTCCAGGAAATTTTGCAGCAGGCGAGCACCATCGGCCGAGGAGCGTTCGGGATGAAACTGCGCGGCAATGAAATTATCGCGCCCGACGACGGCGGAGAAGGCATCAGCATGGCGTGCCGTCGCCAGCGTGAACTCCGAAGGGGGCAGGGCGTAGCTGTGAACAAAGTAGAAGTAGCTGCCGTCTTCGATGCCTTCCAGCACCGGCGCGTCCGCGACTCTCGTGACCGGGCACCAGCCCATGTTGGGCACCGGGAATCCGTCGGAGACCTGCAGCCGGCGTGCAACGCCGGGAATGACGCCGAGGCAGTCGACGTCCTCCTCTTCCGACGCGTCCGCGAGCAACTGCATGCCGAGGCAGATACCGAGAACCGGCTGTCGCAAGGCGCGGATCACGTCCACGAGGCCGCTGTCACGCAGCCGTGTCATTGCATCGGCAGCCGCCCCGACGCCGGGCAGAATGACCCTGTCGGCGCTCTCAATCACGTCTCGGCTCGTCGTGAGACTGGCGTCGCAGCCGAGCCGCTGCAACGCGAATAACAGTGACGCGATGTTGGCGCCGCCGCTGTCGATGATGGCAACAGGTCCCGCCACGCTAGCTCAGCGTTCCTTTGGTTGTCGGCAGCTCCGCTCCTTCCTGCTGAATCGCTTGGCGCAGGCTGCGGCCAACACCTTTGAAACATGCTTCGACCATGTGGTGCGTATTCTCGCCCTTTACCGAGACATGCAGCGCTGCACCCAGGGAATCCGCGAGCGAGCGGAAGAAATGGGTCACCATCTCGGTGGACATCTCGCCGACCGCTTCACGCGGAAAGGGCGCGTCGAAAACAAAGCTGGCACGCCCCGACAGATCGAGCGCAACCGTCGCCGCACTTTCGTCCATCGGCAGGAGAAAGCCGTAACGTCCGATGCCGCGCTTGTCGCCCAGCGCTTCGCGCAACGCGCTGCCGAGCACTATCGCCACGTCTTCGACGGTGTGATGCTCGTCGACGTGCAGGTCGCCGTCGCAGCTCAGCACCAGGCTGAAGCCACCGTGCTTCGCGATCTGTTCCAGCATGTGATCGAAGAACCCGATGCCGGTCTGCACCTCGATCCGCCCCGCGGCATCGAGATTGACGCGCGCCCGGATGGTCGTCTCGCGCGTCGTTCGCTCGATCTCTGCGCTCCTGTCGCCCGCGGACAGCGCAGCGACGATACCGGGCCAGCTTGTTTCGTAGGATTCATCAGGGGCCACGAGGAACCCGCGCAGCCCGAGCCGTTCGGCTAGCTCGAGGTCCGTGCTGCGATCACCGATGACGGCGGACTTTGCGCTGTCCAGATGGTTGCACGCCAGGAACCGGGTCAGCAGTCCCGTGCGCGGTTTGCGGCAATCGCAGCCGTCCTCCTCCAAGTGCGGACAGATGAACGTCTCGTCGAACGTAATACCCTGCGACTCGAACAGTGAAACGACGTGCTCGTGACAGAGTTCAAACTGCTCGATCGGAAACGACCCGGTGCCCAGCCCGTCCTGGTTGCTGACCATGATGAACCGGTAGCCGTGATCCGCCAGTTCCAATAGTGCCGGGATCACCCCCCGCACCAGCCGAATCTTCTCGAGCGAGTCGACCTGGTTGTCGTGGGGTTCCTCGATGAGGGTTCCGTCACGGTCGATGAACAGCACTTTCATCGTCATGCTGCACCGCCTTCGATGCCGGCAAACAGTGCGAGCAGGCGATCGTTTTCCGGACGGCTGCCGACGGTTATACGAATACAGTCCGGCAGGCTGCTGCCGAAGTCACGCAGCAGGATGCCGCTGTTGCGCGCCTCGTCAAGCACGGTCTCGCTGTCTGTGACCCGGATCAGGAAGAAATTTGCAGCGCTGGGCCAGACGGTGTCCACGAAGCCGAACGATGACAAAGCCGTCATGAGGCGCTCGCGCTCTTCGACGATCCCGGCGATACGGCCGCTTGCTTCATCCAGGGCCTCGGCCTGCAGGGCGTCTTCGACACATTCTACGACCGGCGTGGACATCGCGTAAGGCGCTTGTATTGCGTTCAGGATACGGATGACCTCGACGGGACCCATGACCGCACCGCAGCGGGCGCCGGCGAACGCGAGCGCTTTCGACAACGTGCGGAGCACGACCAGATTCGGATACCGGTCGAGCAGTTCGACAGCGGACGTCTCCCCTGAAAACTCTATATAGGCCTCGTCGACGACGATTGCGGACCGTTCGCCACGTCGTTCGAGCAAGTCGATCAGATCAGGGCGCGAAACGAGCGTGCCCGTCGGGTTATTGGGTGAACAGACGAAAACCAACCGTGTCTGGTCGTCACAGGCGGCCAGAAGCGCGTCCATATCGATCGCGAAGTGGTTCTCCGGCAATGTCTCCACCGTCCTCTGCGTTGCACCCTGCACGATCGCGTAGTGGCCGTACATGGAGAACGTCGGCGCCGTCGTGACGATATTGTCCTTGCCCTCCCGGCAGAATGCACGAATGAGCAGGTCGATCGCCTCGCTCGTGCCTCGCGTCACGAGCAGCCGCGACGGGTCGCACGTGAAATAGTCACCGAGCGCCTGCGCGAGGCGTGCCGGGCGAATCTCCGGATAGCGGTTCAAAGGGCGGCGAAAACGGTCTGCCGAGCTGCTCCAGGGTGCCTCGTTGGCGTTCAGCCGGATGGTGTCATCGACCTGCTGCGCCGCCTGGTATGGCCGCAGCGCCCGCAGTTCCGGACGTGCAAGCTCGGCGATCGTCATGATTCTGCCCGTAACCGCCGGGTCACGGCGGATGCATGGGCGTCCAGTCCCTCGAGCCCGGCCAGCGTCACGACGGCCTCCGACAGACCCGCCAAGCCGTCGCGGGTCAATTCCTGCACGGTCATGCCGCGCATGAACTGGTCGAGGCTCAATCCACTGTAGCTGCGCGCATAGCCGTAGGTCGGCAGCACGTGGTTGGTGCCGCTGCAATAGTCGCCGACGGATTCGGGCGTCCATTCACCCACGAATACCGAGCCGGCATTGC
>CBDUCE010000136.1:0-8468 GCA_965365575.1 uncultured Gammaproteobacteria bacterium
ACCGCCAGGTCCTGCGCGAATTACGGGTCGTTGGCGGCAATCGTCAGCGCGGTCGGCAGGCCATCGCCGACCTCTCTCGCGAATGTCGGGCCCGACAAAACGGCAACCGGCCGGTCGGCGCCGAGGACTTCAGCCGCGACGACGTGCGGCAGCTTGCCGGTGTGCAGCTCGAAACCCTTGGTTGCCCAGCAGACCCTGGCGCCGTTGACGAGCAGCGGCCTGATCGCTTCAAGCGTCTCGCGGAAGCCATGACTGGGCACTGCGATGAGGATGTCGCGCACGCCGTCGAGGCACGCCTCGAGCTCGAGCACGGCCTCGAGGTTTCCGGGAAACGCCGCTCCCGGCAGGTAACGAGTGTTCTCGTGCGTCTCGCGCATCTGCGTGAGTTGCGCCCTGTCACGCCCCCACAGCCGTATCGGCCGCCCGCGGCGGGCGAACTGCAGCGCCAGCGCGGTGCCCCAGGAACCCGCACCGACGACGGCGATCGGCTGTGGGCGGTCGCCGCTTATCAGTGTGTCTCCGCCGTCGCGGGCGCTTCGCCCTGTTGTTGCTGCAACGTTTGCTGATACAGCGCATCGAAGTTGATCGGCTGCAGGATGAACTCGGGAAAGCCGCCCTTCTGGATGATCCCGGCGATTGCCTCGCGCGCATACGGGTACAGGACGCCGGGGCAGAAACTGCCGATGAGCACGCCCATTTCCTCTTTCTCGTAGCCGCCGATATCGAACAGGCCGGCCTGCTGCAGCTCGACCAGGAAAATCGTCTTGTCGCCCTCTTTTTCCCTGGCGTCGACGGTGAGCGTCAGGGTAACTTCGTGCAGGTCATCGCTGACCGGTGAATGCGAGCTGCGCAGGTTCAGGTTTGTATTCGGCGCCCATTCCTTGGTATTGAAGATGGTCGGTGTTTGCGGCGACTCGAAGGAGAAATCCTTGACGTAGATTTTCACAACGGAGAGACGCTTCTCGGGGGTCTGTGCTTCCTGTTCGGCCATATTTCTGTCCTGGGTTAATTAGAGTGCCGGCTGGCGGCTTCGCCGGTCAGCAGTTTGTCGAGTTCGCCGTTTTTGTCGGCGGAACTCAAATCATCGAATCCGCCGATGTGCACGTCGCCGACGAAGATCTGCGGAACGGTACGGCGGCCACCGCTGCGCGCCAGCATTTCATCAAAACGGTCCGGATCGCGAGATACGAGAACGTCCTCGAAACGAACGTTTTTCTTCGTAAACAACATGCGCGCGGCTGCGCAGTAGGCGCAGAATTCGTCGCCATAAATCACCACCGGAACCGTATCGCTCATCGCTGTGCCGACGCCTGTTTCTTGCTCTTGGTCTTCTTGCCGGAGACGACCGGCAGACCCGCCTGGCCCCATGCGTTCATGCCGCCCTTGAGGTTATAAACACTCTCGAAGCCGGAGTTGCGCAGCGTGTTTACTGCTTTCGACGACGTGATGCCGGCGTCGCAAACAGCGACGACGGGCTTGTTCCTGAACCGGGCGAGTTTTTCCAGGTGTCCGTCGAGTTCGTCCATCGGGACGTTACGGGCACCCACGATATGGCCGCGCGAGAACGACTCGGCGCTGCGCATGTCCAGAATCACGGCATCGTTGTTGATGAGCTTCACGGCATCGGTAGGCCCAACGGCCAGCATGCCGGTGGCCTTGCGCCTGAGCTCGGTGAATATGACCAGCAGGAAACTGGTCACCAGCGCAAACACCAGCAAGGTATGGTTGCCGGCGAACTCCATTAATCTGTCCATGAGGCGTCGTGTGCGCGGGCTGCGCAGGCTTGGTCGAAAGGCGGCATTATAACAGCGCGCGGCGATGGAAATACCCCGCAAACGATCTACACTGTGCGCCCATGCGCTGCCTGCCGACCCTGATTCTGCTGATCCTCGTCGTGCCGCCGGGTGCCCTTGCCCAGGACGGCGGGGCCGGCGTTGCCAAGATCAAGGAGCAGGAGCTCGAAGAGGTGCGCGAGAAGATCAGCGACCTCAAGAAGAGCATGGACAAGAGCGCAACGGATCGCGACCGGCTCACCGAGGACCTGCAGAACGCCGAGGTCGCTATTGCCGAGAAACGCCTGCGCCTGCAGGACCTGGAGCGCGAACGGGCCTGGAGCGCGAAGCGCCTGGCCGAGCTCGATGCAGCAATCGCCGCGCGCGAAGCGGAGCTCGCGCGGGAATCCGACCACCTCTCCGCCCAGGTCCGCGCCGCCTACATGAGCGGCAACCAGGAAAAAATCAAGCTGCTGCTGAACCAGCGCGACCCCGCGATGCTCGGTCGCATGATGGCTTATTACCGGTATTTCAACGACTACCGGGCGGACAATATCGGTGCGATGACCGTGAAGATCCGCGAACTGGCCGAAATGCACAGCGAAGTCGCCGCGGAAGAGGCGCGCCTCGCCGACCTCGCGAGGACCCGTTCTGCCGAGCTCGAAAAGCTGGCGGCGGCGCAGGCGGAGCGGCAGACCCTGCTCGCGGCGCTCAAGGAGCGAATGGCCGCCGAAGGGCGCGAAATCGAACGCCTCGCGGCACAGGAAAAGGACCTCGCCCGGCTGATTGCCGAACTGACAAGCATCCTGTCCGATTACCCGATCACGTCCGAGGAGCCGTTCAGCGAGTTTCGCGGCCGCCTGACATGGCCGGTCGTGGGCACGCTGTTGCGCGACTTCGGTCAGCCGCGGGTTGGCGGCGAGCTAAAGTGGAACGGGGTCGTGCTGGCCGCAACCCGGGGCCGGGAGGTGCGCTCCGTTTACCACGGGCGGGTCGCCTTCGCGGACTGGCTTGCAGGCATGGGCCTCCTGGTTATCGTCGACCACGGTGAAGGCTACATGACCCTCTACGGCTACAACGAGACGATACTCAAGAACGCAGGCGACTGGGTGGCTCCCGGTGACGTCATCGCCACGGTCGGCGACAGCGGCGGGCAGGCCGAGGCCGGCCTGTATTTCGAGATCCGCCGTGGCACCCAGCCCCTGAACCCGAGGCGCTGGGTAACCCGAAGGCCCGGGGACTAGCCGGACTTGTCGGCCCTCACAGCACAGCGCCGGCTGACTGTGGTATCGTCATTTGAACCGGCCGGGCAAAGACGAGGGCCGGCGCTCGGAGTCGCGTATGTCGTTGAAAGTCAGGGCTATCCTGGTCGTCGTGATCGGAACCGTAATGGGGTTGAGCCTCTCGGTTGGCGGCGGCCTGCTGTCCGACGGGAGTGCGCCGGCCGAGGCAGAGCTGGCCTGGGAAAATGCGCGGCTGTTCGCCGAAGTCATGGAGCGCGTCAAGCAGGATTATGTCGAGCCGCTCGATGACAGCGAGCTGCTCGAAAGCGCTATTCGCGGCATGGTCAGGGATCTCGATGCCCACTCCCAGTACCTCGATGCCGATGAGTACCGCGACATTCGCATCAGCACCACCGGCAGCTACACGGGCGTCGGCGTCGAAGTGGCGGACATCGACGGCATTATCAAGGTCGTGACGCCGATCACCGGCTCACCGGCAGCGCGCTCCGGGATACGGAGCGGCGATCAGATCATCGCCGTGGACGGAGTCACGGTCGAGCCGGAGTATCTGCAAGACACCATTGGTCGTATGCGCGGCCGTGCCGGGTCGCGAATCAGCATCACGGTGCTGCGCGACGGCGAAGCCATCGAGCACCGGATGCGGCGGGAGATCATTCGTGTCGCCAGCGTGCATCATGAAGTGCTGGGTCCGTCCTTCGGGTACATTCGCGTGAGCCAGTTCAGCGAAACCACGGCCCGCGAGCTGAGCCGCGCAATCGACGCGATGCAGGAAGCCGGTGGCGGGATGCTGTCGGGGCTGATACTGGACCTGCGCAACAATCCCGGCGGCGTGCTGGATTCCGCCGTGGACGTCTCCGACCTGTTTCTCGATTCCGGCGTCATCGTATCGGCGGACGGCCGCACGAACGAAGCGCGTTTCACGCGCTCGGCGCATCGTGGCGACGTGCTCGACGGCGCCGAGCTCGTCGTGCTCGTGAACGAAGGTTCCGCGTCGGCCTCGGAGATCGTTGCCGGCGCGCTGCAGGACCACGGCCGCGCGATCGTGGTCGGAACCGGCACCTTCGGCAAGGGCCTGGTGCAGACGGTCATGCCGCTGTCCCAGGGCCGTGCGCTCAAGCTGACGACGTCGCGCTATTACACGCCGTCCGGCGATTCGATTCACGAAACCGGCATCACGCCGGACGTGTATGTCGAAGGCACGCCGGGATACCCCGATATGAGCCTGAGCGGTTTTGTCGATCGTGAGCAGGACGCGCAGCTGCTCGAAGCGCTGAATCGCCTGCAGCGCGGCGACGTGATGCACAGCAAGGCTCAATGACGCTCGCACAACTCCGCGCAGCCGCGATCCTGTTGTTGCTCGCGGCGCAGAGCTACGCGCAGTCTGCGCCGCGCATCGCAATCATCATCGACGACCTCGGTTACCAGTTGGCAGCAGGGCACCGCGCCGTGGCGCTGCCCGGCCCCGTGGCCTGTGCGATCCTGCCCGGCACACCGGGGGCGGGGCAGCTGGCGCGCGCGGCGTGGGAACGCGGCAAGGAAGTGCTGCTGCACCTGCCGCTGCAGTCTGTTGGTCACGACGGCGCGGTGGAGCCCGGCTCGATGACCCTCGACATGACGCGAGAGGCATTCGCCGATACCTTCGCGAGCGCCATGGCGACGGTTCCTTTCGCGGTGGGCGTGAACAGCCATCGCGGCAGCCTGCTGACGCGGCACCCGGGACACATGGGCTGGCTCATGGAGGAAATACTGCGGTTCGGCGGGCTCTACTTCGTCGACAGCTACACGACGCACCACAGCGTGGCGCTGCAGATCGCATCGGAGCAAGGCGTGCCGGCCATCAAGCGGGACGTATTCCTGGACCGGGACCCGGCACCCGAAATGGTGCAGAGGGAGTTTGAGC
Organism: uncultured Gammaproteobacteria bacterium; assembly: GCA_965365575.1. Taxonomy (GTDB): domain Bacteria; phylum Pseudomonadota; class Gammaproteobacteria; order Steroidobacterales; family Woeseiaceae; genus UBA1847. The sequence goes on from CBDUCE010000136.1 coordinate 4,917, forward strand.
GCCTCAAGGCGCTGGCCCGGGAACACGGCCTCGCCGTAGCGATCGGCCACCCGTATCCGGGGACGCTGGACTTCCTGGAACGTGCCATCCCGGGCCTTGTCGAAGAAGGCATAGAACTGGTGCCGTTGCGTGAACTGATACACTTTCCCCGATGATGAAAAACCTTATTGCCTGCCTGGCGCCGTGCCTGCTCGTGCCCGCCGTCAATGCCGCCGAAGCCCCCCTGCTGCTGGCGCAGACCGATGAAGTGGCCTGCACCATGGATTACACGCCGGTCTGCGGCGCCGACGGCAAGACCTACAGCAACGAGTGCGTCGCCAACGTCGCCGGGGTCGAAATCGTGGCCGAGGGCGAGTGTCCTGCCGCGACCAATGGCGAAGAGGTCGAGGACGCCGACGTCGGTGACGGCGCCGATCCGGACGAAGACGAGTCGCTCGCCACGCCAAGGGAGTGCAGCGAGGAGTACGACCCGGTTTGCGGCGTCGACGGCAACACGTACATCAACGAATGCTTCGCCGCGAAATCGCGCGTCGAGATTGCGGGGCTCGGGGCGTGTGCGCCGAGCGGCTGCCCGGGTGTCGCGGACCCGGTCTGCGGCATGAACGGCCGCACCTACCTGAACCGCTGCGAGGCGAACGTGGACCGCGTGCCGGTACAGCGTGCGAGCGCCTGCGACACCGAGAACTGTCCGTCCGTCTTTGCCCCCGTCTGCGGCAATGACGGCGTGACTTACGACAATGCCTGCCTGGCGGACAGGGCCGGCATCACGACCTATACCGTCGGCATCTGCAAGCAGCGGCCCTGCCCGAACCTGTTCGTTCCCGTTTGCGGTGCGGACAGCCTGACGTACGGCAACGCCTGCTACGCGGAGCGTCGCGGCACGCGCATCGACTATGCGGGCATGTGTGAGGAACAGGGCCGCAACTGTCCGCGTGTCTACCTGCCAGTATGCGGCCTGGACGGCATTACCTACGACAACGAGTGCCAGCTCGACAATGCCGGTGTATTGAAGGCCTATGCGGGCGCCTGCATAGGTGAATGACGGCGAGGTCAGCCCCAGGCAGGCCTGAGCCGGCCTTTCGAATCCGGCGCATAGGGCATCCAGGCAAGCGCCATCACCGGGACGTGCACGTCCGTCGTCTTTGCACGAACGACGATCTCATCGAGTTCCTCGGCCTGCGCATCGAAGGTCGTGTCGAGCGCGGCAACCTCACTCTCCAGCTGCTTGTTGAGCGCTTCGAGATCGGCGCGGACCTTTTCGGCCGTTTGCCTGGCACGCGCGACGTCGGCCGCCTCCTTGCGTGCGCCGCCCGCGGTCTTGATGGCGCTGCCTACCCGGCTCGCCGAGGTCGTCGACAGCCGCTTCCGGCCCAGTACGGCGCCCAGGATCGCCGTGCCGATGGACACGGCGGTATCCAGCGTCTTCTTGCTGACCTGTTCCTGCTCGCGCGCAATGGCCTGCTCTGCGCGCATCAGCCGGTTCTCGAGCGTCGTCGCCTTGCTCGCGTAACGCTTGCGCAGTTTCGCGATTTCCTGGTCGCGCTGTTCGCTGGCGAGGTCCTGCAATCGCACGCGGAAGTCGCCTTCGGACTCGCCGGGCGCGGACGTCAACCGGAAACGCTTGTTCCTGTAGAGCGTCACGGTCTCGTTCTGACGCACCCAGCGCTTGAACTCTCGCTGCCACGTCGCGTATTGCTTTGCGCTGGCCGCGAGTCCCGGCAGCTCGGAGAACGACGCGCCGGGCACCCCGCTGTTGCCCAGGGTCTCGATTGCCATCGATAGCGGCTCGGCGCCGTCCCAGTCGACGGCCACCGGGCCGTCCTCGATCTCGACGGTATAGAGGATGCTGCGCTCGCTCTCTACCTGGTAACGCGCGTTCGAGAAGACCAGGTCGGCGCCGGCGACGAGGCGCGGGAAATAGGTCACGTCGTCGGCCCCGCCCGGCACGAAGTACTGGTCGATCGACGGTGGCAGCGCGGGCGCGTCGGCACTGCGATTGCGTTTCGGTTTTGCGGCGCCGGCCGCGGTGGCGCCGGGCACCGTGCGGGCATCGGCCATCAGCGTACGGATATGATCGCGGGTCAGCGGGCCGGCGAGGTAGGACATGACCCAGCGGGTGCCGAAAACGACGGGCTCATCCTCGTGCACGTTGTGCAGCAGGAAGCGGCGCTTGCCGAGCCCTGCGAGTGTGCGCTCCATCTGCTGCTTGTCGAAATTGCCCTGGCTCGCGCCCTCGAGGCCCTCCATCACCCGGGCCTTATCGCGCTCGGTCTGCAGGCGTCCGATGAACCAGGTGCCGGTATTCGACAGGCCCTTGTAATCGAGATCGACGGGGTTCTGCGTAGCAAGTACCAGCCCGAGCCCGTAAGCGCGCGCCTGTTTAAGAAGCGTCAGGAACAGCGACTTGGTCGGCGGGTTCGCCACTGGCGGCATGAAGCCGAAGATCTCGTCCATGTAGAGGATCGCGCGCAGGCTGGACGTGCCCGGCTGGGCGCGCATCCAGGCGATGATCTCGTTCAACAGCATGGACACGAAGAACATGCGCGACGGGTCGTCGAGGTGCGCGATCGACAGTACCGAAATGCGCGGCTTTCCTTCGGCCGTGTACAGCAGGTTTTTCGCGCTCAGTGACTCGCCCTGCATCCAGGCCTCGAAGCCGGGTGCCGCCAGCAGGTTATTGAGCCGCATCGCGAGCGCGAAGCGATCCTTCTCCGGGAAGAACGCGTCGAGGCTCATGACGCCGATGGTCGTGAACGGCGGGTTCTGGATGGCGGCGATCATGCCCGCGATGTCCAGCTCGCGGCCATCCTGCCAGGCGTGATCGAGCAGGCGCGAGACCAGTATGTGTTCGCGGCTCGCGACGGGGTCGGCGTCGATACCCAGCAGCGTCAGGATGCCGGTGGCCGTCGCCTGCACCCGCTCGCGGTACAGGTCGACGTCGTCCATGAGTGCCGCCTCGGGCGCGGTAAAGGATTTCAGCACCGACACCGGCAGACCGGCATTGCTGCCGGGCGTGTAGATGGCCATGTCGACACTGTCACGCAGCTGCTTGATGCGTTCGCCCGTCTGGCCCCACTCACCAAGGCCTTTCTTCCACAGCGCCGCCTGCGCAGCGGCGAATTCCTCCACGGTCTGGCCATTGTCGCTGGCGCTGCGCGGGTTCACCCACGGTCGGAAATCGTCGGCGGCGAGTTTCGGGAAGGTCAGCAACAGGTTGCCCATGTCGCCTTTCGGGTCGATGGCAATGACCGGGATGTGATCCAGCGCCGCCTCTTCCAGCAGGCCGATGCCGAGGCCGGTCTTGCCGGAGCCCGTCATGCCGATGATCACGGCATGGGTGGTGAGGTCCTTCGAGTCATACAGTACCAGCTCGTCCGTGAGCGAGTCCGAGCCTGCGTCGTGCCGCTTGCCGAGATAGAAGCTGCCGAGTTTCTCGAAGTCCAGCATTGTTACCTTGCGTCCTCAGGGATAAGTGTAGCTTGCCTGTATACCCAGCGGTAAACCGATCGCGTAGTAGACCAGCAGGAAGATCGTCCAGAGGATCAGGAACGT
>CBDUCE010000137.1:0-8397 GCA_965365575.1 uncultured Gammaproteobacteria bacterium
TGATGCTGTCGCTCGCCTGGCCGTGGGTGCTGCTGGCATTGCCGCTGCCGTTCATCGTGCGCGCGCTGTTGCCGGAGGCGAAGCAGCTGCAGGAGGCTGGATTGCGGGTGCCGAGCTTTGCGGGGTTCAACCTGCTGGCCGATCGTTCCCGGTCCGAGCAACTGCTCAACTGGCGAATCTGGGTTGCCATGATTGCCTGGGTGCTGCTGGTCATTGCCGCGGCGCGGCCGGAACGCATCGGCGACGAACTCGAAGTGCCGGTATCCGGCCGCAACCTGATGCTTGCGGTGGATCTCTCCGGCAGCATGGACCAGAAGGACTTCGAACTCGGCACACGCCGCGTCGACCGCCTCACGGCGACGAAGGCCGTGGCGAGCGATTTCATCAGCCGTCGCGAGGGCGATCGCATCGGGCTCATCCTGTTCGGTGAGCGAGCCTACCTGCAGGTGCCGCTGACGCTGGACCGGGAGACGGTCAAGATACTTCTCATGGAGGCGTTCATCGGTCTCGCAGGTGAGAAGACCGCGATCGGGGATGCGATCACGCTCGCGGTCAAACGTATCCACGACCAGGAGGAGGATGCGGGCGAACAGGTGCTCGTGTTGCTGACCGACGGCGCCAATACGGCCGGTGAGATCGATCCGATGAAAGCCGCAGAGCTCGCCGCACAGGTCGGGCTGCGGATCTACACGATCGGCATCGGCGCCGAGCAAATGGAAGTAGCTTCGATCATCGGTGGCCGCCGCCGCGTCAATCCGTCGGCCGATCTCGACGAGGCAACACTCACCGGTATCGCGGACCTGACGGGCGGGCGGTATTTCCGCGCAACCGACACCGCAACTCTGCAGGACATCTATCGGCTCGTTGATGAACTCGAGCCCGTCGAGGAACCCGAAGCCGGCTTCCGTCCGGTTCAGTCGCTGTATTTCTGGCCGCTGTCCGGCGCGTTCGTGCTGGCGGCCTTTCTTTGCATCGTGAGCTTGCTGCAGGCACTGCGCCTGCGGCGGACCAGCGGGGTACCGACCCATGCCGGCTGAGTTTCATTTCCTCCGGCCCGAATGGCTGTGGGCCGTACCGGCCGTGATCGTCACCGCGCTCCTGCTGGCACGCCGCCAGCTCGGTCCCGGCAGCTGGCAGCAGGTCGTGGACCCGGCACTGGCCCCACACGTCCTGTCGGGCTCGTCGCACCGCAAATCCGACCTGCGCTGGTGGCTGCTCGGCGTCACCGGCGTCCTAGCGGCGTTATCGCTCGCGGGACCGGCGTGGGAGCGGATCGAGCAACCGGTTTTCCGCTCCGACCAGGCGCTCGTCGTCGCACTCGACCTGTCGCGATCCATGGATGCGCAGGACGTTGCGCCGAGCCGCATGCTGCGTGCGCGGCTCAAGATTCTCGACATTCTCGAGCGTCGCGCCAGCGGACAGACGGCGCTTGTCGTTTACTCGTCCAATGCGTTTACCGTGACGCCACTGACGACAGACACGGACACGATCGCGGCGCTGGTCAACAGCCTGAGCACGGACATCATGCCGAGCCGCGGCAGCTACCCGACGGCCGCCATCTACAAAGGGCAGCAGCTTCTCGAACAGGCCGGCGCCGCTTTCGGCGAGGTGCTGCTGATCACCGACGGCGGTTCGTCGCCCGCGACCAAGCGCGCGGCCCGCGACCTCCGCGATGCAGGCTACACGCTGTCGGTGCTCGGTGCAGGCACCACGGAGGGCGCACCGATACCGAAACTCTCCGGCGGTTTCGTTACCGACCAGGCCGGCCGGATCGCGGTCGCGCGCCTCGAGGAGCGCGGGCTGCGCGAACTCGCATTGAGCGGCGGCGGGCGTTCCGCAACGCTCTCGTCGGACGGCCGCGACCTCGATTACCTGCTGGCAGGCGAGGTCGGCACACGCAAAGCGAGCGACGACGCGCTGGCAACGGACCAGTGGCGCGAAGAGGGCCCCTGGCTCGCGCTCTTCTTGTTGCCGCTCGGCGCACTGGCATTCCGGCGCGGCTGGGTGGTCATGCTCGCGCTCGCAGTATTGCCCCTGAGCCAGCCTGCCGAGGCCTCGCTGTGGGACGACCTCTGGTTCAACAAGGACCAGCAGGCGCAGCGAGAACTCGAGGCAGGCAATGCTGCTGACGCGGCCGACCTTTTCGAGGACCCTGAATGGCGTGCCGTGGCCGAGTACGAGTCCGGCGCTTACGCACAAAGTGCGGCGCGGTTCGCGGAGCAGGAGGAACTGCGCAACCTTTACAACCTGGGCAATGCGCTGGCGCGGCAGGGCGAGTTCGAATCCGCCATCGACGCCTACGAACAAGTGCTGGAGGCTGACCCGGACCACGAGGATGCAGCCTACAACCGCGACCTGCTCGAACAGATGATGGAAGAGCAGCAATCGCAGCAGCAGAACCAGGGCGACGACCAGCAGTCGTCGGACCAGTCGGGCGGCGACAGCCAGGAATCCGAGAGTGACGCCTCGTCGCAAAACGAGAGTTCGGAAGGTTCTTCCGATTCGCAAAGCGATTCCGGTGAGCAGAACGCGTCGCAGCGCGATGACGAGATGAGTGAAGAAGACATGCAGGCGCTGCAGGAAGAGCTGCAGCGCGCGGCGGAGGAGGCCGAACAACAGGGCCGGGAACAATCGCCGCAGTTGAGCGAGGAACAGCTCGAGGCGCTGCGCCGGGAGCAGGAACAACAACAGGCCATGGAGCAGTGGCTGAGGCGAATCCCGAACGATCCGGGCGGACTGCTGCGCCGCAAGTTCCGCTACCAGTACCAGAGAATGGGCCGGGACCAGGACGGCAACAACCTCTGGCCCGACGACGAGGTACAGCCATGGTGACCAGGCGCTGCTTCGAGACGCTCGGGTCGTGGTTCGTGTTCGTTGCGCTGCTGATGTCAATCGGCACGGCGCAAGCCGCCGTGACGGCCCGCGTGGATCGCAACACGATCGACCTCAATGAATCGTTCATGCTCGAGATCGTGGTCGACACCGAGATCGACCTGGAGCCGGACATTTCGGCGCTGCACGAGGATTTCTATGTCGGGCAGAGCAGCCAGCTCAGCAACACGATGATTATCAATGGCGAGATCTCGCGCAGCCGCACCTGGAGCTACCAGCTGATGGCGAAGCGCACCGGCGACCTGGTGATACCGTCGGTAGCCGTCGGCTCCGAGAGCAGCCAGCCGTTGCGTATCAGCGTTCGTCAACCGACCAACGCCCCGCCCGGCGAAGCCGATGTCTTTATTACCAGTGAAGTGGACTACTCGGAGTCCTACGTGCAGGCGCAGGTGCTGTATCGAATCAAGGTCTATCGCGCCGTGCCGACGCGGCAGCCGGCCCTGCGCGACCCGGAGTTCGGTGGCGCCGAAGTGCTCATCGAGGTGGCGGGCGAGGAACGCAGTTACGACGCACTCCTGAACGGCCGCACCTACAACGTCGTGGAGCGTTCCTACGCAATTTTTCCGCAGGAGAGCGGCGAGGTCACGATATCGCCGGCGCGCTTCGAGGCGCGCGTGCTGCGTGACGGCCGCATCACCGGGCGCAAGGTCTTCCAGTCGGACGCGCATACGATTTCCGTGCTGCCGATCCCGGAGCCGCCGGCCGATTTTCCGGATGCCGCCTGGCTGCCCGCCAGGGACCTGCAGCTCCTGGACAACTGGTCCCGGCAGCCCGACGACCTCAAGGCCGGCGAACCGATCACCCGCGTCATCACGATCAGCGCGCTGGGTCAGCTGGAAACACAGGTACCGGCGATCGACCCGCCGACGGTCAGCGGCGTAAACGTTTACCCCGACCGCCCCGAACTCAGCCGGAAGATTGAGCCAGGCGGTATCCGTGGCATCCGCAAGGACCAGTACGCGATCATCGGCGTGGAGGCGGGCGTCATGACGCTGCCGTCGCTGCGCTTGCCGTGGTGGGACGTCGAGGCCGGCGAATGGAAGGTCGCCGAACTGCCGGAGCGCAGCGTCAGCATTCTGCCGACGCGCGAGGCAGCCGTGGTCGATCCCGCGCCGACGGTAGCGGCGCCTGTCGAAGAACCGCAGGCACCGGCCGAGGTGTCCATGGGTTCCGATTTCTGGCGGCTCGTTGCGCAGGCAGCGGCCGCGCTGTGGCTGCTGACACTCGGTGCGTGGTGGTTATCATCGCGCCCGAGGCGCGAGCCACGCGAGCCAGGCGATCCAGCCCCGCCGCCGCTGCACAAGCAGCAGGCGCGGTACCTGAAGGCGGCCCGCAAGGCGGCGCTATCGGGTGACGGTGCCGGTGTCAGGCAGGCGATGCTCGAGTGGGGGCGTCTGCAGTGGCCCGACGCCGCGCCGCGCAGCATCGGCGCCGTGGCACGCCGCGTATCGGCGCCGCTGGCGGACGAACTGACGCGACTTTCCCGCGCCGCCTACGGACCCGATGGGGAGGGCTGGGATGGCGACGCGCTTGCGAAGTCGCTGCGCTCGTTCGCCGTGCTCGATGCGGCCCTGGAAGATAGCGCCAGCGACCCGCTGCCGCCGTTGATGCCGCAGACGTAGGCGCGGTCCCGAACCGCGATCGCGGGCCTGGGCCCGCTCCTACGGCAGTGGTGGCAAAAATCCTGCTATCAGCGGGCAGCCGTCACGGGCGTTTGTTCGAGGAAGTAAAGCGGACCGAAGGGAGCCATGACGAGAATAAAGGCCCGTGACGGCTGACGTCCGCCATCAATGTGACCCTACCAGTGGCCGGTGTTCTCCATCGATGCCCACGGTTCCTTCGGCGGCAGCGCATCGCCTTTCTGCAGGAGTTCGATCGAGATATTGTCGGGGGAGCGCACGAACGCCATGTGACCGTCGCGCGGGGGCCGGTTGATCGTCACGCCGGCGTCCATGAGCTTCTGGCAGAGCGCGTAGATGTCGTCGACCCGGTAGGCGAGATGACCGAAGTTGCGGCCCTCACCGTATTCTTCCGGGTCCCAGTTGTACGTAAGCTCGACCTGGGCGTCTTCGTCGCCGGGCGCGGCCAGGAAGACAAGCGTGAAGCGTCCCTTTTCGCTGTCGTAACGCTTCAGCTCCGAGAGCCCGAGCTTGTTGCAGTAAAAATCCAGCGACTCGTCGATATCGCTGACGCGCACCATCGTGTGCAGGTACTTCATGAGTTCATCCCGGTTGCGGTAGTTTGTTGAAACGGACCACAATGGTGGTTCATCGTGGCGCCGTGAGCAATACGTGAATGACATACGCACGATAACGCTGGATCTCGACGACACCCTGTGGGAGATCACGCCCGTCATCCGACGAGCGGAGACGCGGCTGCGCGAATGGCTTGCCGAGCGCTACCCGCGCATCGTGGACATGCACCAGCCCGAAGACATCGTCGAGTTGCGCGCGCAGGTCGTCACCGAGTTCGAGGAGCAGTCACACGACCTGACGTTCATACGCCGGCAGGTGCTGGCACGGATGGGCGTTGCCGCGGGTTACGGGGACGGCTTCGTCGACGAGGCTTTCGCCGTATTCGACCGGGAGCGCAACACGCTCGAGCTGTTCCCGGAGGTCCGGCCGGCGCTCGAGTCACTGGCGAGCCGATACACGCTGGTGGCGGTAACGAACGGTCATGCGAGACTGGAACGAATTGGCATCGATCACCTGTTTCACGCGGTCGTGTCTGCCCGCAGCGCCGGCGCCGCAAAACCGGCACGGCCTATTTTCGATGCGGCGGTAAGCGTCGGCGGCGCTGCGGCGCATGAGACACTGCACGTCGGCGATCACCCCGAGTTCGACGTCCACGGTGCGCGCGCTGCCGGTCTGCGCACGGCCTGGCTGAACCGCAACGGACACGAGTGGCCTGTCGGACTCGAGCCCCCCGAGCAGACGATTTCGAATCTCCGGGAGCTCGACGAACTGCTGGCAGCATCGCAACGGGCCGAATGAACACACCGCTGATTCTCTACGTGCCGGGACTGCTGCCGAAACCCGAGGCGGGCGTGCACAAGCAGGCCTTGCGGCGTTGCCTCCTCGAGGGATTGCGGCGGCACGACACCGGGATCGCCGACGAAGTCGCGGCAACCGAGCGCAGTTTCGACCTGGTGGCCTGGACCTACGATTTCTATCGCGAGCACCGCGACTTCGACCTCGACGCGAAGTCGATCGACCAGCTGCTCGCCCAGCCGGATGCGAGTGAGCAGGATATCGTCGAGGCATCGTCACCCGGCAAACGCCTGATGCGTTGGCTCTACCGTGTCGGCAACCTGTTTCCGTTCCTGATTCCGCACCTTGCGGACGAGCGCATCGAGCTGCACTTGCGCGACCTGATGCGTTACGTGCACAACAGCAACGACATCGCTGCGCACACCCGGGAGATGCTGAAGATGCCGCTGCGAGCGGCGTGGGAGGCGGGCAGGCCGGTGCTGCTCGCGGCACACAGCATGGGCTCGGTGATCGCCTACGACGCGCTCTGGGAAATGAGCCACGACGAACGGGACGAGCTGCGGGTGGATCTGCTCCTCACGATGGGGTCGCCGCTCGGCCAGAAGTACCTGCAACGCCGCATACTCGGGCACGGCAAGGTGGGAACGGCACGTTACCCCGACAACATTCGCCGCTGGATCAACCTGTCCGCCGTCGGTGACATGACCGCGGTCGATCCGTACCTGAAGAGCGGTTTCGGCGAGATGCTGGAACTCGGGCTCATCGAGAGCATCGAAGACATCGAGATATTCAATTTCTTCCGCCACGACGGCGAACTCAACGTGCACGCCGAATACGGCTACCTCGTCAACAAGGTGACGGCCGCTGCCGTCGCCAAATGGTGGCGACAACAGGGCCGGGATTCGTAGGCGTCAGCTTGCGTCGAGGTTCGGTTTGATGACGATATCGATGCGGCGGTTCTTCTCGCGGCCGGACGCCGTTTCGTTGCTGGCGACGGGGCGCGTTTCGCCGTAACCGGTCGCGATCAGGCGATAGCTCGGGATGCGCATCGCGTTGATCATGTACTGCTGCACCGATTCGGCGCGGTCCTGGGACAACTTCTGGTTGAGGTCGTCACCGCCGTGCGAGTCGGTGTGTCCCTCGATGATGAGTTCGCTGCGGGGAAACACGTCGATGGCCTTTTCGACCTTTGCGAGCAAATCGAAGTTCGCGGGCTTGAGCTGGGCAGACCCGCTGTCGAACGTCAGACCGACGAGCCGCATGATGATGGTATTGCCCTGGCGAAAAACACGCGCTTCGTCGTTGCTGAACATCTGTTCGATCTGCTCGAACTGTTCCTTGATGCGTTCCTGCGCCTCGATGCGCTGAATCAGCGCGGTGCGTTCCGCCGTTGCACCACCGAGACGATCGTCGAGAACACGAAGTTCCTCTTCCATATCGGCAAGGCGTAACTGGTTGTCGGCGTTCTCCTGCTCGAGCGCTTGCTTCTCGTTGCGAAGGTTCTCGATGTAGGTGACGAGTTCGGACTTCAGCCGCTCCGGCCCATCCTGCATGTCGGGGATAACATCGGCGGCTCCGGCGACGGCGCGGAGCTGGTCTTCCCAGAGCAGCACGAGCTGCTCCGGTGACAGGTCCTTGTCGCGAACCTTGAGAACGACTTCCGACAGGTAAATTGCGTGCTTGGCCTCGTAGTTCGCCTGCTTGGCGAGGCTGCGGGGCAGGTCGGTGTCGTAACGGTTCTCGTTGAGTTCACGCTCCGCGTCGGCGAGCAGCTGTTTCGCTTTGCCAAGCGTGATCGGGGCGTAGCGGCCCACGCGGCGGCGGTCCGCCTCGGAAAGCAGTTGGCGCGTTTCCCCCAGGTACTGCGCCTTGATCGCAACCAGTTCCGCGTCACGGTATAGCGTGGTCGCCTCGACCTCGCGGCGCTTGGCGCTCTTCAGATTGCCGCCCTCGAGATAGCGAATCGCGTCTGCGAACTTGTCCTGCGCGTCTTCCCAGAGATCCGCCGACAGGGTCGGCGCCTGCGCATTGGCCGCGTCCTGACGGCTCTTCAGCGCCTGGGCCAGCGCGGTCCGCGCCAGCTGGGCCGCTTTCGCGGCGTCCGTGAAGTGATTGGCAGCCTCCGCGGCATTGGAACGCACGTATTCGATGTTTCGGCCGCGTTCCAGCGCCTGTTCCGCATCCTCGTACTCGCGCATGCCACGCTCATAGCTGCGCGGCGCGAGCCACTCGGCATCGACGGCGTCGGCCGCCGCCTTGGCAGCGTCCGCGTCCTTGAAAAAGGTGCTTCTTAGCTCGTTCTGCGCCAGGGCCGATGCGGCTCCGAGCGCCAGTACGCCGAGGATCAGGGTCCTTGGCAACGTTGGTATCACGATCATTGAATCGTTCCCCGGTTCGTTCGTGAGGAGAACTGCCCAAGCGACTGGCAGTTGCAGTTGGATGTTACATATGCTGCGGGCGCAAAACTGTGCACCGCGTCGCCGATTTTCGCTGATTTTTCCCAGAATTCCAGAAT
>CBDUCE010000138.1:0-8340 GCA_965365575.1 uncultured Gammaproteobacteria bacterium
GCGGGACGCCTCAACCTGACGTCGCTCGGCATGGACGACCAGTCGCTGTTCAAGATGGACGAGTTGATCCACAAGCCGCACGGCATCATTCTCGTTACGGGCCCGACCGGCTCCGGCAAGACCACGACGCTGTACGCGGCGCTGGATCGTATCAACGACCACACCCGCAACATCATGACCGTCGAGGATCCGATCGAATATTTCATCGACGGTATCGGCCAGACGCAGGTGAACACCAAGGTCGAAATGACCTTCGCCCGTGGACTGCGCGCGATACTGCGCCAGGACCCGGACGTCGTTATGGTCGGCGAGGTCCGCGACCTGGAGACGGCGGAAATTGCCGTGCAGGCCAGCCTGACCGGCCACCTGGTATTGTCGACACTACACACGAACACCGCGGCCGGCGCCGTTACGCGACTTCGCGACATGGGCGTCGAACCGTTCCTGCTCTCATCGAGCCTCATCGGCGTTCTGGCTCAACGGCTGGTGCGCGTGCTCGACGACGAGACCAAGGTGCCGTACACGGCCACGGAATACGAATGCCGCGTGCTCGGCGTCGACCCCAGCAACCCGCCGACGCTGTACAAGCCCGGCGAAGACGGCAGTGCCGGCTTTGCCGGCCGCACCGGTATCTATGAACTCATCGCGGTCGACGATGCAATGCGCGCCATGGTTCACGATGGTGTCAGCGAGCAGGAACTGGAGCGTCATGCTCGAACGATGACGCCGAGCATCCGCGCCGATGGCCGGCGTCGCGTACTGAACGGCAGCACGACGCTCGAAGAAGTTTTGCGCGTCACGCGCGAAGACTAGCCCGGTAGTACGCTGTGGGTGCCTATGAATTCGTCGCGCTGGACAAGGCCGGCAAGGAATCCAAAGGCCTGATCGAGGGCGACACGCCCAAGCACGTCCGGCAGCTGCTGCGCGAACGCAACATGTTTCCAGTCCGCGTCACCGAGGTGGCGCAGCGCGAAGCAAAACGCCAGACCACGTTCTCGCTGCGGCGCGGCCTGTCGCCCGGCGAACTCGCGCTTATCACGCGACAGATGGCGTCACTATCGCAGTCGGGACTGCCTCTCGAAGAGGTCCTGCTGGCCGTCTCGCAGCAAAACGATCATCCGCGCACCAAGAGCATACTGCTCGGCGTTCGTTCCAAGGTCATGGAAGGTCATACGCTCGCGGACGGTCTTGGCGATTTCCCGCAGGCTTTTCCGGAGCTCTACCGTGCAACCGTGGCCGCAGGCGAGCAGTCCGGGCACCTGGATGTCGTGCTGGAGCGGCTCGCCGACTACACGGAAGCGCGCCAGGAGCTCCGCCAGCGCATTACCAATGCAATGATCTATCCGGCCGCACTGATAATCATGGCGCTGGCCATCATCAGCTTTATGCTGGCGACGGTCGTGCCGCGCATCGTCAGCGTCTTCGAGAATACGTCGGCCGAGCTGCCGGGCCTCACCCGCGGTCTAATTGCCACCAGCGACTTCCTGCGCGATCACTGGCTGCTGCTGATTATCCTCGTCGCCGCAATCCTGTGGGGGCTGTGGTGGCTGCTGCAGAAGGAAGGCCCGAGACGGCGTTATCACCAGTTCCTGCTGCGTATGCCGATAGCCAGTCGCCTGACGCAAGGCATCAATACGGCACGCTTCACGCGGACCTTCAGCATTCTCGCCGGCAGTGGCGTGCCGGTGCTGGAGGCGATGAAGATATCGTCTGAAGTCATCGAGAATCTGCCGATGCGCGACGCCGTCAACGAAGCCACGTTGCGGGTCCGCGAAGGCGCCGGCATCAGCCGCTCGCTCGCGGCGAGCAAGCTGTTCCCGCCCATGATGATTCACCTGATATCCAGCGGCGAAGCGGGCGGCCGTCTCGAAGAGATGCTGTCGCGATCGGCCGCCGGCCAGGAACGTGAAGTCGACGGACTCATCGCCGCATTGCTCGGGATCCTGCAGCCGCTGCTGATCGTTGCAATGGGCGCTATCGTGATGGTCATCGTGCTGGCGATACTGCTGCCCATCTTCGAAATCAATAATCTTATTCGTTGAGATTAGAGTCCTTGCACAGCATGATCTTTCGGGGTATACAGGCGAAAAGTTGCGGCTACAATTGCTCTTGCCCGGTCTTACTATTTGTTGCGTGAGGTATCGGCGATGATCGGTGACATAAAAGACGACATACCGGTAAACGAACTCGACGACGATATCGAGGGTGATGACCTGGACGACGATGACGACGTCGAGGACATTGACGAAAACGACAACGTCGGCGATATCTCGGTGGAGATCAACGTCGAAGAACTCGTTGCCAAGCTCGAGGCAACCGATAGCGACGATGTGGCGCGCAAACGTGAGATTCGGCGGCGCCTGGAAGAACTCGAAGAGATGCGCCGGAGCAGCGTAGACCTCGACAGCACCTTCAACTTCAATCTCGACGACGACCTGTAGGCGCGGTTCTCGAACCGCGATCGTATCTAGCGAAAATCGCGCGACTTCACCTCGAGATCGCCCAGCATCGGCGTATGGTCGATGAGCTTCCGGGCGATCACGTGAATCACGTTCGTCTCGATCTGTAACTCGCCCCGCACCCCCAGCAGGCGCGCGTTGAGCAACGCGGCCCGGTCCCGTTCCGCAACGTGCTTCCATACGACCACGTTGATGTGACCGGTCTCGTCTTCGAGCGTCACGAAAGTCACGCCGCTGGCCGTACCCGGCCGTTGCTTGGTAATGACCAGGCCGGCGACGCTGATATCCTGCCCCGTCGCCATATCCCGCAGGCGCTCTGCCTGCACATAGCGATAGCGATCCAGACGATGACGGACCAGGTACATCGGGTGCCGCTCCAGCGTTAGCCCGATGTTCTTGTAGTCTGCGACTATATTCTGGCCTTCTGTAGGCTTCCTGAGTAGCGGCGTCGCCTCGAAGCGATCCATCGAGGCAAACAGACCGCCCGGCTTCTCGACCCCGGCTACGGCCCAGCGCGCCTGGTGACGGTGCCCTTCCAGGGCCCTCAGCGCACCGGCCGACGCAAGTGCCTCGAGTTCTCGCCGATCGAGCCCGGTTCGCTCCAGCAGTTGCTGAGTGCTCCCGTAGGCCTGCCTGCCGCGTCTCTCCGCAATGGCCTGCCCGGCTGCCTCGGGCAGGCCCTTGACCATCCGGAAGCCAAGCCGCAGTACCGCCGCGCCGTCCTCGTCCGGCTCGAGTGAACAATCCCAGCCGCTCCGGTTGATGTCGACGCCGCGAACCTCGACGCCGTGACGGCGCAGGTCCTGAACGAGTTGCGAGGCCGAGTAAAAACCCATCGGCTGGCTGTTCAGCAGCGCACAGGTGAATGCGGCCGGCGTGTGGCATTTAAGCCAGCAGGAAACATACACGAGCAGCGCAAAACTGGCCGAATGCGATTCCGGGAAGCCATACTCGCCGAAACCTTCGATCTGGCGAAAGATCTGCCGCGCAAAATCCTCGCTGTAACCGCGCCGGCGCATGCCACCGATCAGCTTGTCCTCGAAGGGTCCGAGACCGCCGCGCCGCTTCCATGCCGCCATGGCGCGCCGCAGGCGATCGGCTTCGCCCGGTGTGAACCCGGCGGCCACGACGGCGAGCGCCATTACCTGCTCCTGGAATATCGGCACGCCCAGGGTGCGCTGCAGGACGCCCTTGACCTCTTCGCTGGGATAATCGACGGCTTCCTCGCCGTTCCGGCGCCGCAGGTAGGGGTGCACCATGTCGCCCTGAATAGGCCCGGGACGGATGATTGCGACCTCGATGACGAGGTCGTAATAACATCGCGGCTTCAGTCGCGGCAGCATCGCCATCTGTGCGCGCGACTCGATCTGGAACACGCCCATCGTGTCGCCCTCACAGATCATGTCGTAGACGACAGGATCCTCCGCGGGCACGCTCGCCAGCGTATATTGCCGGCCGTCGAAAGCACGTATCAGGTCGAAACTGCGACGGATCGCCGTCAACATGCCCAGCCCGAGCACGTCGACCTTAAGAAGCCCCAGGTCTTCGAGGTCGTTTTTCTCCCATTGGATGACCGTGCGCTCTTCCATCGACGCATTTTCGATTGGCACGAGTTCCGACATCGGGCCGTTCGTAATAACGAAACCACCGACGTGCTGCGACAGGTGCCTCGGGAAGCCGATCAGTTCCCTGACGAGGTACAAAAGCCGCCGGATCACGGGACTGTCGGGATCCAGTCCCGCTTCCAGGACACGGCTGTCGTCGACGCGCTTGCCATCCCACCACTGCATCGAGCGCGCAAGGCGGCCGACCTGAATGTCCGACAGCCCAAGCGCCTTGCCAACGTCCCGTAATGCGCTGCGCGGCCGGTAGGTGATCACCGCCGCCGCCAGTGCGGCACGGTCCCTGCCATATTTCGAATAGATGTACTGGATCACTTCTTCGCGCCGCTCGTGCTCGAAATCGACGTCAATGTCGGGCGGCTCGTTGCGTTCTTTGGAGATGAATCGTTCGACCAGCGTCTCCATGCGTGCCGGGTCGACCTCGGTTATCCCAAGGCAAAAACACACGGCAGAATTCGCGGCCGAACCTCGGCCCTGGCAAAGAATGCCTTTTGAACGTGCGAAGCTGACGATGTCGTAGACCGTCAGGAAATACGGTTCGTAGCGAAGCTCGGCGATAAGCTGGAGTTCGTGCTCGACGAGCCGCACGACCTTTTGCGGTACCCCGCCGGGCCAGCGATCCCGCATGCCCTGCCCGGTCAGTTTTTTCAGGTGGCTGGCCGGGGTCTCGTCCGCGGGAACGATCTCGTCGGGATACTCGTAGCGCAACTCGTCGAGCGAGAAGTCGATGCGCTCCGCAATGTGCAGCGTCTCCCGCAACAGTTCCTCCGGATAGAAATGCTGCAGCACCTCGAGGGAGCGCAGGTGGCGTTCACCGTTCGCATACAGCAAGAAACCCGCCTGGTCGACGGTTACGCCCTCGCGGATCGCCGTCAGCGTATCCTGCAGCACGCGCCGGGAGCGACGGTGCATGTGTACGTCGCCACTGGCGACCAGCGGTAACCTGAGCCGCCGGCCGACTTCCCGCAATGCATCGAGACGCTCGTCCTGGCGACCGTCGGCAAGCAGTTCGACCGCGATCCACAAACGATCCCGAAACGTCTCGCGTATCCAGTGGTCTTCGACATCGAGAGCGAGCACATCGTCCGGCACCCACAACACGATGCAATCCGGGAGCCCCTCCTCGAAGAAGCTTCGCGTCAATGCATAGCTGCCTTTCTCTGCGGCGCGCCGGGCCCGCGTGATGAGCCGGCAAAGCGCGGCATAGCCGTTTCGATTCTGTGCCAGCGCGACCAGCTTGCGGCCGCTCTGCAGGCGCAGCTCGGAACCGATGATGAGCTTGAGCTCGAGGGCCTTTGCCGCCGTGTGTGCGCGTACCACGCCGGACATCGAACACTCGTCGGTGATCGCGAGCGCTTCGTAACCGAGGGCCGCAGCTGTCTCCACGAGTTCCTCGGGGTGCGACGCACCGCGCAGGAACGTGAAATTGCTGAGTGCGTGCAGTTCCGCGTAGCGAACCCGCTGCATTACGTCATCCGAACATGCCGTGCAGGTACCAGGCCGCCTCACCATCGCGCTGACGATCCCGGTTGCGGAAGACCCACAACCCGGCGCCGCGCGGACTGACGGCCGTGTAATAGTCACGGGCGATGCCGTGCTCATCCCACCAGCCGGTTTCGAGACGCTCGGGTCCCGACACGAATCGCAACTTGCCCTGGTGCAGCGGATGGCCATTCTCCGTCGACAGCAATTCGGGTTCCGGCAACAGCCACAACGGGCGCTCGATACCCTGGCGGACCCGGGTCAGCGCATCGGCCGCCCGTGCCGCGAACAGGTCCCGCGTGCGCCAGGCATACTGCGGCCGATGATCGGCAACCGCGTTGACGCCGTGCACGGATTCGTTGCCGATACGCGCTGCCAGCCGCTCGGCCAGCTGTGACATCGAGTAATAGTGTTCGCGCGGCGGCCGGTCGTGGAACGCCAGGTGCCCCGAGGGGTTGTGCAGCGCCCGGTTCGTGCCGCCACGTAACCGTATTGCGATAACGGGCTCGGGCAGCACCACTTTTTCGAAACGCAGGCGCAGCAGTTCGTACCAGTGATCTGCCGCACGATCGGCACGGGCTCCGCCGAGCGGCAGCGACGTCGCCTTCGCCTTGAGATGGAAGAACGTGAATAACAGGCGCTGCGTGCCCAGCTGCCTCGCCAGCAGAAACTGCTCGTGCGCCTGCAGTAATTCGCGGCAAATCGCCAACAGTAACTCCCGGTCGCCCTGCTCCTCCGTCATCTCGAAATCGGCGCAAAATCGTTCCGGTGCGCGCCAGGAATTGCGCGGATCGGGCACGTGCCCGAGGGCGCGATCCAGCTGCAGCAGGCGTTTTACGCCAAAGCGCCGCGCGAAACCTTCTCGTGGTAACCGCAGGCAGTCACCAACATCGGTGATTCCCATGCCGGCAAGGGACTCGAGTACCGTGGGCGGCCAGGCGAGACAGGACAGCGGCAGGCTTCGCAGCGCCGCCATGATGTTGGCCGGTTCGCGAACGCATGCGCGCTGCCCGCCCCGCGCGAGCCAGGTTGCCGCGAGCGGCGTCGGCGCAATCGCCAGCGAAGCCTCGAACCCCTGCGCCTCCAGGCCTGCCGCAACCTGCCGGCGCAGGCTTTTCAAACCACCGAACAGCCGCAGGCTGCCGGCGATCTCGAGCAACAGCACGTCGGAGCCGGCAATAGAGACAAACGAACTGAACTGCTCGAGCCAGGTCGCCAGCAGCTCGAGTACTTGCTGCTCCCGGATCTCGTTGCGTTCTTCGATCCTCAGACCCGGCAGAAGCGCCAGCGCCGCATTCGGCGACTGGCCGGGCAAGACACCTGCGGCCCTCGCGCGGGCACCGGCGAGCAATACACGATGAACGCCCTGCCGTTCCTCGATGACGGCCAGATCCTCATCACCCGGCCCGCAGGCTTCGAGCGGCAGGTTCGGCAGGTACACGCAAAACCAGAGCCGCTCTGCTTTCGCGAGCGGCAACGCATACTGTGTCTGCCGGGGGGTAGCGTCAGGGGTCGGTGCGCTGTCCCGTGCGATGACGGGTGATCGTCGTGCCCGCGCCATACTCACACCACATTGTGCAACACGGCGGGACTGCCGCCACGGCTTTTCAGTATCGCGAGCCGTGTACCCTGCTGATCCGCGGAGAGTTCGAGGCGTAATGCGGCTGCCGACGGTTCGTGGCGCGCCGAAAGCGGACGAAACGCAATGGCCCAGCTGCCGCCCTTTTCGGCGGCGAGCTGCAGGCGCCGGCTGGCCTGGTCATCGAGCCTGTGCGGCCATAACAACACGGCGGCACAGGTCCCCGAAGACAGGGCCTGCTCGGCCGACCACAACGCTTCGCTGTCGTTCCTGGGCCGCACGATCAACATACGCGTGAGATTGATGCCACACTTTTGCAGCGCGGGCGGATACGGCTGAAACGGCGGCGCCACCCAGGCGATCCAGCCCGGTTCGACGGGTTCTGCGCCGGGATCTTCGACGCACAGGCCTGCAAGCGCGGGCATCAGCAATTGCAGTTCGCCGATGCCGTACTGCTCGATCAGGATCTCGGTCAGGGCCTGGCGGGGCCAGCCGCCGCCGGGCAACAGGCGATCCAGTTGCGCGTAACCACTGGACAGTCCCTCTGCAGGTACCGGCTGACTGCGGGCACGCCACACACGCGGATTTTCCAATAGCTTCTCGAGAGACGACGTATCGCTATTGCGTGGCATGCGCGCCCCCGGCCATCAATGCAGCGGGATACCGTCGCGGATGACGCCGACAACCACGCCCTCGATGACGAGCGCCTGGTGGGCGAGATCAACCTGTATCGGTTCGAACTCCGCGTTCTCGGGCAACAGCCAGACTATTGCGCCGTCCTGGCGATAGCGCTTCACGGTCACCTCGTCCTCGAGCCGCGCAACGACGATCTGCCGGCTGCGGACTTCGGGCGTACGATGCACGGCGACGAGGTCGCCATCGAGGATGCCGGCATCCTTCATGCTCATGCCGTGAACACGCAGCAGGTAATGCGGCTTGGGATCGAACAGCGCGGAATCGAGCTTGTAATGCGCCTCGATATGTTCCTGGGCGAGAATGGGGCTGCCTGCCGCAACCCGGCCCACGAGCGGCAATCCCATCTGCTCACGCAACGAATCCTTGAGCTGAATACCTCGCGAGGCACCGGGTACGAGCTCCAGCACGCCCTTCCTCTGCAGCGCACGCAAATGTTCCTCGGCGGCGTTGGCGGACTTGAAACCGAGTTCACGCGCGATCTCGGCGCGCGTCGGCGGCATCC
>CBDUCE010000139.1:0-8188 GCA_965365575.1 uncultured Gammaproteobacteria bacterium
ATCGTGATGCCGATACTGCAGTGAATGTGGAATACGCGCTCGTCCTCGACGTGCGCAAGCCGCCGCATGTTGGCGAGAATGCACTCGGCAAGTCCGCGCGCCGACACTTCATCGGTATTGCTGTGCAGGATGACAAACTCGTCGCCACCGAAGCGCGCCACGATGTCCTCGTGACTCACGCTGCGCGTCAGTTCGTCGGCAACCTTGCGGATCAACCGGTCTCCCGCATGATGGCCGCAGGTATCGTTAACGTACTTGAACTGATCGAGATCGATAAAGAACAGCGCGCTGCTGTGTTCGTGCACCGCGATGTTCGCCAGCTCGACATTCAGTTCTTCCATGAAACGGCGCCGGTTAAAGAGCCCGGTCAGGTTGTCGTGATTCGCAAGTTCCATGAGCATCGCGTCGCGTTCGCCCAGGGCCGTAGCCGTCGTTTCCAGCGCCTCGACGATGTCCGAGATTTCGCGGTGCTCCGCGGGTTCGAACTTGACCTTGAGGTTGCCGCGGGCAAGTTCCTGAATGGGGTCCTGCAGATCCGAGATCGACGCGAGCGCGCGTCGCAACACTCGCCGGCCATACAGCGCAAATATGCTCAGCAGCAAGAGCAGTATCAGTATCGCGACCTTTATGTTGTCGAGCAGGCGGTCGTGGAAAATTATGAAATCGAGGTGCATGCCTACGAAGCCGATCAACTCGGTCTTGCTCTCGGTCAACGCAACGGCGGGATCGAATGCGAACAGGCCGTCGTCGGCGAGCGACTCTGTCCAGACGGGAGCCAGGATCTCGAACTCCCGGGGATTGGCGATGCTGCTTTGCAGCAAGTAGGGCTGATCGCTGCCGATCAGTTCCCTGGCTTCCTCGAGCGTCGATTCAGGCAACCGTGACGGGGGGTCCAGCGACGTATCGCCATCGATCGAAAACAGTGGCGTGCCGTTCGGGCGGAAATAGACGACGCGACCGATCTCCGGGTACTTCTTTACGAAGCTCTCCAGCCGCAGCAACGCCTCGGTGTCGTCACTGAGGTACAAGGGAGAGCCGAGTTCGTTGAGCTCCTCCGTCCACTGCATCGCCCAGCGGCTGTAGTTGTCCTGCAGCACCCACTGCCCGCCCCAGTACAGTGCGCCGATCGCAAACGCGCCGACGATGCCGGCGCTCAGAATCTGTATCCACAGTATTTCGTGGACGAGAACACGCTTGTTGCTCTGCAACCGGAAACGTTGCAGGAATCTCGCAACCGACGTGGCGATGACGGTCATTGCCTGCTTCATTGCGTTGCGCCGTCCGAGCTTTGGTCCGCAACATCTGCCGCAACCTCGGGTTTCATCAGGGCGTCATTCGTCACGACGCGAACTTCTGAAAGCTGTGTTAATGGCGGTATCGTGCCAATCTCGCCTGCCCGGATACGTTCCAGTACCTGCAGTATGGTCGCCGCGATATCCGCTGCTACGGTCGAAACGCTGATCGCCGCACCGAGCTGCAACATTGTTTCGCTGGATACGGCCACCGGGACATGCCGGCGGTTGGCCTGCTGTAATATTTCAGTCAGTACGCGGGGACTCAGAATCCTGTTGTCGGGAAACAGCCAGAAGCCATCAATCTCGTGGATCATGCGCTTGAAGTGATACAGCGTCTCCTGGTCGGAACCTGCCTCCCGAATTTGCAGCTCCACACCGTGATGCTGGGCGGCAATTTCCGCCTCTGCCCGCAACGATTCGTGTCCCTTACCTATGATCATGCCGACACGCGCGAGCGTGGGATCGAGTTTCTTCCACGCCGCCAGGTGCGCATCGAGCGGCGGGAGAGCCGACACACCGCGGCTGTTCTCCGTAATCAGGCCGTAGTCGCTGTAATTGAAAACCTGGCTGAATATCACCGGCACCTGCGCCATCGCCACGGATGAGCGCGCTGCCCGCAGGCCGATCGCGACGACGGCATCGGCCCTCGAATCGTTGATATGACGAAATGCGGTCGCCGGCGGCTGGCTGCGATCTTCCAGGTCGTAAATGGCCACATCGTCGAGCCTCGCACTCAGTTCATTGGCGACGTCTTCGTACGCCGGCTGCCGGCCGCTCAGGACGATGGCGACCTGCGGCGGCGGGGGCGGGGGCACAACGGCGCGCGGTTCGGGTTCGGGCGCAGGCACCGCCACCTCGACCGCGGGCTCCGGTATTTCCACGACTTCAGGCGCCGGCTCGACTACCTCGGGCCCCGGCTCCGGCTCCGGCTCCCACAGCGCACAACCGTGCAGCAGGAGCAATGCCGCCACCGTCGCAGGGCGCACCGCGCCCGGTATTGTCCTGCAAATCCCTTGCACCCGGCCCCTCTCTGCTTCCCGGCTACCGGGCGACGCCAGCGGTCCCCGGATGTACTCGATCGCTTTTACCGTATTCGTCAAGGCAGTTCTGTGCGCGGCGTCGTGACTTCGTGAAATTGGGCGACCGTTGCCGGGCTGCCGGCCTTATGTCACATTGAATGGGTCTTTCGGCATTATCAAAGCGAGGCCACGCCATGACGGATGAACTGTTTCGCAAAGACGCCTATCTGAAGGAATGCGACGCCGAGATCGTCGCGGTCCGGGGCGAAGCGGTTGCCGTGGACCGCACCGTGTTCTACCCGCTCGGCGGCGGGCAGCCTGGCGATACAGGGTCGATGAGCTGGCCCGGCGGGAGCGCCAGGATCGTGGACACCCGCTATGGTGATTCCGGGCAAATCCTGCACGTGGTCGACGACGGCAGCACGCTGCCAGCCGTCGGCGAGACCGTGCACCTCGTACTCGACTGGGAGCGGCGCTATCGGCATATGCGCATGCACACTGCGATGCACCTGCTGGGCGCGGTCCTCAAATACGGTGTCACTGGTGGCAATATCTCTGCGGAAAAAAGCCGCCTCGACTTCGACATGGAGGACCCGGTCGACAAGGAGGCAGTGGGCGCGGCAATACAGAAACTCGTGGAAGAGAATCACCCGATCAGTTGCCGCTGGATCAGCGATGCGGAACTCGATGCCAATCCGGATCTCGTACGCACGATGTCAGTGCAGCCGCCGCGCGGTAAAGGCGAGGTCCGCCTGCTCGAGATAGAGGGCGTAGACCTGCAACCCTGCGGTGGCACTCACCTGAAGTCGACAGCCGAGGTCGGCACGGTGCGCATCGGCAAGGTCGAGAAAAAGGGCCGCCGCAACCGCCGCGTCAACATTCATCTCGACGACTGAACGATTCCTTCAGGGCGACGCACCGTCGAGGATCCACTGCCGGATCGCGTCGACCTCTGTCTGCGGCAGCGGACCCGACGGTGGCATCTGTGATGCGGCAGTACCGTCAATCTTGTGAACGAGATAGCTGTTGTCAGGCTGCCCCGGCTCGACACGATCGATGGCCGGGTCCTGAATACTGGCGACGTTCACGAGGGCCGCAAGGCTTGCGGCTTCGCTGCTTAGATCCATAGCGCCGGGGAGTGCGGCTCCGATGCCGTCATGACAGCTCGCGCACTTCGGCGTGAAGACGATGGCCTGAATCTGCGGCAACGTGGGCCCGATCATGACCGGTGTGGTGATGGTGAACTGAACGACGAAGTCGCCGCCGGCGACGCCATTGCCGGACGGCAGGTTGCCCGGGAACTCACCGTCGAGCGCATTACCGTCGAGGTCCTGTATGGCGTTCACTGCGCCGCCCAGCAGTTCGACTTGGTAGGTGTCATCGGCCAGCGTTACGCCCGCCAGGTCGAACACGGCGCTCTGCGGATTCGCGGCAGGTACGCTGATCGCGGTTGCGGTGACCTGGCTTTCGTTGCCGTCGGCAAAGGTGCCATCACCCCCGCTTGCCGTGAGCAGGAAGGTCGTGGCATCGACCGTCGCCTGGTTGAGCTCGCGGCTGAATCCGGCAACGACGTTCGCAGGCTGTGCATCCAGCGCCGCATTCGGCATCGGCGACAGTGAGGTCACCGTGATCGGATCCAGCACTACGACGCGATCGTCAAGGGCGCCGTCCGTGATCCATTGCCGGATCACGTCGATCTCGGACTGCGGCATCGGCGCGCCCGGTGGCATCTGTTGCCCGGTCGATGCCGTGCCTTCGAGCTTCTGAACGAGATAGCTGTTGTCGGGATCGCCTGCCTCGACGCGCTGCAGAGCCGCGTCCTGGCTGCTCTGGATACCGACCAGCATCGTGTAGCTGCTCGCCTCCTCCAGATTCAGGCCCGCGGCGGCATTGGCGCCGGCATGGCAACCCGACGTCGTGCAGTCGGGGCTGAATACGTTGGCCTGGATTTCGGAAAAGTTCGGACCGAACCCTGCGGCCGGCGGCGGCGGCGGTGGTGGTGGCGGCGGTGAGCCGGCGGGCGGCGGTGAAGCCCCTTCGGGTATCCGCGCAACCGCATCTTCAAATGTCTCCACGTCGCAACCCGCAAGGGCAAACGCCGCCGCGACAATGGTCGCTAACAACCGCGCGATCGCAGATAATTTTGTCGTCACCGTCACGTAACTCATCAAACCAGGTGCTCCTTCGGCCGACATCCGATGGTATCTTTTTGCAATCGGCAAAACGCGATCGCCGTCACACTCCTGCTGTCGCCAAATGCAGACGGTCTGCCCTTCTGGCGCGTTACCGGGCGAATCGCGGTGATCGAGCCAGTGACGGAGAAGTGACTTGAAAGACAAACTCCAGATTACGGCCTTCGAGGCCATCGAACAGCCTGTCGCACTGCGCACAGCGCAGAGAGCAAGGAACTGGATTGAAGACCTGCCCGAGCGTTTCGCCTACCGATGCCTGCCGCTCGCGATTGCCAACCAGGTGGGCTGGGAACTCCTCAACCCGGTCTCGTTCACCGCGAGCTGGAACGGCAGGGACGGGCTCGATGCGATAAAGATTCGCTTCCACGGTGAGCGATCACCACTGATCGGCTCCCACTTCGGGCACGGGGTGCTGACGTTTACGCCCGGGTACCTGTTTCGCACAACCAGGTCACACAATCTCTACGTCAAGGGGCCGGCCAACAGGCCGAAGGACGGCATCGCCCCGCTCGAAGGCTTCATCGAAACCGACTGGGCGCCATACTCGTTCACGATGAACTGGCAGTTCACGCGCAAGCGCCACAAGGTCACATTCGAGGAAGGGGAACCGTTCTGTACAATTTTGCCGTACCCCCGGCATTACGCCCGCAAATTCGACGCCACGATCAAGAATCTCAACGAAAACCCGAAACTATACCGGCAGTACGTCGACTGGCGCGACGAGCGGCTGCGATTCAACGAGGAGCTGAAAGTCGCGGGGTCCGACGCGGCGAGAAAGGGCTGGCAGCGATCCTACATGAAAGGTGAGGATACGTCGGGCAACACCTTCGCAGGTCACGAGACGAAAATTCAGATGCAGGACTTCAGGCGTGGCTGAGCCTGCCGGTCAAGCGCTCAGTCGCGGCGCCAGACGTCGACGGGTTCGACGTCTCCGGCCTCGATGATAATCTCACCGACCTTGCAGGGCGCCTCAACGCCTTCCTCACCGCACTCGGGCAGGCGCGCGAGCCGCTCCTGGTGGGAAGCCATTGCTACACCGGTGCCGGTGTCCTCGATCTCCGGGGCCCGCCAGTTGTCCTTGTCCCGGTTTGCCTCCTCGATCGCATCGAGACTGGCAAAAACGGGTTGCTGACGCGCCGTTGGGGCGCAGCTGGCATTTGCCGGGTCGACGATCACAGCCACCGAGTCCTGCTTGAGGGACACGAGCTGCTGCAGTGCAACCTCGCAGTCCGCCTGTGTGAGAAATTGCAGTTCCAGGGTCTGCTCCTGGCAGACCGTCTTGCCGGCCGGCGCGACACACTCGCTCAGGGTCAACACGAAGACCTGTATCCATGCGGTATCCATGGCTTCCTCCGCTCGCTCGTTATTGTAGTTTTGACTGCGAGAGTAGCAGAAAATTTCGCCTTCCATGCGCTATGCTGAAAACCTGAATAGCTTCGCCGGGTTACGGCGCGCGAGTTCGACCAATGGCCCGAAAATCAGCGAGCAATGCCGGAAAACGCTGGTCTGGCAGGGTCACGCGAGAGAGCCATGCGCTCGAGCTCGAGGATGGCGTTTTCACATGGAAGGACCCGGCCCGGATTGCCCGCTCCCTGCAGAAATCGGCGGAAGCGAGCGCCGCGCGAAAAACCACGCCGTTCAGCTCTGCCATGTCGATGCTGGTTTTCTACATCAATCGCGCGGGCAACAAGCTCGGCGACGACCAGAAAAAGGTCCTGGAACAGGCAAAATCCGAACTGCGGAAACTCTACGGTAGGTGAATCCCCGTAGTGCCTGGCGCGGCCACAGGGACGATACTGGTGTACTTACACACGTCGTGTGTTGCGACATGTACAGGGTCTTCGATGACAGGCGTGCCGCCGGCCGGGCGCTCGTACCGGAATTGCAGCAGTGTGACCTCGACGATCCGATAATCCTCGGCCTGCCACGCGGCGGTGTTCCCCTTGCCTGCGAAATCGCGGTCGCGCTGCGCGCCCCGCTGGACACGATTGTCGTCCGCAAGCTCGGCGTGCCGTCACAACCCGAACTCGCTTTCGGCGCGATCGCCTCGGGCGGCGTGCGCGTTATCAATGACGACGTTGTCGAATCCGTTCTCGGCCTGGACGAGGACTCGATCGAGCGAATTGCCGAACTGGAAATGAAGGAGCTACGGCGACGTGAACAGGCCTATCGGCTGGATCGCCCGTACCCGGATCTCGCCGGCAAGGACGTCGTGCTCGTGGACGATGGACTCGCGACCGGCGCCACGATGCGTGCGGCGGCGGAAGCCGTAAAAACGAAATCGCCATCATCGGTCGTCGTCGCGGTGCCCGTCGGATCGACGTCCGCCGTCGCCCGGGTGGCGGCCATCGTCGACCGGATCATCTGTCTCGAGTCGCCGGCATCCTTTTACGCGGTCGGGCAGTTTTACAGCGACTTCAGGCAGACCTCCGACGCTGAGGTCCGCGATCTCCTGCACACGGCATGGGCGATGCTCGATGCCCCGGCGTCCGGGGGCGAGGGCCAGGCGAATGAATAATGAGGTAAGGCGGTCGATCCCGTTACGCGGATTCCACCTTTTCACGCTGTTCGGCTTCGAAGTTAAGCTGGACCTGAGCTGGCTGTTGCTCGCATTGCTTATCAGCTGGTCGCTGGGCGCGGGTTGGTTCCCGGCCCGGTACCCGGAGCTATCGAGCTACGCGTATGCCTGGATGGGCGTATCCGTGGCGGTTGGTGTGTTCTTCTCCATCGTATTCCACGAATTTTCCCACTCGATGGTCGCGCGTTACTACGGCATGCCGATTCGCGGCATCACGCTGTTCATTTTTGGCGGAGTCGCCGAGATGGAGAGCGAGCCGCCCAATCCGAAAGCCGAGTTCCTGATGGCCATCGCGGGCCCGATCTCGAGTTTTCTGCTGGCCGCCCTCCTCTGGGCCGCCGCATCGGTTGCGCAGGGGACCGCCTGGCCGCAGCCCGTCGCGGGCGTACTGTCGACGCTGGCCGTCATCAACTTCACGGTCGCGGTCTTCAACCTCGCACCCGCGTTCCCGCTCGATGGCGGCCGGGTGCTCAGAGCGGCACTGTGGCACTGGCGGCGGGACCTCCAGGAAGCAACGTTCATTTCCAGCCGTATCGGCCGGGGGTTCGGAACCGCTCTGATGATACTGGGCGTGATCGCCTTCGTGGGAGGCAACCTGATCGGCGGCATGTGGTGGTTCCTGATCGGCATATTCGTCCGTGGCGCCGCGAGTAGTTCGTACCAGCAGCTCGTGCTCAAAGACATGGTGGAGGGACAGCCGGTGCGCCGCTTCATGCGCAGCGAACCGGTGACCGTGGCACCCTCGCTCAGCATCGCGGAATGGGTGGAAGATTACGTCTACAGGTACCACTACAAGATGTACCCGGTCATGGACGGGCCGCGGTTGCTCGGCTGCATCACCGTCGACAGCCTGCAAGGCCTGCGGCGCGAGGACTGGTCGACCACGAGAGTAGCGGATGTAATGGAACATCGCTCGGAATCGAACACCGTCGACGCCGGCACGGACACGATGAGGCTCCTGACAAACATACTCAAACCTGCCGGGCGATCGCGATTCATGGTCGTCGAGGACGATCGCCTGGTCGGCATCATCGCGCTGAAGGACCTGCTGGAGCTCATCTCGCTGAAGCTGCAGATCGAATCACCCGGCCGCGGCGGCTAGGT
>CBDUCE010000140.1:0-8175 GCA_965365575.1 uncultured Gammaproteobacteria bacterium
CGCCCTTCGATTTGCGGTGCTTGAACAGCGAGAAGATCATGACGCCGAAGACGACAACACCAATACCCACGCACCACCAGAACACCATCATGTGAAGGTCGTAGGTCTCGGCGCTCAGCTCGGTAATGCCCCTGGGCATATTGAGGGCCCAATCGGCGCTCGCGGCGCCGGCCCACAAAGTTCCGAGCAAGCTGAGTAGCAGTTTTCGAATCATTGTGTATCCACTCCACAGACCGACATGGGCCCGCGCTTTTTGTAACAATCAACAGGTGGCAGAAATGAGGTTCGGGACAGCCGGACGCCCCGCTCAAGAGACTCAGAAGTTTACTGAAACGTGCTGGCGCAGGCAATCCTGTACCTGCAAACCGGATTTTGAAACCGATTAGATTACAACGGCTTATCGTAAGGCGTGGAGAAGCCGTCGAGAAAGAATGTTACGAGCGCACAAGTCATTGCCGACGCAGGGGAATTTCGCCCGCGTCCACGGTAATTTCGGTGCCGCCGCGGCGGACGCCGCTGCCCCAGCAATGGCCGTAAACGAGTTCCAGCGTCAGGGAGCGATCGCCACCCGAGGCAAATAACGTGTCGGTAAAGCGCCTGAACCGGTGCCGCCCCATCAGGCCGCGCTGCCTGTTACGCAAGCTGTTGCGCGCGCCGGCAGCGGTCAGATCGCGCAACAGCACGTCGGCGTCGCGATAGCTGACCGACAGGCGGTCGACATCCAGCACGGGTTCCCGCAGCCCCGCCCGGACGAGGGCATCGCCGACATCGTGCATGTCCGGGAAGCGATTCACGTGCTCGCCTGCGTCGACCGTCTGCCATGCCTGGCGAACTTCCAAAAGGCTGTCCGGACCAAGCGCCGAGAAGACGAACAGGCCGTCTTTACGCAATACGCGCGCAATTTCTTCGAATACGGCATCGAGATCATCGGTCCACGGCAGCATGAGGTTCGAAAAAATCACGTCGATACTGGTATCCGCGAACGGCAGCGACCGGGCATCGGCCTGCACGGCATAGCGCTTGGAAAGCAGGGTTCGCTTGCGGCGCACGACCCGCAGCATCTCCGCGGAAAAGTCGACCGCGATCACCCGGGCACCGCGAAAACGCTTTTGCAGCCCCGGGATGGCGGTGCCGGTTGCCGCGCCGAGGTCGATGACCGTGGCGGCGTCAATGGTCATCGGCCGCATACGCTCCAGCAGGCCCTCGCGGGTCACGCCGTGGACGAAGTCGGCTTCGTCAAAGCGATCCGCGGCCTGGTCGAAGTGTCGTCGAATGTCCCGGGGACGCAGTTCTGAAATGTGGTTCGTGACGTTCATTGCATACGCGCAACGGCAGGACGCGACACGGTATCACGCTTTCTGCCGAAATCGCGCGGATTCGGGGGCTGCCGACCAGTGACGCCTGCGCCACGATGGGCGCATGGGAATTCGCCGATTCGCGCTGCCGCCCTGGCAGTTCGCCTGCCGCTCGGCCCGCGCGCTCGAGCACGCGTTGATGCCGCGCTGCTGCGTCTTCTGCGGAATGAAAAGGCAGCACCAGGAGTCAGCGATCTGTCCGGGCTGCGAGAGTGATTTGCCGTGGATTCGCCAGCAGTGCGCCGGTTGTGCAAGGCCCCTGGCGGCAAAGCCGGGCCCCGGCGTCGTGTGCGCGGAATGCCAGGACCGCCCCCGGCCTTTCGAGG
This sequence comes from uncultured Gammaproteobacteria bacterium, assembly GCA_965365575.1. Taxonomy (GTDB): domain Bacteria; phylum Pseudomonadota; class Gammaproteobacteria; order Steroidobacterales; family Woeseiaceae; genus UBA1847. Next base: position 1,682 of record CBDUCE010000140.1, read on the forward strand.
CCGCCGTTGCGCCGCTGGCCTTCGAGTTCCCGGTCGACGCGGCCATACGGCTGTTCAAGTACCACCGCAGGCTGCAATACGCTGACGCGTTCGGTGAGCTCCTGTGCGGATCACTGGCCGAAGTGCCCGGCGATATCGACGCCCTGTTGCCGGTTCCCCTGCACTGGCTGCGGCATGGCGTCCGCGGCTTCAACCAGGCCGCCGAAATCTGCCGGCCGTTGCAAAAGGCGAGTGGTCTGCCCGTCATTCGTAATGTATCGAGGACTCGGAGCACCCCCTACCAGTCCGGCCTGGGGTCGCGTGAGCGACGACGCAACCTCGCTGGCGCTTTTACGGTTCGGGGCACGATTCGTGCGCCCCATGTCCTGTTGATCGACGACGTGATTACGACGGGCGAAACCTGCGCACAGCTCGCTCGCGAGCTACTCGCGCACGGCGCGCAGAAGGTCAGCGTGCTGGCGCTGGCACGAGCCTGAGCTTTATCCCATCTTAGGATTGCACGACAAACGCTCTTTGTGTTTTAGTTTCGCCGTGCGCAAGAGGGGGGCAAAAACGAGAATACGTGCGGGCCTGCTATTGGCCATGCTGTGCCCCGTCGTCGCTCAAGCGCAAGGTGAGCTGCAGAGCCTGGAGTCCACGGCCGAAACCCCGGACCGGCTGTCAATAAGCGGCAGTTTCCGGCTGCGCTATGAGTCGATGGATAATACGTTTCGCCTCGTCGGTCCGGGACAGGATGAACTGCTGTTGTCACGGCTGCTCGTGCACGCGCAGATCAACGGCGAGCGGTTCTATTCGGGATTCGAACTCCAGGATTCCCGCGCGTGGTTGGAACAGGACCTGACGCCAGTTGGTACCGACGACGTCAATGCGCTCGAGCCATTACGCGCGTATGTCGGCTACAGGAACGAGCAAGTGGACATCCAGGTCGGCCGGATGACGATGGATGTTGGCAGCCGCCGCCTGGTGTCGCGTAATCGAATGCGCAACACGATCAACTCCTTTACCGGTATCCACGTAAGGTGGTCGAAATCCGGGGGCGTCGGGTTGCAGGCATTCCTGACGATGCCCGTCGCCCGCCTCCCCAACAACCTCGAACGAGACCGCTTGCGAAACAATGAGTTCGAACTCGACCAGGAACACTGGGAGCGGATCCTCTGGGGACTGCACGTGTCCGACGTGCGCCTCGGCAGCCGGGTTGATACCGAGTGGTACCTGTACGGGATCCGCGAAGAGGATCGGCCGAGTCTGCCCACGCGCAATCGTGACTTCCTGACAGCCGGCCTCCGCGCACAGAACTCCGGCGATGTATGGGCGTACGAGCTCGAGACCGCGATCCAGCAGGGAAAGAGCCGCGCCAGCCTGCTGCCGACTGACACCACGGACCTCGATCATCGGGCGTGGTTCATTCACGCGGAAGTCAGCCGCAAGCTGCAGGGCAGCTGGGAGCCGCGTGTCATATTGCGTTTCGACTATGCATCGGGTGATGAAGACCCGGACGACGGCGAGTTCAATCGCTTCGATACTCTGTACGGTGACAGGCGCTGGGAGTTCGGACCGACAGGCATCTACGGCGCGTTTACACGCAGCAATATCCTGTCGCCCGGAATAGCCCTGAGGTCGAAGCCGGGTCCGTCAACGGATTTCCGACTCGACTACCGGCCCGCATGGCTCGCCAGCGACCGCGACTTCATGCCGACGGCCGTGCTGAGAGATCGTGACGGCAACTCAGGGTCGTTCATCGGCCATCAGGTCGATTTGCGTTGGCGATGGTGGTCAGCTTCGCGGAATGTGACGGTCGACTTCACAGCCGCTTATCTGTGGAAGGGGGAGTTTCTCAAAAATGCCCCCGGCGCGCCGCCGACCTCCAATACCGCATATGCCTATCTCTCGACATCGATAGCCTTCTGATCAGGTCGGGAACGCCCGCCGCCAGCCGGACAGGCCGCCCTCGAGGTTGTGCACGCGATCGTAGCCGCGTCTTATCAGCGACTCGGCGGCGAGCAGGCTGCGGCTCCCGGATGCGCAGAACAGGACCAGCTGTGACGAGGCCGGGAACGGTACGCCGCTCTCGATGAGTGCATTCAAAGGGATGTGTTCGGATCCCGGCAGGTCGTCGACCAGGCGCTCGTGCGCATCGCGCACATCGACGAAGACGGTGTCCGCCGCGCCGAGCAACTCGGCGGCCTCGGCGGGCGACAACTGAGGCACCAGTGAATCCGCCGAGGCACCGGCGCCGCAGAACAGGTCGTAATCGACGAGCTCGGTGATTTCGGGATGTCTTCCGCAGATGACGCACCCCGCGTCCCTCGAAACGTTAAAGCTCGAAAACGTAAGAGCCAGCGCATCGTAGTGCACGAGTCTGCCGCTCGCGACTTCCCCGAGGCCGAGTACGAGCTTGATAACCTCGGTTGCCTGCAACGTCCCCATCACACCCGGCAGGATGCCGAGAACACCGCCCTCCGCGCAGGACGGTACGACGCCGGGTGGCGGCGGCACAGGGAAAAGGCACCGATAGCAGGGTCCGTCTTCATGGTTGTAAACCGACAGCTGGCCCTCGAAGGCGAGTATGGACGCTGAAACCAGGGGTCTTGCCTCGAGTACGCACGCATCGTTGACGAGATAGCGCGTCGCGAAATTGTCGGCGCCGTCGGCGACGACCCCGTATTCCCTGACGATTTCCCGCGCGTTATCGCGCGTCAATGCGCAGGCATGCTCGTCGATGGTGATATGTGGATTCAGGTCCCGAAGCCGCTCGGCGCCGGAAGCGAGCTTGGGTCGCCCGATCTGGCTGCTGCCAAAGAGCACCTGCCGATGCAGGTTCGACGCGTCCACGGTGTCGAATTCGACGATGCCGATCCGGCCGATGCCCGCCGCCGCCAGGTACATGGCCAGCGGTGAGCCGAGACCGCCCAGCCCGACCAGCAGCACGGACGCCCCCTTGAGCCTGGCCTGCCCCTGCGGCCCGACCTCGCGCAGGCTCAGGTGCCGGCTGTAGTGCGCCAGCTCGCGGTCCGTGAATAGGTCGAAGGTACCGGGCACTCGCCCCTCTCGCAGGCATGGATGAATTTCGATCATAGCAGCAGACGCCCACAGCGTTTCTGATACTATTTTTACGATGGCTGATTCCAATTCTTTCGACAGGCGCAAATTCATCAAGGCATGTGTCGGTGCCGGTGCGGCGGTGGCCGCGGACCCGTCGCTGATGGCGCAGCCGGCCGGCGAACTCGTGCCGGCCGAACGGGTGAGGTTGGTCGACACCGGTGGCAAGACCCTGCGGGCCGACGCACTGACCGTGGGCCAGAGCTACGTCTTTCATTACCCCTACGTCACGACGCCGTGTTTCCTGATCGACCTGGGTTCGCCCGCGGAACCGGGTGCCGAGCTCGAGACGTCGGACGGCCGCGCGTATCGCTGGACTGGCGGTGCCGGACCCCGTCGCTCGATCGTTGCATTCTCGGCAATCTGCGCCCACCGCATGAGTTACCCGACGCGCAAAGTGAGCTTCATCGACTACCGGCACAAACCCATGAGTGAGGAAGCGGTCGGCGACGACTGGTGGTCGCGCGGGCAGGTCATCTACTGCTGCTCGGAAGGCAGCGTCTACGATCCGAGCGACGGCGCCCGGGTACTGGCCGGTCCCGCGCCGCAGCCGCTCGCGGCCGTGCATCTCGAGTATGCCGACGAGGAACAGGCGCTGTTTGCGACCGGCATCTACGGGGGCGATCTGCTCGACCGGTTTCTCACCGAATTCGGGTTCCAGGTGGCGTTGGCGCACAAGCGAGACGACATCCGGCAACCTGCTCGCAAGGTGACCACCGTCTGGCCGATGAGCGAGTATTCGCGCACCGGCGCCTGCTAGGGACTGCCGGCCTGGTCCAGGTACTCCGCGATTTCCGCGAAACCGGCGGATCTCGCGATCTGTGCCGCCGTATTGCCGTCGCGGTTTACGGCAGAGCGGTCCGCGCCATGCTCCACGAGCAGCCGGACGATCTCCGGGTCCCCGCTCGCGGCCGCTATGTGCAACGCGGTTGCGCCGTCCTCCTGGCGGACGGCCACGTCGGCGCCCGGGCTTTCAAGTAACAGCCGTACGAAATCCTTGCGACGCCTGTCCACGGCACGCATCAACGGCGTCCAACCGTACGCGTCGCGAACGCCCTGGTCCGCCCCGGCATCGAGCAGGACTTCCGCTACATCGGTGTAGCCCTTCACCGCCGCCAGCGCGAGTGCCGTCCAGCCCAGTTTCGCTTTGTCGTCGGTGCGCGCGCCCGCCCTGACCAGCAAGCTCGTAACCAGCGGGTCGCCGCTGAGAGCCGCGAACATCAGCGCGGTTGCGCCACCGGCGTTGCTCGCATTCACGTTGGCGCCGGCCGAAATCAGACGGGTGACGGCCGCAGCATCGCCCTGCCTTGCGGCCGACATGAGGGGGGTCTTGCCATTCGTTTGCTCGCCCTCCAGCAAGGGGTTGCCGATGGCGGCAAAGGGCAGGCCGAGAAACAGCAGCGCAACGAAAAACCGGCCGACAAATGCCGGCCGGTTGGTTAACGTTCTTCTGGCCCGTTGCGGGTCAGGTCGTCGCGGCACTCGACGCGCCCGGCGCGGCCTCGCTTTCCGCGGGAGTGCTGCCACCTTTGACTTCTTCGTACCAGATGCTGTGATGCTGCCTCGCGAAGCCTTCGTCGACGTCGCCGCTTACCATGCCCTCGAGTACGCCTTCGGTGCCGATGCTGCCAAGGTACATATGGCCCAGCGAGACGGCGATCAGGAACAGGCCGCTCGCAGAGTGCACGATGTGCCAGAACTGCATGGACTCGCGGACCGTTTCGAAGTTGGGGAACAGCAGGAAGAAGCCCGATACGGTGAGGGCCACGCCGCCGAAAAACACGAGCCAGTAGAAGACTTTCTCGCCGGCGTTGAAGAATCCGGCCGGCGGATGACCGTCGCCGATGGCCCCACCCAGGGACTTGAGCCAGTCGAAGTCATAAGCCTTCGGCACGTTCTTGCCGATCCACATGAGTAGCAGCACGATCAGACCGGCAGCGAACGGCAGCGCCAGGTAATCGTGAATCGGTTTCGCCAGCTGCGCCCATGCCGCGAAACCTTCCTTGCCCATAAGCGGTATCAACAGGGCCCGCCCGAAGATAAGGCTCAGGCCCGTGATCGACAGGATGATGAATGAAATGGCGACATACCAGTGCATGATGCGCTCGAACGTCGACCAGCGTGTGACCGTGCGACCGGTGCGCGACTCGAGCTTGTCCCGGCCCTTGACGATGTGCTTGGCGGCCAGGGCCAGCAGCACGATTATGATGAACGACCCACCGTAGAAAGAGATCGGGCCATTGCGAACCGCGCGCCAGTTTTGGCCGCCGTTCTGGATCAGCACGCCGGCCTCCTGGCCCGTAACAGCCGAGTAACCTTCGACACCGCCGCGTACGGCGCGCCAGTATTCGGCGCGCGGATTGACGGCCTCTTCGTCCGACTCCTGGGCCTGAGCCGTTGGCATCAGGCCGGCTTCGTGGGCCAGATACCCTGTCAGCGGCAATGCCATGGCAACCATCAGCGACACTGCGACGGTCACGAGGACGGCACGCCGGCGGCCTCGTGGTTTGCTAGTGATATTTTGTTCTCGCATTGACCAGGCTCCTGTTTGCGCAGTGACCCAGTCGGGTCACTGCGACCATTCGTAAACCGGACCGGCCTGGCTACCGGTCCGACTGTCCCTCGGCGAAACGTTCCTGCAATGTCTGCGTGTTTTGCGGATCCTGCTGTTTTGCCAGCAGTGGATCCGCCCCACCCTTGTAGACACCGGGTTCGTGCAAGGTGACGTCTGCCCGTTCGGCACAGGCGGTCATGCCGATTGATAGAAATGCGAAGGCCGCCGCCATCGCCAGCGGACGCGGCCGATTCTTCGAGTGTTTCGTCACCATTCGCTTATCCCTGCGGCGCCCGATTGATCAGGCGTCGCCCTTGTATGCGGTTTCCCAACCCCAGGTTTCGGGGCGGCCGCCTCGTTTCGTGATTCGTTCGCGGTAGATGTCTGCGACCATGTCGCCATCGCCGGCCAGCAGCGCCTTCGTGCTGCACATTTCGGCGCACAATGGCAGCTTGCCTTCGGCAATGCGGTTGCGACCGTATTGCTCGAGTTCGGCCGCGGAGTTGTCGTCTTCCGGGCCGCCGGCGCAGAACGTGCACTTGTCCATCTTGCCGCGTACGCCGAATGCTTCCTGCTGCGGGAACTGCGGCGCGCCGAAGGGGCAGGCGTAGAAGCAGTAACCGCAACCGATGCAAAGGTCCTTGTCGTGCAGCACGATGCCGTCGTCGGTGGTGTAAAAACAGTCGACCGGGCAGACGGCCGCGCAGGGCGCGTCCGTGCAGTGCATGCAGGCTACCGAAACCGATTTCTCGCCGGGTACCCCGTCATCGAGGGTCACGACGCGGCGTCGGTTGACGCCCCAGGGAACCTCGTGCTCGTTCTTGCAGGCCGTTACGCAGCC
>CBDUCE010000141.1:0-8000 GCA_965365575.1 uncultured Gammaproteobacteria bacterium
CTGGCCTCGTCGGCGCGCTCATGGTTGGCGGCGGCATGGTCGCCGGGCTCGGCCTGGCCTGGAGCTGCCCGGTGGTCCCGGTGCACCACATGGAGGGCCACCTGCTCGCACCGATGCTCGAGGACGATCCGCCCGGGTTCCCTTTCCTGGCCCTGCTGGTGTCGGGTGGGCACTCGATGCTTATCTCGGTGCGCGCGCTGGGCGAGTACGAACTGCTCGGAACCACGCTCGATGACGCGGTCGGAGAGGCATTCGACAAGACCGCCAAGCTACTCGGTCTCGGCTACCCGGGCGGCCCCGCGCTGGCGGCGCTCGCGGAGCACGGTAACGACAGCGCGTTCGCTTTTCCGCGGCCGATGCTGAATCGTCCCGGGCACGACTTCAGCTTCAGCGGGCTTAAGACGGCCGTGATGATCGAGGTTCGCAAAGCCACCGAGCGCGGTGTTCTCGACAGCGATCGGGCCGATATCGCGGCGTCGTTTCAGAGGGCCGCGGTGGACACGCTCGTGGAAAAAGCCGTGCGGGCCGCGAAAAGTGCGAGACTTTCCCGTATCGTCGTGGCCGGCGGCGTTGGCGCCAACAAGCTCCTGCGCCAGGAAATGTCGGAGCGGTTTCCCGGCGAGGTTTATTATCCCCGCATGGCATGGTGTACCGACAACGGCGCGATGATTGCGGTGGCCGGCGCATTACGCCTCGCAGATGCGCGCCCGATCGGCGAGATTCGGGCGCAGGCGCGCTGGCCGCTCGACTCCCTGGCAGCGCCGGCGGCCAAGGACTGAGGAGCGACCTCTGATGGATATTATTTTTCTCCACAACCTGAAGGTAGACGCCGTCATCGGCATCTGGGAATGGGAGCGCAAGATTCGCCAGACCGTCGAGATCGACCTCGAGATGGCGGCGGATATCCGCAAGGCGGCGGAGACCGATGACGTCGCGGACACCCTGAACTACAAGCTCGTCGCGAAGCGGGTGCAGAGTTTCGTCGCGGAGTCCGAGTTTCAGCTGGTGGAGACCCTTGCCGAGCGTATCGCCGGGATCGTAACCGGCGAATTCGGCGTGCCGTGGGTCCGGGTACGAGTCAACAAGCCGGGGGCGATCCGCGGCGCGCGCGACGTCGGCGTGCTGATCGAACGCGGCGATCGCAGCGACAAGGAGTGATGCTTGGCCGCCGTCTACCTGGGGCTCGGTAGCAACATTGATGCCGAGAAGAACCTGCGGCTCGCCATTGACGAGTTGCGCCGTATATTCGGCGAGTTGACCGTGTCGCCGGTCTACGCGAGTGCGCCTGTAGGGTTCGACGGGCCCGAATTTCTGAACCTGGTCGTCGCCGTAGATACACAGTCCGATCCGCTCGACATCCTCGAGCAGATAGAGCGAATACATGCAATGGCGGGACGCACCCGCGGCCCGGACAAGTTCAGTTCACGGCCGCTCGACATCGATCTGCTGCTGCACGGTGACACGGTCGACCCCGAGCTGCCGCTGCGATTGCCGCGGCACGACGTGCTGGATTACGGTTTCGTGCTGCGGCCGCTCGCCGACATTGCGCCGGACCTGGTGCACCCGGTGACCGGGAAGACGATTGCCGAGCACTGGCGCGAGTTCGACGGCGAGCGTCATCCGTTGACGCCGGTCGAGGTTATTTTGTAAAAAGTCGGGGATAAATTGTGGCGGATATGCGTCAAAACGAGGACAGTTCCGCAGCCTCGTTTGATGGCACTGGATAAGATCCACACATGGATAAAGCCCCAAGGGTAACGGAGTACCGATGCGCAGACTCGTTGCAATCCTGTCCACATGTGTAATAGCGGCTTGTTCGTCCGACGATGGTGGTTCGGGTGATCTGCCCGTCGCCGCCTGCTCCGACGACGGCCAGAAACAGTTCGTAATCGACGCGATGCGCGAATGGTATTTCTGGAATGATCGCCTGCCCGCCGACGTGGATCTCAGCCAGTTCGCGACGCCCGACGACCTGCTCGCGTATCTCACGACGTTCAGCCCGGACCTGACGCCCGAAGACGGCATCGACAACCCCGTGGACCGCTTCAGTTTCATCAACACCGCTGCCGCGGACCAGGCGTTTTTCGGCGAAGGCAAATTCGAAGGTTTCGGATTCAGCAGCCGCTTCATCGCCGAGAACGATTTGCGGCTGACGCGCGTGTTCTTCGACAGCCCGGCAAATCGGGCGGGACTCGAGCGGGGCCAGCAGATCGTCGCGCTCAACGGCCGCACGGTCGCGGAGATCCAGGCAAACGAGGGCGTCAACGCCGTTTTCGACCTGTCGCCGCTGGATTTCACAATGCGGCCGGTTGGCGGCAACCCCGACGGCAGCGATGATTTCACCCGCAGCATCACCAAGGACATCGTGACCATCGACCCGGTGCCGCAATCCCGGGTTATCGTCGATCCAGATGGCGTTCGTCCGCCCGTGGGTTACATGGAACTCGCGACGTTCATCAGCACCGCGGACGCGGCGATGGACACCGTGTTTGCGGATTTCAGGTCGCAGGGCGTCAACGACGTCATTCTCGACCTGCGCTATAACGGCGGCGGCCTGGTTAGCACGTCCGAGTTGCTCGGCGATTTCCTCGGTGGCGACGTTGCCGAGAACCTGGTGTATTCCAAAACCGTCTTCAACGAACTGCGCGCGGCCGAGAACAACAACACCGAGTTTTTCGAGCGCCGTGGCAATTCGATGAGCCTGGTCCGCCTCGTGGTCATTGCGTCCAGGAGCACGGCGTCGGCGAGCGAACTCGTGATCAACGGGATGGAGCCGCACGTCGAGGTTGCAATCGTTGGCGACGATACTTTCGGCAAGCCGGTCGGCCAGGTTGGCCTTGAGTTCTGCGAGAAGATCCTGCGGCCGACGGCGTTCCAGACGCTGAACGCCGACGATTTCGGCGACTACTTCTTCGGGCTGCCCGTCGACTGCGCCGCACCCGATGACCTGAACGTGGCCGTCGGAGCAGACACCGACCCGAATATCGAGGCGGCGCTGTCGTATCTCGACACCGGCGCATGTCCCGCAGCAGCCATTCCGGGCGCCCAGTTCAAGCTCGAGGCGGCACAGAGCGTTCCGCAGCTGGAGCTACGGGGTACGCCCGCGCGTGAGTTCGCGAACGCGCTGTAGCGACTACCAGCCGATGGAGCGACCCCCGTCGACGGCCACGATCTGGCCCGTTACGTAGCTTGCGTCGCGCACGAGATAGAGCACGCAGCCGGCGATATCCGCCGGATCGCCGGGGCGCGCCAGCGGCACCTGCTCGAGTATGGACGCCTTGGCTGTCTCGCTCATGCCGCCCTCCGGCCACAGGATGGCCCCGGGCGAAACCCCGTTCACCCTCACCTCGGGGGCAAGCTCTTTCGCCAGCGCGCGCGTCAGCATGGCGAGCCCCGCTTTGGCGGGGCCGTAGACCAGGTGGTCGCGCAGCGGCCGTTGCGCATGGATATCGACGATATTGACGATGCTGCCGCGGCGCCGGCGCAGGCTGGGCGCTGCCGCCTGGGAAAGGAACAGCGGCGCCTTGAAATTGCTGCCCACGAGGTCATCCCAGTGCGTCTCGGTGATCTCACCGAGCGGCGTCGGATAGAATGTCGACGCGTTGTTCACCAGTACGTCGAGTCCACCGCGCCAATCGACGACCGCAGCGACCAGCGCGGGAAGCGACAGGGTATCCAGCAGGTCGGCCTGAAATGCGGCGGCGGAGTCGGGCCGCAGCCCGTTGAGGCGCGCGACGAGATTCGTAGCGTCTTCACCGGAGCTGCGGTAATGGATGCCGACATCGGCGCCCGCGGCATGCAATTGCGTGGCAATCTCGGCGCCGACGCGACGCGCGGCGCCGGTTACCAGCGCGATACGACCTTCAAGACTCGGGGTGCTCGTCATCTCAGCAATTTTTTCCGGCTCACGTTATAAAGGCGACATTCTGAAAGACGATCCACGCAAGATGCAACACGATTACGCATTTTCGCTGCCGCAACCGGACGCGGTCAGTGCCGCCCACAGTGAGCGCTGCGCGGACTACATACGTGCACGAATACACGACGCCGGCGGCAGCATCAGTTTTGCGGAGTTCATGCATTACGCGTTGTATGCCCCGGGACTCGGGTACTACGCGGCAGGCGCGCGCAAATTCGGCGCCGACGGGGACTTCGTTACGGCGCCGGAGATATCGCCACTGTTCGGCCGCGTCGTCGCGAAGCAATGCGCGGCGGCGCTGCGGGAATCCACCGGGGCTTCGGTGCTCGAATTCGGTGCCGGCAGTGGCAGGCTGGCGCTGGATATGCTGCGCGCGCTGCGCGAGGTTGACGCGTTGCCGGCCGAGTACAGGATTCTCGAAGTGTCTGCCGACTTGCGCCAGCGGCAGCAGCGGCTTCTGCACGAGGAACTCCCCGACGTGGCGGATCGTATCGTCTGGCTCGACCGGATGCCCGATTCGCACCGCGGCGTGGTGCTCGCCAATGAAGTGCTCGACGCGCTGCCCGTGGAACGATTCATGCGCAGGAAAAACGGCGTCTTCCAGCTGCGCGTCAGTGACGAAGCCCAGGAGTTCGTCTTCGTCGATGAGCCCGCGCCCGAGATGCTTGTGCGTGCTGTCGAAGCGATCGAACAGGACATCGGTCGGCGACTGCCGGACAACTATATTTCCGAGGTATCGCTTGCAGCGCCGGCATGGCTCGGGGACATGGCGCAGATGCTCGAAAGCGGACTCGCACTGTTGTTCGATTACGGCGTGAGCCGGCGCGAGTATTACGCGGCCGACCGTAACGAGGGCTGGTTGCGCTGCCACTTCCGCCATCGGGCACACAGCGATCCGCTTATTCTCCCGGGCATCCAGGACCTGACCGCCTGGGTGGACTTCACCGCCGTTGCGGCAGCCGCCGTGGGCAGCGGGCTCGACATACTCGGCTACGTGAGCCAGGCGCAGTTCCTGCTGGATGGCGGCATCGAAGGCGAGTTGCACGGCTTCGCCGGGATGCTACCTGAATCACAGCTGCAGACCGCCGCGCAGGTCAAAATGTTGACTCTGCCCGGTGAGATGGGCGAAAACGTGAAGTGCATCTGCCTCGCCCGCGGAGATATCTCCAGGCCGGCTGCATTCGAAACGGCCGACAGGACACACACCCTATGACGACATCAGCGACGCAAGGAACAAGCTCGTGACCTGGCTGCAGGTGGTCGTGCTCGCCATCGTGCAGGGCCTCACCGAGTTTCTGCCGATTTCGAGTTCCGGGCATCTGGTGCTCGTGCCTTCGGCCGCCGGCTGGACCGACCAGGGCCTGGCCTTCGACGTTGCCGTCCACTTCGGTTCGCTGCTCGCCGTTTGCCTGTTTTTCCGTGACGACATCTTCGCCCTGCTGCGGGGAACGGGACAGCTGCTCACGCTGAACAACCAAACGCCGGAGTCACGGATTGCGCTCGCGCTGGGAATCGGCACCGTGCCGGCCGCCATCGCGGGGCTCGCGCTCGCCGGCTGGATCGAGGCGAACCTGAGAAGCCCGGCCGTGATCGTGGGCACGCTCTCGGGCTATGCGATCATCATGGTGCTGGCGGACCGCTTCGGCCGTCGTGACAGAAATGTCGCGGACGTGACGCTCCGCGATGCCGTGGTGATCGGTTGTGCGCAGGCACTCGCGCTGGTGCCCGGGACTTCGCGGTCGGGAGTCACCATTTCGGCGGGGCGGCTGCTCGGATTCGATCGCCGCGACGCCGCAAGATTCTCGTTCCTGTTGTCGGTGCCGGTCATCCTGCTGGCGACCGTCTATGAAATGGGCGGGTTGATCCTGAGCGACGAGCAGGTCGCCTGGACGCAGCTGTCGGTCGCGGCGCTGGTGGCCGCGGTGGTCGCCTACATCAGCATCGACTTTTTCATGCGCTTCGTCAGCCGCATCGGCCTTTTGCCGTTCGCGCTTTATCGACTCGTGCTCGCTGCAGTAATCCTCTATGTCATGCTTTAGGTTTGTCGTCTTACTCCTGCTGTCGGCAAACGGCTGGGCGGCCGGCGAATACGTGGTCGCCGGCGGGCTGCAGGCCGATTCGGCTGACGGACTTGCCGTCGCGCTGCTCGGGGACCTCGCGGTCGGGGAGGAAACGTGGCTGTCCGCCGGTCTTGCGCGGAGCAGCGTGGAGTTGCCGATTCGTGACGAGCTCGAAACCTGGTACGGCGACGTAGGCCTGGATCATTTCTTCGACCCCGCCGGTGTGCGCTTCGGGCTGGCCTACTGGGGCGACGACAGCGTGCTCGATTCGACGGATGCACGCGCCTCCCTGTACTTTCGCGGCGCCAGCGGTTCGCTGAGTTTCGACTACGAATTTCGCGATCTCGAACTGGAGTTGCCCGAGACCGGTTTCACCCGCCGGCGGCAGGTGAACTTCGACGCCAACGGCTACGGCTTCGGCGCGCGCCTCGATCTGTCGGAGGACGTCGACGTCAGATTCAGGGGCATGAGCTACGACTACAGCGTGGACCTGCGCCTCGATCCGAACCGCGATATCGTCAACCTGTTCTCCGTGACCCGCCTGAGCCTGCTCAATTCGCTCGTCGATTATCGCGCCAGCGCCAGCCTGGGCATCGATTTCGGACTCAAGCGCCTCGAGTTCGAACTCGCGCAGTGGGAGGGTGCGGTCGCGGGCAGCAGGACGAATTCCTACTCTGTGCGCTTCCTGGCGCCGATCGGCAAGCGTAACGATATCGAGTTCGGGCTGGGCTACGACGACTCCGAGAACTACGGCGAGGTGACCGTGTTTTCCGTCTACCTGTATTTCTACGGCGTCGGCTGAAAACCGGCCCGGAACGCTTCCACGGCGGCAAGCCGCTCGCGCCGAATGGCCTCGCCGATCGCCTTTCCTTCGTGCCCGGCTGCGATAGCGGCCGCATCGACTGCGGCGGCTGCGGCGAGCGCCCCGCGCAGCAGGTCGACCTGGGTGTAGTGACGGTCTTCGAGCCCCTTGCGGCCGCGCGCATCGGCCTCGCAGGCCAGCAGAAACTGATCGAAGCGCCGCGGTCGACGAAACGCGTCCGTCGCCTCCAGCATCCGCAGTATCGTTGCCGCGCGTAGCTCGAACGCACGGTGGCAGTGCGTGTGGTACTCGGACACGAGTATTCCCAGGTCACGGCAGGCGTTCGGCACCGGCAGGCGCTCCGCCATGCGCCGGATCAGCTTGACGCCGCGCCGCTCGTGCCCGGGGTGACTCGGTAGGCTGTGCTTGCGTGTGGTGCCCTTGCCGAGGTCGTGCACCAGTGCCGCAAAACGTACCTCGAGATCGGGCGACAGCTTCCCGGCCTGGTCGAGGACCATCATCACGTGGACGCCCGTATCGATTTCAGGGTGCCACTGCTTCGGCTGAGGAACGCCGAAGAGCCGATCGACTTCGGGAAACAGGACCTCGAGTGCGCCGCATTCGCGCAGGGTCTCGAAGAAGACGCGGCTGTCCGGCCCGACGAGCGCCGACTCGGTCTCCTTCCACACCCGGTCGGGCACCAGCGCGTCGATTTCGCCGTCGGCCGTGATCTGGCGCATCAGCGACAGGGTTTCCGGCGCGATGACGAAGCCCAGCGATGCAAAGCGAGCCGCGAAGCGAGCGACCCTGAGCACGCGCACCGGGTCCTCGACAAACGCGTCGGAGACATGGCGCAGAAGGCGGTTGCGGATGTCGGCAACGCCGCCGTAGGGATCCACGAGATTGCCGTCCGCGTCCTGCGCGAGCGCGTTGATGGTGAGGTCGCGGCGTCCCAGGTCCTCCTCGATCGTGACGCCGGGATCCGTGTGAAACTCGAATCCGTGGTAGCCGGCCGCCGTCTTGCGCTCCGTGCGCGCGAGGGCATATTCCTCGCCGGTATCGGGATGCAGGAATACGGGGAAGTCCTTGCCGACCTGCCTGTAACCCGCCGCTTTCATCTCCGCGGGCGTCGCGCCGACGACGCACCAGTCCCGCTCTTTCACGGGAAGTTCGAGCTGCTCATCACGAACAGCGCCACCGACGAGGTACACTTGCATCG
>CBDUCE010000142.1:0-7925 GCA_965365575.1 uncultured Gammaproteobacteria bacterium
CGTTGCCCTCCGCCTTGGTGATCTTCGACGTGCCCTGCTTTTCCACCTCGTCGATGCGAATGATCGAGTGCATCGGCAGGTAGGTACGCTTGACGTTTTCGAACTCCGACTTGATCCGCTCTTCGGAAGGGTCGACCACGACGCTCGTGCGCTCGCCGAAAACGAGCTCCTCGACCTCGACGAAGCCAAACAGGCCGCCATGGCTGACTTCGCGCGCATAGACCTCGTAAACCTGGCCCTGGCTGACGAAAACGATCTTGTAAAGTGTCTTGTTGCTCATCGTCATCCGCTAAAAGGTGACACACCGGCGCCAATTTCGCCACTACCCGTGCTCTCGTCATATTTGGTCGCCAATGCGCGTTCTCAAGGACCCAGGGCCGCATTTCCCGCCCGATTATGTGAACTGTTTGGCAGCGTAAGTCCCTAATCCGGCGCACTATTTACATTCGGCCACCGACCGCACCGAGTATTTTCCGTGCGGCGGCGACAGTATGGAACGGGTATGCCGCTCAAACTGGAAATCATCAGCGACCACCGGGACATCGTCGGCGACGATGCCGTGCGTGAGTTTCGGTCGGATGGCGGCACCATCGGCCGCTCCCTGAACAACGACTGGATCCTGCCCGATCCGGACAAGTTCATTTCCGGAAAGCACGCCACGATCGACTGCAAAGGCGGTATTTACTATATCGTCGACATAAGCACCAACGGCGTTTACGTCAACGACGAGCGCAAGCCGCTGGGCAAAGGCAACCCTCGACGCCTGTTCAACGGCGACCATCTCCTCCTTGGCGACTTCGAGATCCTGGTCTCCATCGACGAGGGCGAAGACCTGGAGATGCCCGAGGAACCGAAGCCGACCGTGGTGCCGGATCATATCGAGCAGCTTGTCGAGGAGGACCGGATCAAGACCGGCGTCCAGCTGCTCGACGAGGACGAGATTACCGGCGACGTGGCGTTCGAGTCGGTCCTCTACGCCGGTGACGACGAAGAACTGCCCGAGGCGCCTGTTGCGGACATCCCCGCGGAGCTGCAGGAGCCCGAGCCGCCACTGCTCGAGCCGGAGTTCCCGAGGGCGTCACGGGTAGAGGTAACCGGCGACGATCTTTTCGATGCGTTCCTCGACGGGCTGAAAATCAGCCGCGCGGAGCTGCATCCTGCCATCGACACCGCCGAGGCGATGCACAACGCGGGCGAAATCCTGCGCGAATTCATACAGGGAGTCGAAAAGCTGCTCGAGAACCGGGCCGAGCTGAAGACGGCATTCAGTCTTGACCAGACGACGATTCTTCCCCGGCACAATAACCCGATCAAGCTGTCGCAGAATACGGGTGACCTGGTCAAGCAACTGCTGGTCGGGCGCGATGGCGAATACCTCGGTCCTCGCGACGCGGTTCGTGAAGTCTGCCAGGACCTGCTGGCACACCAGGAGGCTTTCCTGGATGCCATGACGCACGCGTTTGTCGAGTTCGCCGACCGTTTCGATCCGGTAGAACTCACCGCGAGCTTCGAGCGTTCCCTCGGCCGCAAACCGCTGTTCAGGCTGCTGGGCGAACTCAAGTACTGGGGCCTTTACAAGGACCTCTACCCGACCATGACGGAGAAAGGCAGCGGCCGTTTTCCGCAGATGTTTGCGGAGGAATTTGTGAAAGCCTACGAGCGCTGCATCATCGATTCCCTGCGCGAACACCAGCTCAGCCATGCACTTCCGAAAGTGAAACTGGAACCGCTGAGCGAGGAAGCATTCATGGCCGAGCAGGCAGCGGCGGCCGACGCCGCCGCCGAACCGTCCGACCAGGTCGAGAACCCCACCGAAAAGCCACCGGGCACCGTGCTCGATGACATCGCGGACCTGAGCGGGTTCGACGAACTCGTCGACTTCGACGATCTGGAAACGCCATCCGACACCGTCGTCTTCGACGACGACGCCGGTCAGGCCAAGGGCTGATTCGCCGCTTCCCTAAGCGCGATTCTGGCGATTCTCGATCAGGTCTTCCACGACGGCGGGATCGGCCAGCGTCGACGTGTCACCGAGCTCCCCGTAATCGTCGGCAGCAACCTTGCGCAGGATACGCCGCATGATCTTGCCCGAGCGGGTCTTCGGTAGTCCCGGGGCCCACTGGACCAGGTCGGGTTTGGCGATCGGTCCGATTTCCTTGCGCACCCATTGCTGCAGCTCCGCGCGCAGCTCGTCACTGGGTTCGATGCCCTCCATGAGCGTGACGTAGGCGTAGATGCCCTGTCCCTTGATGTCGTGGGGATACCCGACAACCGCGGCTTCGGCGACGCCGGGATGCGCGACCAGCGCGCTTTCGACTTCCGCGGTTCCCATGCGGTGGCCGGATACGTTGAGCACGTCATCGACACGCCCGGTGATCCAGTAGTAACCGTCCTCGTCCCGGCGCGCGCCGTCGCCCGTGGTGTAGCAGTTGTCGAAGGTCGAGAAATAGGTCTCCACGAAACGCTTATGGTCACCGTAGACGGTGCGCATCTGCCCGGGCCAGCTGTCCGTAATAACGAGATTGCCCTCGTTAGCACCCTCCAGCACGTTGCCGTCGCCGTCGAGCAGCGCGGGCATCACGCCAAACAGTGGCCTGGTCGCCGAGCCGGGCTTGAGATCCGTAGCGCCCGGCAGTGGGCTGATCAGGATGCCGCCGGTTTCGGTCTGCCACCAGGTATCGACGATCGGGCAACGGCTGTCGCCGACCACCTTGTAGTACCACTCCCATGCCTCGGGGTTGATGGGCTCGCCCACCGAACCGAGCAACCTCAGGCTCTTGCGGGACGTTCGCTTGACCGGTTTTTCGCCTTCGCGCATCAAAGCACGAATCGCCGTCGGTGCCGTGTAGCAGATATTTACGTTGTGCTTGTCGCAGACCTCCCAGAACCGCGACGAAGTCGGGTAGTTCGGCACGCCCTCGAACATCAGGGTGATGGCGCCATTGGCGAGGGGGCCGTAGACGATATAGCTATGGCCGGTCACCCAGCCGACATCCGCCGTACACCAGTAGACGTCTCCGGGCTGGTAATCGAAAACATATTCGTGCGTCAGCGAAGCATAGACGAGGTAGCCACCGGTCGTGTGCAGCACGCCTTTGGGTTTGCCCGTCGATCCCGACGTGTAGAGGATGAAGAGCGGGTCTTCGGCGCCCATCTCCTCGCAGGGGCAATCCGCGTCGACATTCGCTTCGAGTTCGTGCAGCCATGCATCGCGATCCTCGACCCAGCCGATGTTGGCGCCCGTATTGCGCACAACGAGGACTTTCTCCAGTGAGGTGACGTCAGGATTCCGTGCCGCCGCATCGACGTTCGCCTTTAGCGGAACGCTCTTGCCGCCGCGGATACCTTCGTCTGCCGTGACGACGATATTCGAGTCGCAATCGTGGATGCGGCCTGCGAGGGCGTCCGGCGAGAATCCACCGAACACAACCGAATGCACGGCCCCGATGCGCGAACACGCGAGCATCGCTATCGCTGCCTCCGGAATCATCGGCATGTAGATGGTAATGCGATCGCCTTTCTTCGCTCCCAGCCCTTTCAACGCGTTCGCAAACTTGCAGACGCGCTCGTGAAGCTCGCGATAAGTGATTTTCAGGTCGCGGGACGGATCATCGCCCTCCCAGATGATCGCGACGTCGTCACCCTTCTCCTCGAGGTGACGGTCGACGCAGTTGTAACAGACATTGAGCGTACCGTCGTGGTACCAGCGTATGTGCACGTCGTCGCGCGCGAACGAGACGTCTTTCACTTTCGTAAACGGCTTGATCCAGTCGATGCGACCAGCCTGCTCCGCCCAGAACCCCGCGTTGTCCTCCACCGAACGGGCATACATCTTCTCGTACCCGGCCGCATCGATGAGCGCCCGCGCGCGAACTTCGTCAGTAACAGGATAGATATCGGTCATTGTATTCAGCCTTCTTGTGTTGTTTTGAGCCTCGTGGCAAGGGCAACGATGCGCCTTGCCTGCACGAGGTGGGGCTTGTCGATCATCTCGCCATCGAGTGCCAGCGCCCCTGCCCCCGGGTTGTCCCTGAACAGCGCAATGATGCGTTCTGCCCGCTTCACGTCATCGTCACTCGGCGAGAATGCGTCGTTAATCGTAGCTACCTGTGCCGGGTGGATGGCGAGCATCCCGGTAAAACCGTCACGCGCCGCCCGTGCGGCAAAGGATTCCAGCCCCTCCGCATCGCGAAAATCCGTGTAAACCGTATCTATTGCCGGTACTTCGGCCGCGGCTGCCGCAAACAGGCACAGGGACCGCGCCAGCTCGTAGGGTGGCAGCCAGTTGCCGTCCTCGTCGCGGCTGGCTCTCGCGCCCAGCGCCGCGCTGAGATCTTCGGCACCCCAGGTCAGCCCGGCCAGTCTCGGCGTCGCGCCGACGTAGCTGTCCAGGGAGAAAAGCGCACGCGGCCTCTCGGTGCAAAGCGGAAGAATCCGGGTATGTCCGGCCGCGACCTCAAAGCGACTCTCGAGCTCGTCCAGTTTCGTCGCCAGCCGGGCCGCATCGTCGGCGCTCCTCGCCTTGGGCAGCACAATGCCGCACGGCGCCGCCGGCATCACCGCCTGCAGGTCGGCCATCGCCTCGCCGGAGTCGACCGGGTTGATTCGCAACCATACGTTCTCACGGCCTTCAATGTACTCGCGCGCAAGGTCGCGTGCGCGCGGCCGGTTCTCGGCGTTTACAGAATCCTCGAGGTCGACGATGATGGCATCCGCGCCGGCGTCAACCGCCTTCTCGAGCTTGCGCTCGCTGTCGCCCGGCACAAACAGGAAACTGCGAATCATTTCGGCTGCTTCATCATCAGTGCAATGCGCTTGCATTCCCCGACGAGCTCGTCGTGCTGATTGTAAGCACGGTGCGCGAAAGTCACGATGCCGTTGTCGGGACGCGACTTGCTTTCGCGAACCTCAAGCACCTCGGTTTGCACGTGTATCGTGTCACCGTGAAACAGCGGCCGGGGAAAGCGCACCGCGTCCCAGCCGAGATTGGCGACCGTCGTCCCGTGCGTCGTGTCGTTGACCGAGATGCCTACCATGAATCCCAGCGTCAGGCCGCTGTTCACGAGGGGCTTGCCAAATTCCGTGTTCTTCATGTACTCGGCGTCAAGATGCAATGACGCAGGATTGTGCGTCATGGTGGTAAACAGCACGTTGTCCGCCTCCGTGATCGTACGCCGGATCGGGTGGTCGAAAACCTGTCCGACCGAGAATTCTTCGAAATACAGTCCTGGCATCGCGTTCTCTCGGTTCCCTGCCCGCCCGTCATGATACGGTATTATCAGTCGGCCACGGGAGACAACAATGCATCGTATGAGCCGCCGCAACTTCGCGAAGACGACGCTCGCCGCCTGCGGGCTTATTGCCGCCGGCGGACCCGCCGCATTGGCGGCGCCGGCCACCGTCATCAAGCGCAGGATACCTTCTTCGGGCGAACTCATCCCGATCATGGGCCTTGGCACAAACCGTTACGGCGTGGGACCCTCGCCAGAGGCGCGTGCGCCACTGCGAGACGCCCTCGCGCGCTTTTACGAACGGGGCGGCACGGTCATCGACACGGCGCCGGGTTACAGGACCTCCGAAAGCGTCCTCGGCGACCTCGTGAGTGATCTCGGCATCCGCGACGACCTTTTCATGGCAACGAAGGTCGATCGCGAGAGTGGCCGCGACGACAGTCTCGCGCAGATACGCGATTCGGCCCACAGACTGCAGACCGACAGCATCGACCTGATGCAGGTGCACAGCCTGCGCGCTTGGGAAGAGAACATCCCCCTGCTGCAGGAACTCAAGCAGGACGGGCGGTTTCGCTACATCGGCGTGACGACGTCCCGGTCGAGCCAGTACGCGGAAAGGGAAAAGGCCATGAACCGGCATGACCTGGACTTCATCCAGGTCGACTACTCGCTGGAGCAGCGCGAAGCGGCGGAGCGCCTGCTGCCGCTGGCCGCGGACCGCGGCATGGCAGTCATGTTGAACCGGACCTTCGGCGGCGGCCGTATTTTCGAGGCCGTGGGCAGCCAGCCGCTGCCCGGATGGGCGGGCGATTTGCAGATCACGAGCTGGGCGCAGTTCCTGCTCAAGTACGCATTGTCGCATCCCGCCGCAACGGTCGCGATTCCCGGTATGACCAAGGCGAAACACATCGACGACAATTTCGGCGCCGCGCAAGGACCCATGCCCGATGCCGGGCAGCGCCGGCAGATGGAGATCTTTTTCGACGCGCTGTAGCTACCTTGCGCGCTCTATCGCCTCTGTAATCATGCGCTTGGCGTCGTCGGAGCCGTGCCAGTTGCCGATGCGGACCCACTTCCCGGGTTCGAGATCCTTGTAATGCTCGAAGAAATGCTCGACCTGGCGCAGCGTGATATCCGGAAGATCGGAGTATTCCTTGATGTTGTCGTAGCGCTGCGTCAAGGACGGTGACGGCACCGCGAGAATCTTCTCGTCCTGGCCCGCGTTGTCTTCCATGACCAGCACGCCGATCGGGCGCACATTGATCAGGCAGCCGGGCACGAGTTCGCGGGAATTGGCGACGAGCACGTCAATGGGGTCACCGTCTTCCGACAGCGTATGGGGTACGAAGCCGTAATTTCCCGGATACGACATCGGCGTGTACAGGAACCGGTCGACCACCAGCGTGCCTGCCTCCTTGTCCATCTCGTACTTGATGGGCTGTCCTCCATGCGGGACCTCGATGATGACGTTTACGTCCTCCGGGGGATTGTGGCCGATTGAAATCGCGTCGATTCTCATGAGATTTCTATTCGTTTGTAACGGCGACGAGCCTGAAGTTACTCTCAATACTATAATTCCACGCGTATTCCCAGTACTGGTGAGTAACATGTTCCGTTTCCTGCTGTATCTGTCCGCCTGCCTTCTGTCTGCGTGTGCCAGCGCCGAAGGCCCCCGTCCATTCGCGGTCGATCCGGTCGCGAGCTTTGATGAACCCTGGGCGATGGCGTTTTTGCCCGACGGGCGCCTGCTGGTGACCGAGAAAGCCGGGCGCCTGCTGGTCGTCGACCTTGATGGCAACAAATCACAACCGGTACGCGGCCTCCCGGACGTCGATTACGGTGGCCAGGGTGGTCTCGGGGACGTCGCGCTGCATCCAGACTTCGCCGAGAACCGGCTTCTCTATATCAGTTACGTCGAGGCCGGCGATGGCAACACCCGCGGCGCCGCCGTGGCGCGCGGTGTTCTCGAACTGAGCGGGGCCGGCGGCACTCTGTCCGCTGTGGATGTCATCTGGCGACAGGAGCCGAAGGTGAGCGGCCGCGGCCACTACGGTCATCGCTTGCTGTTCGACGAGGACGGTTTCTTGTTCATCACTTCGGGTGACCGGCAAAAATTCGACCCGGCACAAAACATGGACGGCAACCTCGGCAAAATAGTGCGCCTGTACGACGACGGCTCCGTCCCGCAAGACAATCCCTTCTACGATGAGGGCGGAGTGAGCGCGCAGATCTGGTCGCTGGGCCACCGTAACCCGCTCGGCATTGCCCTCGATCTCGACGGTCAGCTGTGGAGCCACGAGATGGGTCCCAAGGGCGGTGATGAGCTCAACCGGGTCGTGCGCGGAGAAAACTACGGCTACCCGATCGTCTCAAACGGCGATCATTACAGCGGTAAAGAGATCCCGGACCACGACACCCGGCCCGAATTCGCTGCGCCGGCGGTATGGTGGACGCCGGTGATCTCGCCGGGTGATTTCATGATCTACGCCGGCGACCTCTTCGCGGACTGGCGCGGAGACGGTTTCATCGCGGGCCTGTCGTCGCAGTCGCTGGTGAGGATCGAGTTCGAGGGCGAATCCGCGCGCGAGGCGCAACGATTCGACATGGGCAAGCGCATGCGCGCCGTCGTCCAGGGCCCGGACGGCGCGATCTGGATGCTGGAAGACAAGAAAGGCGGGCGGCTGCTGCGGCTGA
>CBDUCE010000143.1:0-7925 GCA_965365575.1 uncultured Gammaproteobacteria bacterium
GGTCGAGTCCATGAGGTCGATACCGCGGACGATTTCCGTGATGCCCTGCTCGTAGTCGTCCACGACAACCGCGAGGTGATAGGCGACGAGTCCGTCGCGGCGCCACACCACGAAATCGCCGGATTCGGATTCGAGTCGCTCCTGGTGGGCGCCCTGCAGGCCATCGGTGAATCCGAGCGGAGAATCGTTGGTGCGTACCCGCACGGCGGTTTCGCTTGCCGTGCAGCCGGCGCGGCAGGTCCCCGGGTAAATGATGCCGAGCGGGCCGCGCGGCGCGTTTTCGAGGTCACGGCGCGAGCAGCCGCAGGGATAGGCGTGCCCTCCCTCCAGCAGGCGCGTCAACGCAGCCGCGTGGGCGGCGTGGCTGGCGCTTTGGTAGATGACGGGACCGTCCCATTCGAAGCCATGGCAGTCCAGCGCCTCGACAATGCGATCGGCGGCGGCAGGTTGCTCCCTGGGTGGGTCGATATCCTCGATGCGCAACAGCCAGCGGCCGCCCTGGTGGCGTGCCTGCAGGTAGCTGGCAGCCGCGGCGAGCAGGGAGCCGAAATGCAGTGGCCCGGTGGGAGAGGGCGCGAAGCGCCCGACGTATGCAGAACTACCGGTAGCGATCGTCGCGGTCGCGGAACTGGCGCTCGGCCATTTCTCGCCGCTCCTGCGCTTCCAGGCACAGCGTGGCAACCGGGCGGGCTTCCAGGCGTTTCAATCCGATTTCCTCGCCCGTCTCGTCGCAGTAGCCGTAGCTGCCGTCATCGATGCGTGCCAGCGCGGAATCGATCTTGCGCAGCAGTTTGCGCTCACGATCGCGTGTGCGCAGTTCGAGACCGAACTCGGACTCCTGCGTGGCGCGGTCGTTTGGGTCGGGGAAATTCGCGGCTTCGTCCTGCATGTGATGGACGGTGCGGTCGACTTCGAACATCAGCTCGCGTTTCCAGGCGTTCAGGATCTCGCGGAAATGCTCGAGCTGCTTGTCGCTCATGTATTCCTCGCCGCGTTTCGGCTGATACGGGCTGATACCGTGTATCGGCGCGGTCAGAACGTCGCTGCGGGAACGGCGGGGCCGCGCCGCTTTCTTCTTACTGGACGCGGGCCGCTTCTTGCTCACCTTCTTTTTCGCGACCTTGTTCCCGGCCGTTTTCTTTTTCGTCGCCTTCTTTTTTGCGGCTTTCTTCTTCGAAACCTTCTTCTTCGAAACCTTCTTTTTCGCGACCTTTTTCTTCGAAGTCTTCTTCCCGGCGGCTTTCTTCCTGGTTACCTTTTTCTTCGTCACCTTTTTCTTAGCTGCCTTCTTCTTGGCGGCTTTCTTCTTGCTGGCCTTCTTCGTGGTTGCCCGTTTCCTGGTCACTGCCTTCTTCCTTGTCACTTTGCGCTTGCCCGCCGCTTTTTTGCGTGCCGGCTTCTTCTTCCCTGCTACCTTCCTGCGGGTGGCTGAGGCTTTCTTCCGCTTCTTGCTCGCGGCCTTTTTTGCGGGCATCTTCGACTCCTGCCGGATCGAGAAAAGGCCGGGATTATACATGGCTTGCCCGCACATGGAAGCCCATTTTTCGCCGGGAATTCGCGGCAATTCCGGCCCGGTGCAGGTTCGCGGCCAGCCCGCGCCACAGGGGCAATGAGAATCGTTTTATTCTGGAAATTCCTTTAAACTACGCCGAACTCTCTGGCATTGGGCACAATCCATCGCATGCGACTAAGCAAGATCAAGCTTGCCGGCTTCAAATCATTTGTAGATCCCACCACTATTACCTTCCCCAGCAGCCTCGTCGGCGTGGTGGGGCCCAATGGCTGCGGTAAGTCCAACGTTATCGACGCCGTCCGCTGGGTGATGGGAGAGAGTTCGGCGAGCAGGCTCCGTGGCGATTCCATCACGGACGTGATCTTCAACGGCTCCAGTGCCCGCAAGCCCGTCGGCGCAGCCTCGGTGGAACTGCTCTTCGACAACACGGACACGACGCTGGAGGGGCAATATGCCAAGTACGCGGAGATCGGTATCCGGCGCGAGGTCAGCCGCGACGGCATCTCCACCTACTTCCTGAACGGCACTCGCTGCCGCCGCAAAGACATTACGAGCGTGTTTCTCGGCACGGGCCTCGGGCCGCGCAGCTACTCGATCATCGAGCAGGGGATGATTTCCCGGCTCATCGAGGCAAAGCCCGAAGAGATGAGGGTCTTCCTGGAGGAGGCCGCCGGTATCTCGAAATACAAGGAACGGCGTAAAGAGACGTCCAACCGCATCAAGCACACCAGGGAAAACCTGTCTCGCTTGCAGGATGTGCTGGAGGAGGTCGAAAAGCACATCAAGCATCTCGATCGTCAGGCCAAGACGGCCGAGCGCTACAGCCGCTACAAGGACGAGGAGCGGCGCACCTCGGCGGAGTTGCTGGCGCTGCGCCTGCATCACCTCGATGACAAGGCGAGCTCGGCCGGCACCAGGCTGGACGAACGCAAGACTCGCCTCGAGGAGCAGATCGCGAGCCAGCGAAAGCTCGAAGCCGGTATCGAGGGTGCACGGGTACGGCAGGCGGAACGCACCGACCTCTTCAATGAAGTCCAGGGCCGCTACTACAAAGTGGGGTCCGAGATCGCCCGCCTGGAGCAGTCGATCGAGCACGCCAACGAGCTTCGCGAGCGGCAGGAAAAGGACCTGGAGCAGGCCATCCAGGGCGCAAAAGAGATTGTCGAGCACATCGACAAGGACGAGTCCGAGATCGCCCAGCTCGAGTTGACGCTCAATGAACTGGTGCCCGGCCTGGAGCAGGCCGAGCAGGCCGAGAAAGCTTCGGCGGAGTCGTTGCAGCGCGCCGAAGCTGCGCTTGCCGACTGGCAGGAACAGTGGGACGAATGCACGCGCAGGCACAACGAGGCGCAGCAGCAGCGAAATATCGAACAGACGCGCGCCGAGCAAATCGAGTCGCGAATTCGCGGCTTCAGCGACCGCCGCAAGAAGCTCGATGACGCGCGTACGTCGAGTGATCATGAGACGCTCAAGGCGAAGCTCGAGGACCTGACGGACCAGGAGCAGCGCAAGCGCCAGGCACGGGACGAGTTCGATCGCGCCCTGGCCGATATTGCCGAGAAGATCCGCAAGCTGCGCGAGCAGGATCAGAAATTGACGCGCCTCGTGGACGAACGGCGCGGCGCGGTGCAGGCGGCACAGGCCCGGTTCGCGTCACTCGAGGCGCTGCAAAAGGCAGCGCTCGGAGAAGGTGACGAGGGCGTGCAGCGCTGGCTGCAAGGCGAGGGCATCGATGGTGACCGGCGGGTCGCCAAGACACTCGATGTTGCCGATGGCTGGGAACGGGCGGTTGAAACCGTGCTCGGCGATTACCTGCAGGCGGTTTGTGTTCCGAACATCGAGCCGCTGACGGCGAGTATCGCCAGCCTCAAGTCCGGCAATTTGACCCTGTTGCTGGATGCAGCGGCCGACGCCTCCGCCGCGGGTGCGGCGGAAATGCTGGCCGGCAAGGTGCGCGGCGCGCCGCGGTCGATTTCCGGAATCCTGTCGCGCGTGCGTGTCGCTGAATCGCTTAGTGACGCGCTTGCGATGCGCGATGCGCTCCGAGAGGGTGAATCCGTGGTCACGGGCGACGGTATTTGGCTCGGCAGGAGCTGGCTGCGGGTATCGCGCGACAAGGACTCCAGATCGGGTGTGCTGGCTCGCGAGCACGAGATGCGCCGCGTCAAGACCAATTTGCGGGAGTACCGGGCCCGATTCGAGAGCGCGCGCAAGTTGTTGACGGACGGCCGCATGCGGCTGACCCAGCTCGAGGAGCGCCGCGAGACGATGCAGAGCGACGCGTCTGCGGTGTTGTCGGAGTATTCGGAAGTGCGCTCCGCGCTCGATTCGCTGCGCTACCAGTTGGAGCAGATCACTGCCCGGGAGGCGGCGATTACCGAGGAAGCGCACGAGGTCGACAACGAGAAGATCTCTGCGGAAGAGCAGCTGCGCGAGTCGCAGCGCCTGTTCGTGCAGGCGGACAGCAGTCTCGAGGAGCTGGTCGCGGAACGCGACAGCCTTGAAGCCCGGCGTGCGGAGCTTCGCGAGGAGCTCGAACGCGTGCGTACCCAGGCTCGCGAAGATCGGGACGCCGTGCAGAGGACAAGGATTCAGTTCGAGAGCCGGCGCTCGAGCAAGGAGTCGGCCGCGCAAAACCTGCAACGGATGCAGTCGCAACTCAGGCAGTTCCAGAGCCGCGAGCGGGAAATACGGGAACAGCTCGAGCAGCGCAAGGCGCCACTCGACGAGTACAAGGTACGGCTGGAACAGTATCTGCAGCAGCGGGTCGAGGTGGAGCGGGAACTCGCGGCGGCACGCAAGCTGGTCGAGGATGTGGACAACGAGTTGCGCGAACTCGACCAGGGCCGCATGCAGGTCGAGCAGGCAGTTGATGCTGCGCGCAGCGATGTCAACGAGGCGGAGATGGCCGTCCGCGAAATCCGGGTCCGGCGGGAAGGCTTTGCAGAACAGCTGGCGCAGACAGAGTTCGAACTGGAAGCGCTCCTGGAAGGGCTGGACGACGCTGCGTCGATCGAGCTGTGGGACGAAAAGCTCGAGAAACTGCGCCGGCGCATTGAACGCCTTGGTCCGATCAACCTTGCGGCTATCGACGAATTCAAGGAACAGTCGGAACGCAAGGAGTATCTCGACTCACAGCTGGCCGATCTTACGGATGCACTCGAGACGCTCGAGGCAGCGATTCGCAAGATCGACCGGGAGACGCGGTCGCGCTTCCGGGAAACCTACGAGGATGTCAACACAGGCTTCCAGCGGCTGTTTCCGAAGTTGTTCGGCGGCGGCCACGCCTACCTCGAACTCACCGGAGACGACTTGCTTTCAGCCGGCGTCACCGTGATGGCGCGTCCTCCCGGAAAACGTAACAGCACTATTCACCTGCTGTCCGGCGGGGAGAAAGCGCTCACAGCCGTGGCGCTGGTGTTTGCGATCTTCGAGCTGAATCCCGCGCCTTTCTGCCTGCTGGACGAGGTCGATGCGCCCCTCGACGACGCCAACGTCGGTCGCTTCTGCGACATCGTGAAAGAAATGTCGGACAAGGTGCAGTTCGTCTTTATCACCCACAACAAGGGCACGATGGAGATGGCGCGGCAACTGACCGGTGTTACCATGCAGGAACCCGGCGTCTCGCGGCTGGTATCCGTCGATCTCGACGAAGCGGTGAAGATGGCGGCGAGCTAGTTCTAACGAAGAATCTGGACTGAAACATGGACGGTCTGCGCTGGTTGCTGTTGATCTTCGGACTCCTGGTAATCGCCGGTGTCTATTTCTATAGTCGCCGCGAAAAACCCGGCTCGAAACCCGAAGCGCCGTCATCGGCGCGACTCGAGCCGACGCTTGGGTCCGGCGAGTCGCCGGCGGAACCGACCGAGGATCCCGTGCCCGGGGACGCGGAGCCGGTCGCCGTGGGTGTCGAGGCAGAGGCGCCTGCCACGCCCGAAAAGGTTCCGCAAAAGATCGTGACACTGCGGCTCGTTGCCCGTGACGGCGGCTCATTCCGCGGGGATGAAATGGCCCTCAGCCTGCGTGGTATCGGGATGCGTCACGGCAAGTTCGGAATCTTCCACCGCTACGACGGCAATAACGAAGACTCGACGATCTTCAGCGCCGCGAGCCTCGTCGAGCCAGGCAGTTTTGACATGACCAACATCAAGGAGCAGGAACTGCCCGGCATCAGCCTGTTTCTTATTTTGCCCGGCCCACTCGAAGGGGCGGAAGCGTTCGACATGATGATGGAGGCAGCGCGCGCTGTCACCCAGGCACTCGACGGCGAATTGCTCGACGAGTCCGGCAGCACTCTCAGCATTCAGCGGGAACGCTACATGCGTGAAGAGATCATCCAGTTCGAGCACAGTATCAAGGTAGCCTGAAGTCCGAACACCGGACCTGCGCCATGGCCGTTTCCAATGATGTCGTCGATAAGATAGAGAACCTGCGCGAGCAGGTCCGGCACCACAACTACCTCTATCACGTTCTCGATGCCCCCGAGATTCCCGATATCGAATACGACCGGCTGGTGCGTGAACTCCAGGCGCTGGAGGAAGCTCATCCCGAGCTCGTAACCCCGGACTCGCCGACGCAGCGCGTGGGTGGCACGCCGATCGAGGCATTCGGGACGGTCGAGCACCGCTTGCCGATGTTGTCACTCGACAATGCTTTCTCCGCGGACGAGGTTCGCGATTTCCATCGGCGGGTCATCAGGCGGCTCGAGCTTTCGGACGACGGCAAAGACCTGGCCTACGCAGCGGAGCCGAAGCTCGATGGCGCCGCAGTAAGCCTTCTTTATGTCAGAGGCACCCTGCAACAGGGAGCGACCCGTGGCGACGGCAGGCGCGGCGAGGACATTACACACAATGTAAGAACGATTGATGCCGTCCCGTTGAAGCTGATCGGCGACGACTACCCGGAGACCCTGGAAGTGCGTGGCGAGGTCTTCATGCCCAGGGCCGGTTTCGAGGCCTATAACAAGCGAGCGCGGGAGATCGGCGAAAAGACATTCGTCAATCCCCGCAATGCAGCGGCAGGCAGCCTGCGGCAGCTGGATCCGAAACTTACGGCTGAACGGCCGCTGGATATTTACGTTTACTCGGTGGGCATCGTAGAAGGCCGCGAAATGCCGGACAGCCATAACGAGGTGTTGGACCAGCTGCAGGCATGGGGACTGAAGACATGCCCGGAACGGGGCGTGGTCAACGGCATTGATGGCTGCCTCGCCTATTACGAGGAACTGGGCGCCCGGCGGGAGTCGTTGAGTTACGAGATTGACGGCGTTGTATACAAGGTCAACAGCCGCGCCGAGCAGCGGGAGCTTGGTTTTGTATCACGCGCCCCGCGCTGGGCCATCGCTCACAAGTTTCCGGCACAGGAAGAAATGACGGTATTGAAAGGTGTCGAGTTCCAGGTTGGACGCACTGGCGCGCTGACCCCCGTAGCAAGGCTGGAGCCGGTATTCGTCGGTGGCGTAACGGTAAGCAATGCAACCCTGCACAACATGGATGAGGTGAATCGCAAAGACGTTCGCATTGGCGATACCGTCATCGTGCGCCGTGCCGGTGACGTCATTCCAGAGGTGGTGAGCGTTATCAA
The DNA here is from genome assembly GCA_965365575.1 of uncultured Gammaproteobacteria bacterium. Lineage (GTDB taxonomy): Bacteria > Pseudomonadota > Gammaproteobacteria > Steroidobacterales > Woeseiaceae > UBA1847. The sequence continues at coordinate 7,097 of CBDUCE010000143.1, forward strand.
GAGCCGGCGGCCGAAGGGCACCAGGAAGGTGAAGCTGCCGGCAAAGTGCCCCGTTTGTGATTCAGCCGTTGTAAGGGAGGAGGGCGAGGCAGTCGCCCGCTGTACGGGTGGCCTCTACTGCTCCGCGCAGCGCGTGGAAGCCCTGAAGCACTTCGTCTCGCGCCGCGCGATGGATATCGACGGCCTGGGCACGAAGATCATCGAACAGCTGGTGAACATCGGCCGCATCAAGACGCCAGCGGATCTTTATCGTCTCGAGAAAGATGAACTCGCCTCCCTCGAACGGATGGGTGAGAAGTCGGCCCAAAACCTGGTCGACGCGATCGAACAAAGCAAGGAAACGACACTGGCGCGTTTCCTCTACTCGCTGGGTATTCGCGAAGTAGGTGAAGCTACCGCAGCTGGCGTTGCAGCGCACTTCGGCGGGCTCGATGGCATAGCCACGGCAACAGAAGAAGATCTGGAAATGGTGCCCGATGTCGGGCCAGTGGTTGCCTCGAGAATTCGTGCCTTCTTCGATGAAGAGCATAATCGCGAAGTCATCGCGAGGCTAAGAAAGGCCGGCGTTCACTGGAAGGAAACAGAGCCACGTGCCGCCCCGGAAGATGGCCCACTGGCAGGCAAGGTATTTGTGCTGACCGGGACACTCCCGTCAATGACACGCGATGAAGCAAAAGACCGCATCCAGGCGCTGGGCGGCAAGGTTACCGGCAGCGTGTCCAAGAAGACAGATTTCGTCATTTACGGGGAAAAGGCAGGATCCAAGCTGAAGAAAGCACAGGATCTCGACGTGGAAACCCTGGATGAAGAGCAGTTTGAAGCTCTTTTG
>CBDUCE010000144.1:0-7912 GCA_965365575.1 uncultured Gammaproteobacteria bacterium
ATTGCGATATCCAGCAAGTTCCTGGTTCGCATACGCGGCAAGCACGTATTCAATCCGGCGAACGTCGCAATAGTCACGCTCATCGTGTCGAGCGACCACGCCTGGGTTTCATCGGGCCAGTGGGGCAGTGCCGCTATTGGCGCATTCGCGCTCGCATGCCTCGGCTTCATCGTCCTGACCCGCGCAAGACGTGCGGAGACCACGATCGGCTTCCTCGGTTGTTTTGCGCTATTGCTGATCGGACGCGCGCTGTGGCTCGGCGATCCACTGGTGATCCCGGTGCACCAACTGCAGAACGGCGCACTGCTGGTTTTCGCTTTCTTCATGATTTCGGACCCGAAGACGACGCCCGACACGGCAATCGGCCGATTCCTGTACTCGGTGCTCGTCGCATGCGTCGCGTTCGCGATCCAGTTTGGCCTTCACCAACCGCATGCGCCGATATACGCACTTGTCACCACGGCGCCGCTGGTGCCCGTTATCGACTACCTGTTTCGGGGAACGACCTATCGCTGGACGCGAGTCGCGACAGCGCCTGCACAACGAATCGAAGGAGCTCAATAATGAAGTTAATAGCCACTATCCTCGCCGCAGTCATTACCATCGGCATCAGCAGCACGGCGCAGGCCTTTTGCGGCTTTTATGTCGCCAAGGCCGATACGAATCTGTTCAACCGCGCGTCGCAGGTCGTGCTCGTGCGCGACGGAACGCGCACCGTCATCACGATGGCGAACGACTTCGAGGGCGACGCGGAAGACTTCGCCGTCGTCGTTCCGGTACCGACGTTCATAGAGCGCGGCCAGATAAATATCGGTGACAAGGCCGTTATCGACCATCTCGATGCGTACACATCGCCGCGACTGGTCGAGTATTTCGACCCGGATCCGTGCATGGTTCGGCGCCGACTGGAGTTGTCGCAGGATATGGCTGCCCTGCCATCGTCCAAAGCCGTAGCGGAGTCGGAAGCCCGCTCCCAGGGCGTTACCATCGAAGCAAGTTACTCTGTCGGTGAGTACGACATCCTCATCCTTTCCGCCGAGGAAAGCGACGGCCTGATCGAATGGCTGCACGACAATGGCTATCGTATCCCGCGCGGTGCCGACAGGGTCGTGGGAAGCTACCTGAAGCAGGACATGCGCTTTTTCGTCGCGAAAGTGAACCTAAAAAGGCAAAAGACGTCGGGTTATACCTACCTGCGTCCGCTGCAGGTTGCCTACGAGAGCAACAGGTTCATGCTGCCCATCCGCCTCGGCACGCTCAACGCGAAGCAGCAGCAAGATCTCTATGTGTACACCCTGACTCGCACCGGGCGCGTGGAAACCACCAACTACCGCACCGTCAAGCTACCCAGCAACGTGGATGTTCCCGTGTTCGTGAAGGCCGAGTTTGCAGATTTCTACAGGGACATGTTTGCGCGCCAGACAGAAGCCGAGAACAACCGCGGTGTGTTCCTGGAGTACGCGTGGGACATGTCCTGGTGCGACCCGTGTGCGGCGGACCCGCTATCGGCAAGGGAACTCCGCAGCCTCGGCGTATTCTGGCTGGGCGAAGCGCCCGGAATGCAGAAGATCGCGCCTCCCCAGGCTCAAAACGTGTTCGTGACGCGGCTTCACGTCAGGTACGACCGGGAGCATTTCCCGGAGGACCTGTTATTCCAGGAGACCGGTGACCGCCAGAATTTCCAGGGACGGTACGTCGTCCGGCACCCGTGGAACGGCGAACCGAGCTGCGACCTGGCGGCCTACCGTGAAGCAACCAGGAAACGCCAGGAGCGTGAAGCGCAACAACTCGCCAACCTCACCGGCTGGGATATCGATGCAATTCGCGCGAAGATCGATTTTCCGGATGTACCCGAGCCGGACGACAAGCAGGCGCCCTGGTGGGCTCGACTCTGGGATTGAGGCGCCCGGCTAACTAGCGGTAGCGTTTCTGGAGTTTCTCCAGCTCGCCTTTAGGCGGCCGCAGCGACTCCATCGGCAACTCGGCAAAGGGCGTGTCGACGTTACCCATCAGGTCGTGCATCTCCTTGCGCTCGTCGTCGATGTACAGCAGGCCGGTAACGATCTCCCCGGCATTGAAACGCTCACGCAGGTACTTGAAGGCTCTCGCACGACTCGTCGGATCATAATCGCTATCGATCTTGCGAAGCATGATCTTGCTACCGTCGTGAAGGGCCACCGGCATCGCGGAGCCCGCCTCGTAGTCGGCCGTTATTTCCTCGGAAAGCGCGATGTAATCGACGTCCACGACGTGATTGTAAAACTCCCGGGTATGCGCATAACTCTTGGTCGATCCCTCGTGATCGTTGAATGTGACACAGGGGCTGATGACGTCGACCAATGAGAAGCCCTTGTGCAGCAGCGCCCCCTTGATGAGCGGCACGAGCTGCGCCTTGTCGCCCGAAAAGCTGCGCGCGATGTAGGTTGCGCCAAGACTGAGCGCAGTGCTCACAGGATCGATGGGCTCCTGCTGGTTCGGCAGTCCCTTCTTCGGCTTGCTGCCGATGTCGGCGGACGCCGAAAACTGTCCCTTGGTCAGCCCGTACACGCCATTGTTCTCGATCATGTAGCACATGTTGATATTGCGACGAATCGCATGCACGAACTGGCCCACCCCGATCGAAAGGGAGTCACCATCGCCGGACACCCCTATGTACATCAGGTGGCGATTCGCGGTATTGGCGCCGGTCGTTACCGACGGCATGCGCCCATGCACGGCATTGAACCCGTGCGACTGCTGCACGAAGTATGCCGGCGTCTTGGATGAACAGCCTATTCCGCTCATCTTGGCCAGCATGTGCGGCTCGATGTCGAGTTCGAATACGGCCTGGATGATCGCCGCGGTTACCGAGTCGTGGCCACATCCGGCACACAGGGTAGATACAGCGCCCTCGTAATCACGGGACGTCAGGCCCAGTTTGTTCTTGGGCAGGCTGGGGTGGGAAACCTGCGGTTTGGCGATATAGCTCATGCGGCGCGACCTTTGGAATTTTCTTCGAGGACTTTCTCGACGATGAAAGCCGCGTTCATCGGAAGACCGTTGTAATGCAGCAACGATACCAGCTTGTCCGGATGCAGGTTGAGTTCGAGGATCAGCAACGCGCGCAACTGTGCATCACGATTCTGTTCAACTACGTAGATGACCTCGTGCTTGTCGATAAACTCTTTTATCGTTTCGCTGAACGGGAACGCTCTTACCCGGCAATAATTCAAGCCGACGTTCTGCTCACCGAGCCTGTCGAGCGCTTCCCTGCAGGCACCGTTTCCGCTGCCAACCGTGAGGATCGCGGCATTGTTGAATTTCGAATACGCGATCTCCGGCTCCGGCACGAGTTTGCGGGCAGTCTCCCACTTAACCATCAACCGGTCGATGACGTCCTGGTAATCCGCTGCATTCTCCGTATAGGCACCGTACTTCGTGTGCCCCGAGCCGCGCGTGAAATAGGACCCCTTGGGGTGCGTGCCGGGCAGCGTGCGATACGGGATTCCGTCGCCGTCGACATCGAGGTAACGATAAAACGCGTCCATTTTCTCGAGATCTTCCGCAGACAGTACTTTGCCGCGATCGTACTCGTAACTCTCGTCCCACTCGAACTCCGGCACCATCCAGTCATTCATGCCAATATCGAGATCGGACAGGACCATCACGGGGGTCTGCAGGCGGTCCGCAAGGTCGAACGCCTGCGGCGCCATCGTGAAGCACTCGTGAGGATCGGCCGGGAACAGCAGCACATGCTTGGTGTCACCGTGCGATGCGTAGGCACAACTCAGGATATCGGACTGCTGGGTTCGGGTCGGCATGCCTGTCGAGGGCCCGGTACGCTGCACGTTGAAAATCACCGCCGGTATTTCGGCGTAGTAACCAAAACCGATGAACTCGCTCATCAGTGAAATGCCGGGGCCGCTGGTCGGCGTAAAAGAGCGCGCGCCCATCCAGCTGGCACCGAGCACCATGCCGATTGCCGCAAGCTCATCTTCAGCCTGGATGATCGCGTAAGTCCGTTTGCCGCTCTCGGGGTCGACCCGGTATTCGGCGCAAAACGCCCGGAAGGCATCCATCAGTGACGTGGACGGGGTGATCGGGTACCAGGCCCCGACGGTAGCGCCGGCATAGACGCAACCCAGCGCCGACGCCGTGTTGCCGTCGATGACGATATGGCTGCGCGTCGCATCCATCCTCTCGACCTGCGGTGGCGGCGGGCCGTTGAAGTGTTCCATCGCGTAGTCATACCCGAGGTGTATGGCTTCCATGTTCGCCGCGATCAGATGCTCCTTCTCCGCGAACGTTTCCTCGAGCAGTTCCTTGATGACTTCCAGATCGATGCTGGTCAACGCGGCGATGACTCCGACGTAGGCAATGTTCTTCATCAGGATTCGCGTGCGAGCACCATCGAAATTCTCGTTGCACATACGCGAGAGCGGCACGCCGACGACGGTAATGTCCTCGCGGTTCAGCTGCCGGCTACGCGGCCAGGTCGAGTCGTAGATCAGCCATCCGCCCGGTGTAACATCCGCCATGTCCTTGGCATAGGTCTGGGCATTCATCGCGACCATGATGTCGACGCGATCCGAGCGTGCCTGGTACCCGTCCCTGGTTACCCGAATCTCGTACCACGTCGGCAGCCCCTGGATATTCGAGGGAAAATAATTCTTGCCCACGACGGGGACGCCCATGCGAAAAATGGCCTTCCGCAGAAGGCCGTTCGCACTCGCCGAACCGGTACCGTTCACCGTGGCTATCTTGATGACGATGTCGTTGCTTCCTGCCACTCGATGCCCCTGGTCTCAGACAGCGGTTACGCCGGCCTTTTTCGGTGCTGCTTCAGTTGCCTCGTCTTCCGCGTAGGGAATCAGAACCTCCGATTTTTGCATGTCCCATGCGCCTGTCGGACAGCGCTCGGCGCACAATCCACAGTGCACGCAAATATCTTCATCCTTGACCATGACGCGAGCCGTATGGGGCAATTCTGCCGATACGTAAAGCGCTTGCTCGAGGTTCTCCGCGGGCGCCAACAGTCTCGCGCGCAGGTCTGCTTCGTCGCCGTTGTGAGTAATCGTCAGGCAATTGACCGGGCAGATATCGATACAGGCATCGCATTCGATGCACAACTTTGCGGTGAAAACGGTCTGGATGTCGCAATTCAGGCAGCGCTCGACTTCCTGGATTGTCTGTTCCACGGTGAATCCCAGCTCTACCTCGATGTCGAGTTTCCTGAACCGCTCCTTGAGGTCGACGTGCGGCATGATGCGCCGCTCAGCCGGGTCGAAGTCGTTCGAGTAGCTCCACTCGTGCATGCCCATCTTTTGCGTCAGGAGATTGATGCCGCGCGGCATGCGCTTCGTGATGTCCTCGCCCTGGCAATACTTGTGAATCGATATGGCAGCTTCGTGGCCGTGTGCGACGGCCCAGATGATGTTCTTCGGACCGAATGCCGAATCGCCGCCGAAAAACACGCCGTCCCGGGTGCACATCATGGTGGTCTCGTCGACGACGGGGCAGTCCCACTCGTTGAACTCGATCCCTATGTCGCGCTCGATCCACGGAAATGCATTGTCCTGGCCGATGGCTAGGATGACGTCGTCACAGGGAATCGTCGTCTCGCCGACGACCGTGCCGCGGTCGATACGGCCATCGTCGCCTACCCCGTATTCCATGAGCTCGAAAGTCATGCCGACGAGTTTGCCGTCCTCGATCACGAACTTTTTCGGCGAGTGATTGACGAGAATCTCCACGTTCTCCTCTTCGGCGTCTTCCAGTTCCCAGTCGGAAGCCTTGAAGTACCCGCGGGGCTTGCGAGCCATTACCTTGACGTCGCTGGCGCCAAGCCGCAGCGATGTGCGGCAACAGTCCATGGCCGTGTTGCCGACGCCAATGATCAGCACACGCTTGCCGATCTCCTCGATATGTTCGAAGGCGACAGATTCGAGCCATTCGATGCCGATGTGTATGCGGTCACTGTCGTAGCGCCCCGGAATCTCGAGATTCTTGCCGCGCGGCGCTCCTGTGCCAACAAAGACGGCATCGAACTCGCCGCTATCGAGCAGTTCCTTCATGCTCTCGATTCGATGATTCAGCTTCAGATCCACGCCCATGTCGACGATGTAATTGATCTCTTCGTCGAGAATCCCGGGGGGAAGACGGAAGCGGGGGATATTGGTGCGCATGAGACCCCCGGTGGTTTCGAGCGCCTCGAAGATCGTGACTTCGTAGCCAAGGGGTCGAAGGTCGTTCGCCACGCTCAGTGACGCGCAGCCGCAGCCGATCAGCGCCACCTTCTTGCCGTTGCTCTCCGGCGCGCCTTTCGGCAGCTGATCCGTGATGTCCTCGCGATGATCGGCTGCCACACGTTTCAGCCGGCAGATCGCGACCGGCTTCTCATCGATGCGCCCGCGGCGGCAAGCCGGCTCACAGGGTCTGTCACAGACGCGGCCGAGTATGCCCGGGAACACGTTCGACTTGCGGTTCTCGATATAGGCGTCGCCAAATCGCCCCTGCGCAATGAGTCTTATATAAAGAGGTACATCGGTATGGGCCGGGCAGGCCCACTGGCAATCGACCACCTTGTGAAAGTAGTCGGGGTTTGAGGTATCCGTTGGCTTCATTCTATTGCCACGCCCGCCTCCAGGCGAACGGGCCGATCCCGCATTGGGCGCTAGCATAACGACATCGACCGGAAAGTAAACCGTTTTGGCCTCGCGGGCCGATGCCGGCAAAAACCTTCCGCTTTGCGCGCAGGGGTGCTACCTGGCCCGATTGAATTCGAGCCGCTGACCGGCAATATTCCTGGTGAGTTCACCGTCGCGGTACACCACCTCACCGTTGACGAGGGTCGTGTCGATGGTTGACGAAAACTCGTGGTCCTCGAAAGGCGACCAGTGACATTTGCACAGCAGGTTTGATTTCTCCACCCGGAAAGGCTTTTCGGGGTCGACGATGACGAGGTCCGCATACCAGCCTTCGCGCACGTAGCCTCGTTCACGCACACCAAAGAGGTCGGCAGGCGCGTGACACGCGCGATCGACGATGAGTTCATGCGAAATCTCTCCGCGAGCCGCGAGGTCGAACAGCACCTGCAGTGCGTGCTGCACCAGCGGCAGTCCCGCCGGCGCCTTGAAGTAACGCTGCTTCTTTTCGCTCGACGTGTGCGGTGCATGATCGGTCGCGATTACGTCAATACGCCCCTCGTTGACCGCCTTCACGAGCGCCTCCCTGTCGCTCGCCGCCTTTATAGCGGGATTGCACTTGATACGCGTCCCGAGATCCTCGTAGCGGGATTCATCGAACCAGAGGTGATGTACGCACACCTCGGCCGTAATGCGCTTTTTCGATCGATGTGCTTTCGAGAACAGCGCCATCTCCACCGCCGTCGTAAGGTGCAGAACGTGCAACAGCGCATCGAAGCGGCGCGCCAGTTCCACTGCCATGCTCGAAGACTTGAGGCAGGCTGCAGCGGAACGGATTGCGGGATGCTCCGACATGGGAACGGAATCGCCGTACTCTGCGCGGGCTTTCGCTTCGTTGTCCCAGATCGTCGGCGAGTGCTCGCAATGCGTGACGACCATGATCGGTGCATGCTGGAAGATACGCTCGAGAGCCGTCGAATCATCAACCAGCATGTCGCCGGTCGACGCACCCATGAAGACCTTGATGCCACACGCCTCCCCGACCTCCAGGGCCTTGATCTCCTCGATGTTGCGGTTGGTCGCGCCGAGATAGAAACCGTAATTCGCCGTGCAGCGATGCTCGGCCAGCGCATACTTGTCCGCCAGCGCCTGCCGCGTCGTCGTCTGGGGATTCACGTTCGGCATGTCCATGAAACTGGTGATGCCTCCGGCGACGGCTGCCGCGGACTCGGTCGCCAGGTCCCCCTTGTTGGTGAGCCCCGGCTCGCGGAAATGCACCTGGTCGTCGA
>CBDUCE010000145.1:0-7834 GCA_965365575.1 uncultured Gammaproteobacteria bacterium
CCCGCTCGCGAGGCTGAACCGACTGGATGAGCGATCGAAAACCGGCGCGAGACCTGAGCGTTGGCACCCGGCTCGCTAATCGGTATACCTTAGCCCGCCGCTTAGGCAGAGGAGGCGCGGCCGAGACCTGGCTCGCGACGGATCGGATCACCCGCGCATCCGTTGCGCTCAAGATACTGGTCGATGATCGCGTCGGCACCGACGCGTTGCGGCGCGAGTGGCAGCTCGCGATTCGACTGATGCACGCGCACATCGTGCGCGCGTTCGAATTTCACGAAGACGACGGTGCGTTTTACAGCCTGCAGTTCATCGACGGTCCGGACATCAGCGCGCTTGCCGCCGCGCCCCCGACGGACTCGCTGCCGCCTGTCGCCCTCATTGCAGACGCCTTGCGATATGCACACGCAAAAGGGGTCGTTCACCGGGACGTCAAAGCCGCGAACGTTCTTCTCGATCGCAACGGCGCGCCCTACCTGATCGATTTCGGTGTCGCCGCGACTCGCGGCGATGATCCTGGCGGCGGTTCGCTCATTGCGGCCAGCCCGCAGCAGCTGTCGGGAGCCGAGCCTGATCCCGCCGACGACATTTTCGCTCTTGGCGGACTGGTTTATGAGCTGGTGAGCGGGCGCTCGCCGTGGAGTTCGGAGGATACGGCGCAGGACATTCTCGAAAGGGAGCCGCCGCCGCTCGCTGCGGCCGACGGTTCTGCCGTTCCGGCCGGTCTGCAGGATCTCGTCGCCCGGATGCTCGACAAGGATGCGTCGCGGAGGCCGGATGCGGAAACCGTCGCAAGCCGCCTGGCTGAACTCGGCTACGCGCCGGCACCGGCCCCGAAGCGCTACGTTGCGGCGGCCGGCGGGGCGCGAGACGAGGTCATCGAGACACGGGAAGCCGTCCGTCCGTTGCGGCAGGCGCCGCCGCGGGCTCCGGGCGCCGCGAGCACGGCGCCATCGAGCGGCATGAGCCCCAGGACGCTCGGAATCAGTCTGGGCGTGTTGCTGCTGCTTCTGCTCGGTGTCGTCTTCCTGTTGCCGAAGACCGTCGAAAAGCCGGGTATCGAGCCGGCCGCCGACACGATCGCGCCGGAGGAAGCGCCGGCGGCGACGGCGGGTGAGGAGCAGGAACCCGGGGTCGAGTTCAATGAAAACCTGGACGACCTGAGCGGCCGCGATCAGCGCGTCCAGGACCGGGCGGCTACCGAGGAAGTGCTCGGCGAGCTGCTGGCCAAGATGGACACGCTCGAGAGCCGCGCCGTGCAGCGCTGGGGCGGTTTGCGATTTGCGCGGGCGCAGGCTGTTTACGCCGAGGGCGACGAAGCTTACCTGGCCCGCGACTACGCCGCGGCGTCGCAAAAATACCGCGAGGCGATCGACATCGTCGAACCGCTGCTGGATGAAGTCGACAAGGTTTTCGAGTCGACCTATACGGAAGCGCGTGCGGCGCTGGAGGCCGCCGATCCGGTCGAGGCGGTGCGCCTGTTCGATCTTGCTGCTGCTATCAGTCCCGGTCACCGCGGTGCGCAGGAGGGGCTGCATCGGGCGCGCAATCTCGAGACCGTGCTGTCGTTGATGGACCAGGGGCTTGCGCATGAAAAGGAACTCGAACTGCAGGCCGCGCGGCAGAGCTTCGAGCGCGCCGTCGAACTCGACCCGGCCTGGGAGCCTGCGCAGGTAGCGCTCGAGCGCGTGCGCGGCACGATTACGCAGATGGAGTTCGACATGCGCATGACGGAGGGACTGACCGCGCTCGCCGAAGGCGATTTCCTGGGCGCGCGTGCGGCGTTTCGCATGGCGGAGAAGCTGAAGCCGGGTTCGCCCGAGCCGGCTGATGGACTGATGCAGGTCGACCAGGGCATCCGGCTGCAGGAAATCACGGCGCTGGAACGAAAGGCGCAGCAGCAGGAGCAAGCCGAAGAGTGGAGTAATGCGACTGCAACTTACGAGCGCATTCTCGAACTGGATTCCAATCTCGTCTTTGCGCAGGACGGCATTGTCCGTACACGGCAGATGGAAGCCCTGCACGAGACGCTGGACAGGTTCATCGCGGAACCCGACAGCCTGAGCCGGCCGTCGACCATGCAGTCTGCAACCGGGCTGCTGCTCGACATCACGCGCATGGAAAACATCGGACCGCGCCTGGCGGATCGGCGCGACGAGCTGTCGAGGCTGCTGAAGCGTGCCGCGACGCCCCTGACGGTGACGCTTGTTTCCGACAATCAGACCGACGTTTCAATCTACAAAGTTGGTAAACTCGGCAGCTTTGACGAGCATGAGCTCCGCCTGCGGCCGGGCACCTACGTTGCAGTGGGCATACGCCCCGGATACCGTGACGTGCGGCTCGAGTTTCGCGTGGCGCCGGAGATAGACATGGAGCCCGTTGTCGTTCGCTGCGAGGAACCCATTTGAGTCTGAACCTATTCATCAGGGATGTTGAAGGTGAACGACGCATAGACACGGGGCGTTTGCCGATTCGCGTCGGCACCGGCAGCGACTGCGAACTGCGCCTGCCCGGTCCCGGCGCCGCGCCGGTCATGATGCTCGACGTGCTCGACGACGTGCCCTTCGTGCAGCCCGTCGGCCGCGACGAATCGATGGCGATCAATGGCGAGCCGATCGCCGCGAGCCGTCGGCTGCGGGACGGCGATGAACTGCGCTATTTCGGCAGCCGCATCGTCGTACACCTGGATGCGGCGCGCCTGGTCCTCGAGGTCCGGCTCGAAGACAGTGCCTATGTCACCAAGCCACCCGAACTCGGCGACGCCGGCGAACAGCCGGTAGAGGAGACCATCGCACCGACGGCGTTCCAACGCGCGGCAGAGACGCCCGCGGCAACCGCCGAAAAGGCCGGCCATGGCACCCTGCGCTGGGTCATTGGTGCGGCCCTCATGGCACTGGTCGTGGTTTCGTATCTCCTGTTCACTTCCAAGTCGGTGAAGTTCGAGGTGACGCCCGGCGAGCCGGATTCGTTCTCCGTCAGTGGCGGCTGGTTCCGCATGCCGCTTGGCGATCGCGTGTTGCTGCGCAAGGGCAGCTACACCGTGCAGGTATCCCAGGAAGGCTATTACGACGTCACGCAGAACTTCGAGGTGGGGGATGAACAGAACATCATCGTCGACATCGAGATGCGCAAGTTGCCTGGTCACGTAACCGTCGTCACGAATCCGCCCACCGAGGCGGTCGTAGCGATCAACGAGAGTGAGACAGGGGCCGCCCCGTTCGGTCCGATCGAATTAATGCCGGGCGAGCACAGCGTCAGCGTGCGTGCGGAGCGATTTCTGCCCTACAGCGGCGTGATCAATGTGCCCGGCCTCGGCAGGCACGAACAGCTCAGCGTGCAGCTCGTGCCGCGCTGGGCCGAGGTCGCGATCGACTCGGAGCCGCCGGGGGCGAGTATCTATGCGGGCGAGGAACAGGTCGGGCAAACGCCCGCGACCATCGAACTCATGGAGGGGACGCACCAGATCAGCGTGGTGCGGGACGGCTTCAGTGCCTGGGACGGTACGGTGGTCGCAGAGCCCAATACCGACACCGCACTACCGCTGATACGGCTGCAGCCAGCCAACGCCAGGCTGCTCGTCAGCTCGATCCCGCGAGGCGCCAACGTTACCGTTAACGGCCGCTATCGCGGCCAGTCGCCGATAACGCTCGATCTCGCGCCGGACGTGAATTACGAAATCGGGCTTTCCAAGGCCGGCTACGGGCTCACGAGCCGCAAGGTGCGCCTCGCAGCGGCCGCCAGCGACTCGATAACGGTCGACCTGACCGCAAGGACCGGTACGTTGACGGTCAACGTGCAGCCGGCCGACGCTACCGTCTACGTCGATGGGCAGGCACGCGGTACGGGCAACGCGACGCTGCGCCTCAGTTCGGCACCGCATCGCATCGAGGTGCGCAAGGCCGGTTACGAATCGTGGTCGCGCACCGTGACGCCGCGGCCGGGCTATCCGCAGACGCTGTCGGCACGCCTGCGTTCACTCGAAGAAATCGAACGCGCGTCGGTTTCGCTCGAGCGCAAGACGGCGGCGGGGCAGGTATTGCGCCTGGTCGAGCCCGGCACGTTTACGCTCGGTTCGTCGCGCAGCGAGCAGGGCCGGCGGGCGAACGAGGTGATCGTTCCCGTCGAGCTGACGAAATCGTTCCTGATCGGCGTGAAGGAAGTTACCAACCGGGAATTCGCGCAGTTCCGCGAGAACCATGATTCGGGCGCCGATATCCACGCGTCGATGGCGGGTGACAACAACCCGGTAGCCAACGTCACCTGGGCGGATGCCGCGCAATACTGCAACTGGCTCAGTGCCCGCGAGGGATTGACGCCGGTGTACAAGGAGGAATTCGGCGAGTGGGTTGCTATCCGGCCGTTTCCGGACGGTTACCGGTTGCCGACGGAGGCCGAGTGGGCGTGGGCCATGCGTTACCAGGGCGGCAACGGCGCACTCAAGTACCCCTGGGGCAAGGACTGGCCGCCGCGGCGCGACGCGGGCAACTATGCCGACAAGTCCGCCGCTGATCTCGTGCCCACGATCATTCCCGGTTACGACGACGGCTTCGCCTCGACGGCGGAGGGCGGCAAGTTTCCCGCCAACGCGCTGGGGATTTTCGACGGCGCGGGCAACGTGGCCGAATGGGTCAACGATTTCTACACGGTGCCGGCGCCCGGAATTACCGCGCCGATGGTCGATCCTCTCGGTCCCGAGCGTGGCCAGTCGTATGTCATCCGGGGATCGAGCTGGCGCCATGCGACGCCGACCGAATTGCGTCTCTCCTTTCGGGACTACGGCAGCGCGGCGCGGCCGGACGTCGGTTTTCGCGTGGCCCGTAATGCCGATTGAATTTCATGCGACAATTGCGCACCGCGGCGGTCAAACGAACAGGTGAGTAAAGAGGATCGACCATGCATCGTTACTTGTTGACCATTTTGCTGCTGGCCGCGAGTGGCTGGGCGCAGGACAGTGCGCCGGAGGACGAGGCCGAGAGCGCGGAGTCCCGGGAGACGGTTGAGGAATCATCCGACGAACAGGAAGATGACCTCGATCTCGACGAGGAAAGCTACCTCGATGTAGAGGAAGAGGATTTCGTGCCGACCGAGGACATTCCGGCTGACCAGGCGATTCCCTTCCCGACGGACATCTAGGACCGATTTTCAAACCTGGCATTGCTGATCTATGAAGAAGAAAAACATTCCTGTTGAGTTCGTGTTCCAGATGTTCGCGTTGATCATCGCGATCATCGTCGTGCATGCGTTCTATGTGTCGGTAATACGGCCGAACGCGGCGCAGATCATCGAGGAACAGAATGCCGCGGCTGCCGCCGATCCCGACTACGTTCGGGAGCGCCGCATTCCCGTGCTGATCAAGGACCTCGAACAGGAAGCCTGTTTCATACTCATGTTCTGGGCGCTGGCGATCATGGGATACAAGGCGGTCAAGGTCACGCGTGAGCGCCGTCTGCTCGACGTCGACCTCGTGCCGGTTGCCGAAGGGATGCGAATATTGCCCGAGGACACGCGCGAATTCGCGCGCCAGGTGCAGCAACTGCCGGACGAACAGCAACGCTTGCTGCTGCCCCGAGCCCTCCTGAACGCGCTGCGGCGATTCAATTCGACGCACAGTATCCAGGATGTTTCGAGCAGCACGAACACGATCTGCGAATCCGAGGCCGAGCTGCTGGAGTCGGAGCTGTCGATGATCCGCTACATTTCCTGGGCGATTCCCTCGATCGGTTTTATCGGCACCGTGCGCGGTATCGGTGAAGCACTGGCCCAGGCGGACAAGGCGGTGCAGGGCGATATTGCGGGCGTCACCCAGAGCCTGGGCGTCGCCTTCAACTCGACCTTCGTCGCGCTCTTGATCAGTATCTTTCTTATGTTCCTCGTGTATCAGCTGCAGCTTTTGCAGGAGCGCCTGGTGTTCGACACGCAGGCGTACTGCGACGACAAGCTGATCCGCCATATGAGAGCGGACTGATCGCCGCGCGGAGTGACTCGTGTCTCTGCTCGCAGCACATATCAACGACGCCGGGATCTCGGTACTCAGTGCCGAGCGCGTGCTCTACCGCGAGCCCGGTTTCGCACTCCTGGACGACGATGAGCTGACAACGGGCTCGAAAGCGTTCGAAAACGCGCGCATCAAGCCGCGCAGGATCCAGAATCGATTCTGGTCGGAGTTGACGACCGACGCGCTGCCTGACCGGCTTTTCCAGCACCTCAGTGCTGCAGATCTGGTCAGCCGGCAGTTCGAACAGATCTGGAAGGCGGTCGCCGGCTCCGGCGACCGCCTGGTTGTCGCCGTGCCAGCGTATATGGCGAGCGAGAACCTGGGCCTGTTCCTCGGCATTGCCAATGAACTGGACGTACCGATCGCCGGCCTCGTCGATGCTGCTGTCGCCGCAACGCGCCGCGAATATCAGGGCGCGGTGCCCGCCCACGTTGACCTCAGCCTTCATGTTGCGACGCTCTCGCGCCTGAGACAGAACGGCCAGGCGCAGCTCGATCGCAGTGTCGTGGTCGAGAACAGCGGGTTGCTGCAACTGTACGACGCCTGGGTACGCGTGATCTCGGATGCCTTCGTCAAGCAGTCACGTTTCGACCCACTGCATACCGCGGAAACCGAGCAGCTGCTGCTGGATCGTCTCGGCGAATGGCTCGCAGACGCATCGGCCAACGACAAGTTGGCGCTCGAGATCGAGTACCGGGGTATCGCTCACAGCGCCGAACTCGAATCCCTGGACCTGATCTCGGCGGCGGGCCCCGTTTACCAGCGCATCGCCAGCCAGTTGCGGGCCATTTACCGTGCCGAGGAGACGCCGGCAATTCAGCTGAGCGATCGCGCCGCGCGTATGCCGGGTCTTGCGGATATGCTGGCGGCTCGCGTCGGCGGCGAGATTTTCCTGCTCGAACCGGGCGCCACGGCGCGCGGTTTGCTCACGCGCTGCCGCGACATGCAGCGCGGTGATGGTGGCGTGACGCTCATCAGGCAGCTGCCGTGGGACCAGTCATCCGTGAAGATCGAGCGGGACGAGGCGCCCGTTACGGCCGGGCAGCCCACGCACCTGCTGTTCGAGAATACGGCCTATCCGATCGACGGCAGGACCTTGCTGATGGGCTCGCAGCCCGTGGCCGGCGAGCGCTGGATCGACCTTCAGGGCGACATGCCCGGCGTATCGCGGCGGCACTGCTCCGTTGAACGTACAAAGGGCCAGTGTGTCGTGCAGGACTTCAGCCGCTACGGCACCTTTCTCAACGGCCACAAGATCGACGGATCAGCCGTCCTGCAGGTCGGGGACGTCGTTCGCCTGGGCAGCCCGGGGTACGAGTTTCAGGTCATCATGACGGAGCCCGACGATGGCGCGTAAGCGGCGGCCGTTCGAAGTCTTCAGCATGTCGTTCCTCGACTGCATGAGCTGCGGTTTCGGCGCCGTGATCCTGCTTTTCATGATCATCAATGCGCAGGTGAGAGAATCTACGGAAGACGACCCGACCCGGCTAATGGCAGAGACGAAGCGCCTCGAGGTCGAAATACTCGAGGGCCGCAAGAATATGGTGCTCGCCAAGAACACAATCGAGACCCTGGAGGAAGAGAAACAGACGGCAGAAGGCAAGATCGCCGAGATCATTGCGCTTATCAAGGAATTGCGTGAAGAGCTCGCCGAGTACGACGACGAAACGCTTGCCAAGATCGAGCGAATCGAGAAACTGCAAAGCGACATCAAGTCGCTGGAAGAGGAAGTCAAGCGTCTGCTCGCGCTCAAGGCCGAGGAAGAAAACCAGGGCGCCAGGATCCGGGAGTTCAAGGGCGAAGGCGATCGCCAGTACCTGACGGGACTCAAGCTCGGTGGCG
>CBDUCE010000146.1:0-7831 GCA_965365575.1 uncultured Gammaproteobacteria bacterium
AAACACTCAAGATGGCCACCTGCGATAATGCAGAACTGCTGAAGCTCTCGGGTGAACTGACGCCATATCCGCTCGGGCCGCTTGGCGTCATCGAAGAGGGTGCCTACGCCGACATGATTCTCGTTGACGGCAACCCGCTCGAGAACCTCCAGCTTATCAGCGACCCGAAAGCGAACTTCGGCATGATCATGAAGGATGGCGTCATCTACAAGTTCGATATGGAGTGACGCTTCGTACTTCGGAAGACCAATTGACGATCTCGAGGGAGACTGACACGGAAAGGTTGGTCATTATCGCCTTGGCTGGAGTCGTGCCCGCGCTGGTGCTCATTATTCGCGAAGCATCTCGTGATCGATTGCCCGGAAAGTGAGAGTACTTGGATTCCAAGCGATTCTGAGGCCCCGAGAGGAGATATCCCGACAGTAAGGGGCTCGCCAAATCTATTTTGCCTCTGTGGTAAGAGCTCAGCCCGATGCCGTGCCAGTCAGCCTGAGATTTTCCGCAGATCCGGGAGATTCGGACCAGCATCCGCTTACTTGGTCTTCGTCTGTTCCGCGCCGTCCTCGCTGTCCTCTGAAAGAGACTCCTCTTTTATCCTGGGCGAATCATCTCCGGTTTCTGCGTCTACGGAACCGATCGGTGGCCAGTCGAGGGTGTCTTCTATTTGTTGCACCCGGTCAGCTGAAAGAGTCGGAAACGGCAGGGAACCATCATCCCGCCATGACCCTACCTCTTGCGAAGCAGCCATCGACTTCTCTGTATCCAGACCATTATCGCGCGTCATGTACATCGTTTGCGACGGAAGTGCCAGGTTCGTCCCGGATTGTTCGATTATGTCGTTGATGCGAAGAAAGACATCCTCGCGGATCGCGTAGAATGCGTTCCACTCATGCGTCAAAGCATAGATTCGTACGTCGACATCGAGCGACGACGACCCGTAGCCTGCGAATCGGACGCGAACGGTGTCACTGTCGATCTTTGGGTGCGCATGCAACATCTCTCTCACACGCACGAGTACATGGCGGAGTTGATCTGTTCCGGTCTCGTACCGAAGCCCTACAGTCGTCTTGATCAGCATCATGTCGCAATGGGCCCAGTTCACGAGCTCCATGTTGACGAAGTTGGCGTTGGGGACACTGATCAACGTCCGGTCAAGACCACGGATCTTGGTCGTGCGAATACCAACACGCTCCACCGTACCGGTTTTGTCACCAAATGTGCAGAAATCCCCCGCCCGTACCGGCTGGTCGATGTAAAGGATGATTCCGCCAACCAGGTTCTCGAGCGTCGGACGAATCGCGAGAGCCACCGCAAGACCGCCAACGCCGAGTCCCGCGACGATACTGTAGACGGGTAATCCGAGATCCTGCGCACCGGCAGCGAGGATCAAAATGCTGCCGGCGGTAGCGATTGTCGCGCCCAGGACAAGGCGAAGTTGGACGTCGAAACTCTCGGGGTCCCTGTCCCCCCGCCGGGCAAACCACTCGACCAGCGCCCGTGTGACGAGCCAGAACGCCCAAGCGACCGCGAGATAGTTCACAATTGCAAGGAAGAAGCTGTAGTAACGCCAGAACGCCCCGGTGACGTTGATCTGCCAACCCACGATGGGATCGAGCGTCTTAGCGAGCAATAAGATAGCGATCGGCGTCAGTGAACGTAGCATCAAACCGGTTGCTGTATTGCTGTCAGCGCGCAAAGCAATGAAACGGTGCAGAACCCGGAGCAGTACTGCGGCTATCAGCGTCAATGCCGCAACCAGCGCAACTTTCCAGATTGCCGTATCGAACCACAGCCGCTTCAGGGACACCGGTATCGCAGAAACCAGGGCAGAGGGAATCAATGGACCTGTAAGCTGCGGAATGCTCGTGGTCCAGCTTTCTACGCCCGCTTCGGAGCGGAGCGGCACGGCTTCGATACCCTGAAAGAATCGCGGAGCGTCCTGGATCGTCCGCTGATCGAACAAGTACTCGCCTCTGCGAGGCCCGTCGAGGATCGCCACTATCCGAATGGGCGTTCCTGGAATCCGCCACACGGAGGGCATTTCGTCGTCAACGTCCGGAATCGACGCTGAATCCGGCAAGTCGACGCGACCGAAAATGTCCATTAAATAGGTAAAGGTCGAGGACGAGAGTTCCTCGATCTGGCTCCCCGGCACGTTCGACGTATCGATCAGGGAGTGTCCCTGCTCTCGAAGCAGCAGCCATCGTTTGTACGCAGCAAGCTGGTCGCTGCCACGTTCGACGCCGCCCTGCTGCGCGACGAGCAGATCCAGTTCGCTCGCCAGGTACACAAAAGTCTCGAAGGTCTGACGCGGGCTATCTGTCCGTGTCGGGCGAAAATCCTCAGCGCTTGCGACCGCCGAAAACGGCTGCAACGAGACCAAGACGAAGGCGACAATGCTACGGAGGTTGATAGCCGCAGCGACTGTTTTGCCTGCAACTGCAGCGATCCGGATCTCTGTAATCTTCCTGTGCTCTGGATATTGCATCTGCTTAGAACCTCAGGCTGCCGGGCAGATCCGGCGTGCCAATCCGCCTGGCGCAATCGAGATTATCGATATTGCTAAAGTAGCCAGCCAACCGGGAACAACCGCATGAGGCTGACGGCAGCCCGGGTCCCGAATCCGACGTAAGGCTCGGACGTCAGGCTGACGATCTCGCCGTCCTCAATGCCTTCCCAACGTAACGACGGTCTGTCGCCGTCCCCGCCCGCAAGCACAACCCGAAACGCGACCGATTCAATGTTGTCTACGAACGACTCAGCGGCCCGGCTGGCGATCTCTCGCTGCTCGAAGACCAAACCTATCTCGGTATTGAGATACAGCGAACGTTGGTCGAGGTTGAAGGAACCGACGAACATCTCTTCCCTGTCGAAAATCATCGTTTTCGCGTGAAGGCTCGACTTCTCGAGATTGCGCAGCCAGGAGAAGGACTTTCTCTGCTCGGCACGCAGGTGCTCGTTCAGCTCGAACAGCTCGACGCCGCACTCGAGAAGGCCGCGTCGATATTTGCTGTATCCCGCATGTACGGCCACTACGTCGTTCGACGCCAGCGAATTGGTCAGTATTCTTACCGCGATGCCGCTGCGGGCCTTCGAACACAGCGCCTCAGCCACATCGCGATCGGGCACGAAGTACGGGGACACGATGATGACCTCGCTCCTGGCGTCAAGTATGTGCGGCTTGAGACCCGAGATGAGCAACGCACTCTCCCAACCCGGCCTTGACTGGTCCCTCTTCCACCAGGGATCGTGCACGACTTCACTATGACCCCATTGCAACCGAAGGCTAAAGTCACGCAGTGCGTTGGCGAACGAGGATCGCTCGACGGCATCGACATATCTCGCCACGTCATCCCGCTGTCGAAACGCGGCCGCCGACTTTTCCAGCTTCTCGAGCTCGGCCGGCCCGACCGGCGATGACAGTCGGGACACAGAGTAGGAATAGTCCCCGTTCCAGTAATCGTTGAAGACGCCTGCAACCTCGGAGGCCGGCGGTCCAACCGCGAGCACATCGTTGTCTGCGAACTCGAGCCCCGTATCGGCACCAAAGTACTCGTCACCGATGTTGCGACCGCCGATCACCGTCGCAAGACTATCGACCGTCAGACTCTTGGTATGCATGCGTGCATTGACGTCGTGAAGCCTGGTCAAAAACTGCAGCACCTTGGGCTGCCGTCGCGAATAGGGTGCAAACAGGCGTACGTCGATGTTCGGGTGTGCATCCATTGCAAGCCAGGTCTCTTCGCCATCGCTCCCGTACATGTCGTCGACAAGCAGTCGCACACGAACGCCGCGATTGGCGGCGTCGATCAGCTCATGCACGAGGAACCGGCCGACGACGTCCTGGTGCCACATGTAGTATTGCGTGTCGATACTGTGATCCGCTTGCCGGATCAGCACTACCCTGGCAGCGAACGCATCCAGTCCGCGAGGCAGTTCATACAGGCCCGCCTGGTCAGCGTTGGCCATTACCAGCGGCCGAACGGCTTTGCCTATGCGGCTCTCGACGTCTGCCGGCAAGAGCTGTGTAAACTCGCGATCATCGTTGTCTGGCAGGCCAGCAACACGATTCAGGACGAATATCAAGATTGCGCCGACAACTACGACGCCAATACTGGTCACGAGAAACCGCGCGCCGCGCCTGAGGGGTATCCGATTAGTCATTACTGGATTTTCCCGATACATTTGTTGCCAGTTGACAAGGAGTTGGAGTCTGCCTGGCCGCCGCAGAACGATAGAATGGGGAATCTTATCTGATCGAAACGCCGATCACGCTATTTCCGGCATCCCCCGAAACAAAATCGCGGTTCCGTAAAGTACATGAACCCCAGTTCAACTCCCCCGCCCGCTGAACCATCGAAAGCATCGGTGTAGGTGAGCGCTACAATCAGCTTCGGACTTTCCCAGCGCAATCCGGCTCGATAGCTTGGCTCTGTGGATGCCTCGCCGGTGGTGCCAAATACCTCCGCAACGATGGCCGACTGCGGGATTAGATCGTAAATCGCTACTCGCGACCCATACGTGAAGCCCCAGGCCGTCTCCCCGCTGCGTTCGCTGTCCAGGTCCACTATGAAGCCAGGGAGAACATCGAGGAGGACGCTGTCGTCAAGGAACGAATACGTCGCATTCAGGTTTGCCCACCAGGATTCGCCTGCGCCGGACACCTTGCCTTGAACGATATGCTCGGGCCATAGCCCTGTTCCCGCCATGATTGCATACCCGGCCGTCTCCCTGTCGTTTTGCGACAATCGGTGCTTTACGTAAAAGCTACCGGAGTTATAAGAGGATGACTCCGTCAACGGATCATCGTAGGTATGCACGAAACTAAGATTGAATTCCCATTCCGGAATCAGCGCAGCCGTTGCGATGGCTTGTGAGTATTCCGTACCGGCTATGCCGACGAGCGTGGCGACACCATGCGGGGCAACCCATTGGTTGTCGCCATAGAATTGCTGGGCTCTTGCCTCGTCCGGCACCGCCACGAGCGACGCCAGGAAGACAAAAAGTAGCGCGTTCGCGACCGCTTTCGGCAATAGATTAATTGAACTGTTGTCGACGGTCATCGGCTTGGCAAATAGATCCATAATGCATTCACGTATTGCACGAACATCGATACCCGGTACCGA
This sequence comes from uncultured Gammaproteobacteria bacterium, assembly GCA_965365575.1. Taxonomy (GTDB): domain Bacteria; phylum Pseudomonadota; class Gammaproteobacteria; order Steroidobacterales; family Woeseiaceae; genus UBA1847. Next base: position 5,127 of record CBDUCE010000146.1, read on the forward strand.
CATTAGAGCAAGGGGCCGAGCAGCGCGAGACTGTTGTTCCAGAGCCTGCGGCCGACAGACCACTGGCGAACATCGTCCAAGGTAACCGACTTCGATACCGCGAGGTAGGTGTCCTGCCGCGCACGCATCGCTGCCGTCAATTCAGCATCGTGAAACAGGATGTTGTTCTCGTAGTTGAGATCAAAGCTACGGCGATCCATATTGGCGGAACCGATCAGGGCGATATCGTCGTCTACGGTGATGGACTTGGTATGCAGCAGGCCTTCGGGATACTCAAACACCCGTACTCCTGCGGTGAGGAGCTGTTCGTAGTAGCTGCGGCTCGCCGCCGCGACGATGAACGAGTCGTTGCGGGCCGGAAAGATGATCGTCGTGTCAACACCGCGATTTGCAGCGGCGCAAAGCGACGACTGCATGAGCTCGTTCGGCACGTAGTATGGCGTCGTAATGGTCAGCCGTTCAGACGCGGCATACATGAGCGAGGCGAATACCTCGGGCATGGCCGAAGCCCGGACGGTCGGGCCGGTGGCAATCACTTGCGCGGGAACCTCCCCACCCGGAATCTTCACCGATTCAGGCAACACGTTGCGGATGTCCTCGTCGACATAGGTCATCCAGTCGCCGATAAATACGAACTGGTTCTGCAGCGCTATCGGACCCTCGAATCGCATCATCGCATCCACCCAGGGCGCGTACTTCGCCTTGACCCGAAACTCCGGATCCGCGCAGTTCTGGCTGCCGCAGTAGGTGATCGAATTATCGATTACAAGAATTTTTCGGTGGTTGCGCAGATCGATGCGCCCGTGGAGGGGCCGCAGCAACGGATTCCCGATCGGCAACGCTACGCCCAGACGGACGCCGCTGTCCCGAAGGTCCTGCCAATGCCGCGATGCAATCATGGCGCGAGATCCGAGACCATCCGCCATTGCGCGGCAGGTAACGCCCCGCGCTGCCGCGCGCTTGAGCGCTTCGACAACCTTGAGGCCATTGTTGTCGCTCAGCCAAATGTAGAAGGCGAGATGGATGTGCTCACGGGCCGCATCCATGTCGGCCACCATGTTGTCGATCGCCGCGTTCGAGTCCGCCGTGAGCATGGCGGCGTTGCCCGCCACCGGTTTGAACCCATTGACCGATTCGCCCAGGCGGAACAACAGTCCGACGTTGTGCGGTAGCGATTCCTTGCTGACCTCACTCGCTGCAGTCCTTGCGAGCGAAGTCTCCCTCAGGGACTCCAGGACCTCTCGAGCCCTTGCGACGCGCTTGCGGCCGATATTGGTTTCGCCGAGCAGCAGGTACGCGACGATGCCGATACCGGGCACTATCGCGATGACGACGACCCACGCGATCCTCGACGCGGGCTCCCGGTTTGGCCGCAGGAGCGCTCGCACGATGACGGCGAGTTGCAGCAGGTAGAGCGCCGCGTACAGGCCGGTCGTTATCATCAATGCTTGCCTCGGTTACGGCAGCGACCCTGAGCGCTTCTCGTCGTAATGCATCCTGCTGCCACCGGGCAGTCTACGAGGTTCCTTCCTGCGCTACTTCGACCGCATTCCTGGCCATGCCGCCGATGGCAATCAAGGTCCAACCGCTCATAAGGAACTGGACGCCAACCAGCGTGCCCACCGCCCAAACGCCGGACAGTGGGAACTGTCGCCAGATCATGACACCGAGGATCACAGATACGACCCCGCTGAACAAGAGCCAGCCCCACCCCGACTCGGGTCTTGCGCCGAAGGCGCCGAACGCCTGGACTACGCCGCTCGCAATGAAGTAGGCGGCCAGAAACAGCGTAAGCGAAGCCAGCGCCGCAACGGGCTGCGAGATCATGTAGCCGCCTGCAATCACACTGAGTAAGGCAAAGAGCGCGAGCAGAATACCCTCACCGAAGGAACCTGCCTTGAATACGAGCACCAGCTGCGCTCCACCACTGATCAGCAACAGAGCACCGATCATCATGGTCAGGGAAAGACCTGCACCTAGCGGCGCGATGAGTGCCAGGAACCCTGCAATCACTAGCAGGATTCCAACCCATTTCGAGGTTTTCGCATCTTTTTTTATCGTTTGTGTCAGCGTCATGGTTCATTTCCTCTCGGTTGTTCAAATGCGCTCAAGGCATGTGCACGTGGTATTTGCCAACGGACCAGCCGCGGGCAGGCCCGTCTTCAATGCTCCTGCCCCAGCGTGCCGATGTCAGGCGTCGAGTTCGTCCAACGCCGTATCGTAATGCTCGAGTGCCTTTTCATAGTGTTTCGCGGCGCCGTCCATGTCGTCCTTGCCGTAAGCGTCGAGGCACTTCTGGACCTCCGCATTGCCCTTCGTGACCTCCCTGGCGGCTGTATCGTAGGCGTCGTCTGCTGCCTTCTCGAGGTGATCCAGCGCGGATCCGAGAAAACCCAGTCCTTTGTCGAAATGTCGCACTGCTGAATCTACCTTGTCCTTGTCGATCTCGTTGTCCGCCTTCTGGAACTGGCGGATGCCTTTCGCAGCATTCACCGCAGCACGGTAGACCTGATAGTTCTCGCCCATGTCTTTTCTCCTTGTTGATGCTGTGACTTGTCGTTCTTCTTTGATGGAAGCCAGCGCTTCTACAGCGTGTTCTTGTAGATCTTGCCGTCCTTCATGATGACCTGGATGTTCTCCCGATCGGTCACCATCGTCAGGTCCTCGAGCGGGTTGCCCTTGACCAACAAGACGTCGGCCAGAGC
>CBDUCE010000147.1:0-7830 GCA_965365575.1 uncultured Gammaproteobacteria bacterium
AACGACATCGAGCGTGCGACGGAACTCGCGCGCAACATGGTCACGAAGTGGGGTCTCTCGGATCGCCTCGGCCCGCTGACGTACAGCGAGGACGACGGTGAGGTGTTCCTGGGCCGTTCGGTCACCCAGCACAAGCAGGTGTCAGACGACACGGCGCACGCGATCGACGAAGAAGTGCGGCGCATCATCGATACCAATTACGAGCGCGCCAGGAAGCTGCTCGAGGAGAATCTCGAGAAGCTGCATATGATGGCCAAGGCGCTCATGAAGTTCGAGACCATCGACGAGACGCAGATCAAGGACATCATGGCCGGCCGCGAACCCCGTCCGCCCGAAGACTGGGACGATTCCACCGGCTCAGCGACGAAGGACGATACGCCTGCTCCGACGGCCGAGGTGGGCGGCAAGATCGGTGGACCCGCGCCGGAGCATTGATCGCGGTCGGTCAGCTTCAATTCGAGGCCCCCGTGGTGATGGGGGTCCTCAACGTGACACCCGATTCGTTCTCGGACGGCGGCCGTTTTCTCGGGCGCGACGCTGCAACGCGCCAGGCCGAGGCGATGGCACGCGACGGCGCGAATATCATCGACATTGGCGGGGAGTCCACGCGTCCAGGCGCAGCCGACGTCTCCGAACAGGAAGAACTCGACCGCGTCATCCCCGTGATCGAAGCGGTCGTCGCCGCCGTCGACGTACCGCTATCCATCGATACCAGCAAACCCGCCATCATGCATGCCGCGGTCGCCGCGGGGGCCTCTATGATCAACGACATTCGCGCGCTCCGCGAAGACGGCGCGCTGCGGGCCGCCGTGGAACTGCAGCGTCCGGTGTGCCTGATGCATATGCTGGGCCAGCCCCGGACCATGCAGCAGCAGCCGGAATACGGCGATGTCGTCGCGGACGTCCGCGATTTCCTGGCGCAGCGGGTCCGTGAGTGCGTTGCGGCCGGGCTGCCCGAGGACAGCATTGTCGTGGATCCCGGCTTCGGCTTCGGTAAGACGCCCCGCCACAATGTCGAGTTGCTGTCGAATCTGCGACAATTGCGCACGATAGGGCGGCCAATACTCGTCGGCCTGTCGAGAAAGTCCACTCTCGGGGACCTCACCGGCCGGGACGTGGAAGAACGCATGCCGGCGAGCATCGCCGCTGCAGTTATTGCAGTCATCGAGGGTGCCGCGATCGTGCGGGTGCACGACGTGCGGGAAACTGTCGATGCGTTGCGCGTGGCGGCAGCGATCATGGAAAGGGACGGGGATCGATGAGTAAGAAGTATTTCGGAACGGACGGCGTGCGCGGCACGGTCGGCAAAGACCCGATGACCGCGGATTTTGCACTGCGGCTCGCGAGCGCCGCGGCGCAGGTGCTGGTGCCCGCGGGTGGCACGGTTCTGATCGGCAAAGACACGCGTCTTTCCGGTTATATGTTCGAGTCGGCCCTGGAGGCGGGATTCACTGCTGCGGGCGCCGACGTGCTGCTGGTCGGGCCGCTGCCAACACCCGGCGTCGCGTACCTGACGCAGGAGTTCTCGGCGGACCTCGGCGTCGTGATCTCGGCGTCGCACAACCTGTACTTCGACAATGGCATCAAGTTCTTTGACGGGACCGGTTCGAAGCTGACCGACGAGGCCGAGATGGCCATAGAAGCTAGCCTGGACAAGGCGGCAATAACTGTCGATTCGCAGTCGCTCGGCAAAGCGCAGCGCATCGACTCGGCGCTCGTGCGCTACGAGAAGTTCTGCTCATCCACGTTGCCTGACGGGCTGGACCTCGACGAATTGAAGGTGGTCTTCGACGCTGCCAACGGCGCAGGCTACAAGGTCGGGCCGCGAACGCTCGCCAATCTCAGTGCGGAGGTCATCCCGATAGGCTGTTCTCCCAACGGCCGCAATATCAACGACGGCTGCGGGTCGACGCGGCCGGATCTGCTGCAGCTCACGGTACCCGCGGTGGCGGCCGACATCGGCGTTGCGCTGGACGGCGACGGGGATCGCGTCGTGCTGGTCGATGAAAACGGCCAACTCGTCGACGGCGACCAGATCCTCTACGTGCTGGCGACGGCATGGCAGGAGGAAGGCAGGCTTCACGGTCCTGTCGTGGGCACGGTGATGAGCAATCTCGGGCTGGAACACGCCCTGCAGGCGCGGGACATCGAGTTTCAGCGTGCCCGGGTGGGCGATCGCTACGTCCTCGAGGCTCTCAAACAGGGTGGCGGGGTAATCGGCGGCGAGACCTCAGGCCACATGATCGTGCTCGACCAGACCACCACCGGGGACGGGCTGATCACCGCCCTGCAGGTCCTCGCCGTAATGAAGCGCACGGGCAGAAAACTGTCGGAACTGGTGGCCGGCATGCCCAAGTACCCGCAGACCATGCTCAACGTGCGTACGGAGCAGCGCATGGAACCGGACAATTCGCCCGAGATCCGGGAAGCCGTGAGCGCGGCCCGGGATGAACTGGCGGAGAGCGGCCGCATCGTTCTGCGTGCCTCCGGTACCGAGCCGGTCATCCGGGTGATGGTGGAAGGCAGCGACGAGAAACAGGTCAATGCGATCGCCGAGCGTCTTGCGGCGGTGGTGGCCGAGGCTGCGAGCCAAAAAGTCCCGAAACGGGCACAAAAGGCCTGATTTCGCGTTGATTTGCGGCGTTGGCCCCGGTATCCTTGCGCGCCATTTCGGGCCCCTCGGGTAGACTTTCATGCGCAAGATCCTGGTCGCTGGAAACTGGAAAATGCACGGCGACGAGGCCGGCAATCGCGCGCTCGTCGCGGGCATACTGGAGGGTGTGCCGACGTCGGACAGCGTCAGCCTGCTGGTGTGCCCGCCATACCCTTACCTCGCGTCAGTGGCGAGCCAGCTCGCGGGCTCGAGCGTGCAGCTCGGTGCCCAGAACGTCTCGGAGCACGACAAAGGTGCCTACACGGGCGAAGTGGCACCGGCGATGCTGCATGATGTGGGCTGCCGCTACGCGATCGTCGGTCACTCAGAGCGGCGCACGCTCTACGGTGAGAGCAGTGCCCAGGTGGCGGATAAAATGGCCGCGGCGCTCGCGGCGGGGCTTTTGCCGATACTATGCGTCGGCGAGACGCTCGACGAGCGCGAATCCGGCAGCACCGAACAGGTTGTGGGCGAGCAGCTCGCGGCGGCTATCGAGCGCAACGGCATAGCTGCATTTGCCTCCGCCGTGATCGCCTATGAGCCGGTCTGGGCAATCGGCACCGGCAAGACGGCGACGCCCGAACAGGCCCAGGACGTGCACCGCTACATACGGTCCGTGCTGGCGGAACATGACGCGGCTGTCGCGGAAAACGTGCAGATACTGTACGGCGGCAGCGTGAAAGGGGACAATGCGGCTGGACTTTTCGGCATGCCCGACATCGACGGCGGGCTGATCGGCGGCGCTTCGCTGAAAGCCGCGGATTTCCTGGCCATAGCCAGGGCCGCAACGGAAATTTGAGGAATCGATGAATACTATGCAACAGGTCGTGCTCATCGGGCACACGCTCATAGCAATCCTGATAATCGTGCTCGTGCTCCTGCAGCGCGGCAAGGGCGCCGATGCCGGCGCCGGATTTGGTGCCGGCGCGTCCGGCACGGTGTTCGGCGCGCGGGGCTCGGCGAGCTTTTTTTCTCGCGCCACCGCGGTTCTTGCGACGGCGTTCTTCGTCAGCAGCCTGACGCTGGCCTACCTCAGCAGCCAGCGCACCACGGGCCCGACGAGCCTGCTGGATGATGCGCCTGTTGTCGAACAGGAGGCCGAGGCTGTGCCAACGGACGAGGGCGAAGTGGAGGCTCTGCTTCCCGGCTCCGCTGCCGAACAGCCGGCCGAGGACGAAGTGGGCTCGCTGCCGTCACTCGACGAGCCGGCGCCGGCTGAAGTGGCTCCTGCCGAAGAAGACGCTGACACGGAGTGAACGCAAGCATCTGATACAGCTCTGGTGGTGGAATTGGTAGACACGCTGTCTTGAGGGGGCAGTGGCGCAAGCCGTGCGAGTTCGAGTCTCGCCCAGAGCACCATTTCTTTCGTCGTATTTCCCCGCCTTGAATGCGGACAGGGCCTGTTCAATGCCCGCCGCGCTGATACAATGGCGCGCTTACAGAGCGAGCCAATCTGCCCTCATCACGGTCAAGAATGTTACAAGAATACATACCTGTACTGATTTTTCTTGGTGTGGCAGCAGCCCTCGGGGGTGTGCTACTGGCGCTCGGTTTCCTGATTGGCCGGGGCCGGAAGGACGACGAGAAGTTGTCGCCCTACGAGTGCGGCTTCGAAGCGTTCGATGACTCGCGGATGAAGTTCGACGTTCGCTACTACCTCGTCGCCATCCTGTTCATCATTTTCGATCTCGAGATCGCTTTCCTGTTTCCCTGGGCAGTGTCGCTCGATACCGTTGGCCGCTTCGGCATAGCCGCCATGGGTATCTTCCTCGCGATACTGATCGTCGGTTTCATCTACGAATGGAAGAAAGGGGCGCTCGAATGGGATTAGCCCAGGAATCGCCTGACAGCCTGCAGCAGAAGGGGTTCGTCGTCACCAGCGTCGACACGGTCATGAACTGGGCCCGAACCGGTTCTCTGTGGCCGATGACCTTCGGCCTGGCCTGTTGCGCGGTCGAGATGATGCAGGCCGGGGCTGCACGCTATGACCTGGATCGATTCGGGATCATCTTCCGTCCGAGCCCGCGTCAGTCCGACTGCATGATTGTAGCGGGCACGCTCACGAACAAGATGGCGCCTGCATTGCGCAAAGTTTACGACCAGATGCCCGAGCCGCGCTGGGTGGTGTCGATGGGTTCTTGCGCGAACGGCGGCGGTTACTACCATTATTCCTATTCGGTGGTCAGGGGTTGCGACCGCATCGTTCCCGTCGATGTGTACGTTCCCGGTTGTCCACCGACGGCGGAAGCCCTCATCTACGGGCTCATTCAGCTGCAGAACAAGATTCGCCGGACCAGCACGATAGCCAGGCACTAACAACAGGCATGACTGATCGTTTCGAGACATTAGCCGCTCGTATCGACGAGCGCTTCGGTGAACAAATGCTCCGCGTCGAGTCCCGCTGCGGCGAGCTGACCTATGAGGTTGACAAGGACCACTTGATCGAAGTGGCCACGGCCTTGCGCGGCGAACTCGGCTTCGAGATGCTCATCGACGTCTGCGGCGTGGACTACCTCAACTACGGCAGCGACGAGTGGCGCACACAGAGCGCAACCGACACCGGCTACAGCCGCGGGGTGGAACGAGAAGCGGTAATCCTCGACGAAGCGGATGAATTCGAACCGAAACGTTTTGCCGTCGTGTATCACCTGCTTTCCCTGCAGCACAACATGCGGATGCGGTTGCGCGTGTTCACGGGCACAAGCAACCCCCCGATCATCCACTCGGTCGTCGATATCTGGAACTCGGCCAACTGGTTCGAACGCGAAGCGTTCGATCTGTACGGCATCCTCTTCGACGGGCATCCGGACCTGCGGCGCATTCTTACGGACTACGGCTTTATCGGCCATCCGTTTCGCAAGGATTTTCCGCTGATCGGCAATGTCGAGGTCAGCTACGACGAGGCGAAAGGCCGCGTTGCCTACCAGCCGGTCAGCATCGAGCCGCGCACGCTGGTTCCGCGTGTCATTCGCGACGATAACCGCTACTCGGCGGACCTCAAGGACGAGTCGGATGGCTGAAATCCAGAGCTACACGATGAATTTCGGTCCGCAGCACCCGGCGGCGCACGGCGTACTGCGCCTGGTGCTGGAACTCGAGGGCGAAGTCATCCAGAAAGCCGACCCGCACATCGGCCTGCTGCACCGCGCGACGGAAAAACTCGCGGAATCCAAGCCGTTCAACCAGAGCATCGGTTACATGGACCGGCTCGACTACGTCTCGATGATGTGCAATGAGCACGGGTACGTGCTTGCCATCGAGAAACTACTCGGCATCGCGCCGCCAATACGGGCGCAGTACATAAGGGTGATGTTCGACGAGATCACCCGGATACTCAACCATCTGATGTGGCTCGGCGCGCACGGCCTCGATATCGGCGCCATGACCATGTTCCTGTATTGCTTCCGCGAACGCGAAGACCTGATGGATCTCTACGAGGCCGTTTCCGGCACGCGCATGCACGCGACGTACTACCGCCCCGGCGGCGTCTACCGCGATCTGCCGGACACGATGCCGAAGTACCAGGAATCCAGGTTTCGCAGCAAGAAAGACCTCGATCGCCTCAACGCGAGCCGCCAGGGGTCGCTGCTCGATTTCGTGGAGGCGTTTACCGACAAGTTCCCGGGTTGTGTGGACGAATACGAAACGCTGCTCACGGACAATCGCATCTGGAAGCAGCGAACCGTCAACATCGGCGTGGTCTCGCCGGAACGCGCAGTGCAGCTCGGATTCACCGGTCCGATGCTGCGCGGTTCCGGGGTCGAGTGGGACCTGCGCAAGAAGCAGCCCTACGAAGTCTACGACCAGCTCGACTTCGATATCCCGGTGGGAGTGAATGGCGACTGCTACGACCGCTATCTCGTACGTGTCGAAGAGCTGCGGCAGTCGAACCAGATCATCAGGCAGTGTGTCGACTGGCTGCGCAACAACCCAGGACCGGTCATGGTCGACGATCACAAGATCGTGGCGCCAACACGTGTCGAGATGAAAGACGACATGGAGTCTCTGATTCATCACTTCAAGCTTTTTACCGAGGGCTACTGCGTGCCGGAGGGCGAGTCGTACGCGGCCATTGAGCACCCGAAAGGCGAGTTCGGCGTCTACCTGGTGTCGGATGGCGCCAACAAACCGTATCGAGTGAAGATCCGGGCGCCCGGTTTCGTGCATTTGTCAGCGATGTCGGAAATGGTCGAAGGCCATATGCTCGCGGACGTCGTCGCCGTGATCGGCACGCAGGACATCGTATTTGGTGAGGTGGACCGATGAGTGCCGATACACTTCTCTCAGAGCACGTTCGCGAGGAAATCGAACACTGGAAGGCACGCTTTCCGGAAGACCGGCAGCGTTCGGCCGTTATCGGTGCGCTGCACGCGGTGCAGCACGAGAACGACGGCTACCTCACGCCCGAGCTGATGGACGCGGTTGCCGAGTACCTGGCGCTGCCGAACATTCACGTCTACGAGGTTGCCACGTTTTACTCGATGTTCCAGACGAAGCCGGTCGGGCGCCACAACGTCGCGTTCTGCACCAACGTTTCCTGCATGCTGCGTGGGGCAGAGGAACTCGTCGAACACGTGGAGGAAAAGCTCGGCGTCAAGCTCGGCGAGAGTACCGGGGATGGCCGCATCTACCTCAAGCGTGAAGAGGAGTGCCTCGCGGCCTGCTGTGGTGCGCCGATGATGATGGTGAATCACAAGTATTACGAAAACCTGACCAAGGACCAGGTCGACGAAATCCTGGACGGACTCGACTGATGGCATACGAACAGAATCTCGTCTGCTTCACGACGCTCGGCGAGGAAGACTCCTGGGCACTCCCTACATATGAAAAGCACGGTGGCTACGAGGCGTGGCGCAAGATCGTGAAAGGGGAGATGTCAGCCGCTGACGTGATCGACACCGTGAAAGCATCCGGCTTGCGCGGCCGTGGCGGCGCCGGCTTTCCGACCGGGCTCAAATGGAGCTTCATGCCGAAGGGCTACGAGGGCCAGAAATACCTGGTCTGCAACTCCGACGAGAGTGAACCGGGGACCTGTCACGACCGCGACGTACTGCGTTACAACCCGCACGCGCTGGTCGAGGGCATGGCCATCGCCGGGTACGCGATGGGCGCCACGGTCGGTTACAACTACATTCGCGGCGAGTTCATCGATGAGCCGGTGCCGCGCTTCGAAGCGG
>CBDUCE010000148.1:0-7719 GCA_965365575.1 uncultured Gammaproteobacteria bacterium
TCCTGCTGCACGAAGCCGTCGGTCACGGACTGGAAGGGGACTTCAATCGCAAGGGAACTTCCGCATTTTCCGGTAAATTGGGCCAGCGCGTTGCTGCGCCACACTGCACGATCGTCGACGACGGCACTTTGCCGAATCGTCGCGGCTCGCTCGCGATCGACGACGAGGGCACGCCGGGGCAGTACAACGTGCTCGTGGAGGACGGCATGCTCAGGGGCTACATGCAGGACAAGCTGAACGCCCGCCTGATGGGCGTTGCGCCTACCGGCAACGGCCGCCGCGAGTCGTTTGCGCACCTGCCCATGCCGCGCATGACCAATACCTACATGCTTGCAGGCCCGCACGAACACGACGAGATTATCGCGTCGGTGGAGAAAGGGCTCTATGCGCCGAACTTCGGCGGGGGGCAGGTCGATATTACGTCCGGCAAGTTCGTGTTCTCCGCGAGCGAGGCTTATCTCATCGAAAACGGCACTATCACGGCACCCGTCAAGGGCGCCATGCTGATCGGCGATGGCCCGGACGCGCTGACCAAGATCTCGATGGTGGGCAACGATCTGCAGCTGGATGCGGGCGTCGGTACCTGCGGCAAGGAGGGCCAGTCGGTGCCGGTCGGCGTCGGACAGCCGACCCTGAAGATCGACGAGTTGACGGTTGGCGGAACGGCGTAACGGCGGTGTCGCCGCGATGCGACTATTGACATAAGTGTCCGTTCACGAGCGATATCAAGGCTTGTGAGCTGGCTCACCGCATCGTGCTGCGGAGTCCGGTATCTTTTCGGGCGTCTCACGGAGGAAATCGCATCATGGCGTTCGAAAGCACGATAACGGAAAAAGACATGGATACCGCGACGCAGACACTTGCGCAGGGCGTCCGTGGCGATAAGGCTGACTTCGAGCCCGACCTGTCGGTCGACGGACTGTCCGACTCGATCCTGGCTAAGCTGCTGCGCCTGTTCCGCCTCGCCTGATCGCAAGATCCGTCCGGCACTGGACGGCGGCGCGGCGGCCGTGGACAATGGATTGCCCGAAGTTGACGACCAGGGGCCATGTGGATTTCGAAACCAATCTACGAGAGCTTGCCGTATTTCTACCTGTTGGTCGGCGTAATTGCGCTATCCGCATCGATGTACGTGAACCACTGGTACTGGCCGAGCATCTGTTTCGTAACGGGCGTGGTTTGCCTCGTGGGCGGGATCGTGGTGCTGCTCAAGAGGCGTGATTCGCGCGTTACGCACCGGCGCGGCAGCTAGCGGCTTAACCTTGATCCGGATTCATGGAGTTCTCGTGGATGACGGGAAGGATCTCGTCATGGGTATCTTCGAAGTCCTCCTCCGAGTCGGCATTGTCACGGGCGCCTGTGCCGATGTCCGTGTAGACGAGCTCGTGAACGCCCAGTGAGATTACGTCGCCGCTCTGGAGCTCGCGTTTCTTGACCTGCGCTTCGCCGATGAATACGCCGTTGGTGCTGTTCAGATCTTCGAGGGCACAGCCCTCGGCGTCGCAGACCAGCTGCAGGTGGTGGCGGCTGATGAACTTGCTCTTGATGTAAATCTCGTTATCGGGCGAACGCCCCACGATCACTCGCCCCGGCGGAAACGTGTGAATCGATTCCGTTTCGCCGTTGGTACGCACCTCGATCTGCATCACATGCGATTCCGTGCCCGGACGCCGGTTGGCGATCTGCTGGAGTTGTTCGTAGACGCCGGTATTGCTTTCGTGCTCGTCCCAGTCGAGTTCGGCGACTGCCGCCGTGATGTCGTCGATGGTTACTGCGGGCTTGCTGTCGGCGAATGCACAGAGCAGGGCGGTATCACACAGCGTATTGATAAGGCGCGGGACGCCGCCCGTGTACCGATAAATCACGTCCAGCGTGTCCGCGGCGATCAGATTCCCGGAAGTCGCACCTGCAACCTTGAGGCGATGATTGATGTAGGAGCCTGTGTCCTGCTTGTCGAGTGCGCCGAGATGGAAGCGCAGCCGCACCCGCTGCGCGAGCTGCTTGAGTTTCGGGGAATCGAGTTTCTCCCTGAGTTCCGGCTGCCCGGCCAGGATGATGCGCAGCACCTTCTCCTTGTGGGTCTCGATGTTTGACAACATGCGGATTTCTTCAAGCACTTTGAGCGACAGGTTCTGCGCCTCGTCGACGATCAACACGACTTTCTTGTCGTTCGAATACTGCTCGATCAGGAACATGTTGAGCATGTCGAGCAGTTCCACCTTGCGTTTGTCGAAGGGCTTGAAGCCGAATTCCGTAAGCGTCGCCTGCAGGAATTCCGTAGCGGTGAGCTGGGTCTGTGAGACGACCGCGTAGACGACGCTGTCGTCGAGTTCTTCCAGGAACGACTGCAGCAGCGTGGTTTTTCCCGAACCGATTTCACCCGTGATGACGACAAATCCGTCCGCCAGCCAGATCGTGGACTCCATGTAAGCCTTGGCCCTGGAGTGCTGCTTGCTCCAGTAAACGAAGGCCGGGTCCGGCGTCAGCCTGAACGGTTGTTCTTTGAGTTTGAAGTGCTCGAGGTATGACATCGCGTTCGCTTGTCTGCGTGATCGGGTATTTTCTCTGGAGGTTCAGAAGCTTGCAACGTGTAACTCGTGCAGTCTACCTGCTTTTGTTCGCCTGTCGCCAATACCGGGTTCCGGCTGCACGCGTGGACTGCGTCACAGTTTGCCGACGGCATCCTGCACCTGTTGCAGCCGCTGGTCGCGTTCCGCGGCCGAGCCCGCGACGATCGTGATATGTCCGAGCTTGCGGCCCTCGCGGGGGCTCTTACCATAATCATGCAGCCGGCAGCCCGGTATCTTCAGCTGCCTCGCGGCTTCCGGAATCTCGCCAATCAGGTTCAGCATGCCGGCATGGCCGCGGCATGCGGTCGAGCCGAGTGGCTGATTCGTGACCGCGCGCAGGTGGTTCTCGAACTGGCTCGTCTCGGCGCCTTCGATGGTCCAGTGCCCGGAATTGTGCACCCGCGGCGCGAATTCGTTTGCCAGCAGTCGATCCCCGACCACGAACAACTCCAGTGCGAGGACGCCGACATAGTCGAGGTGGGTGAGGAGGGCTTTTATGTAAGCTTGCGCCTTCTCCGCAAGGTCCGGCGCGTCGACCGGGGCGCGCGACCGTCGCAATATGCCGCCGGTATGCTCATTGTGCGTGAGCGGATAGATTACGGATTCACCGCCGGGGGAGCGCACGCCGATAGCCGACACCTCGTAGTCGAAGTCCAGCCATTCTTCGGCGATGAGCGCCACGCCACCCAGCTCGCGCCAGGCGTCATCGATATCTTTGCTGCTATTCACGACGTACTGACCCTTGCCGTCGTAGCCGAAGCGGCGGGTCTTCACAACCAGTGGCAGTCCGATCGAATCGACGGCCGCTTGCAGGTCGTCCAGCGAATCGACGGCGCGGTAGCGCGGCAAGGGAATCTGCAGCTCGTCGAAAAGCCGTTTCTCGGCGAGCCTGTCCTGCGCGCTGCGCAGAGCCTCGGGAGGCGGAAAAACGGGAATGCGCCCGGCGATGCGGAGCAAGGCCTCGACGGGCACGTTCTCGAATTCGTAGGTGATTACGTCGCAGCTGGCGGCGAGGTCCGCCAAGGCCTCGGCGTCGTCGAACGGGCGGCGAATTACCTCACCCGCGTCAGCCGCCGGCGGCGTATCGGCCGGGTCGAGAAAGCGACAGGTGATGCCGATGCCGCGCCCCGCAAATCCAAGCATCTGGCCGAGTTGCCCGGCGCCGATAATGCCGACACGCATGGGATACGTTAACGCCGTGGATCCGGATCGGCCAGCACCGCATCGGTCTGGCTCTGGCGGTATTGATCGAGCGCGCCTGCAACTGCAGGGTCCTGGTTGGCGACGATCGCGGCCGCAAACAGCGCGGCATTGGTGGCGCCGGCCTTGCCGATCGCCATCGACGCCACAGGCACGCCAGCCGGCATTTGCACGATCGACAACAGGGAATCCTGGCCGCTCAATGCCTGAGACTGGACCGGCACGCCGATGACCGGAACGCGAGTCTTGGCGGCAGTCATGCCGGGCAGGTGTGCTGCGCCGCCGGCGCCCGCGATGATGGCCTTGAGTCCCCGTTCGAGCGCCGTCTCCGCGTATTCGAACAGGAGGTCCGGCGTGCGGTGCGCAGACACGACACGGACCTCGTGAGCCACGTTCAGCTTGTCGAGCGTGTCGCTCGCGTGACGCATCGTGTCCCAGTCGGAACGCGATCCCATGATGATGCCGACCTGGTATTTCATCGTGAAATTCTATCATCCCGCGCCGCCGCCATCAGCGCGTTGTGAATCTCGCGAAACAGCTGCCGACGCAGGGTCTTTTCGGTGCGCTCGCTCGGTGCACTGCGGAGCTTGCCTAGCAGTTCTCCGAACGCGGCTGCAGAGGCCCCGCTCAATTCGCAGAACGACCGGACGTCCTCATCCCCGCCGGCCGTCATGCGGTCGCGCCAGCGTTCTGCGTCGGCGAAGATCCGCTTTGCCCGGCGTTCGTCGGCAACGCGGGCCTCCAGGGCACGCCGAATCGGGTCCGGATCGCAGTTGCGCATCAGCTTGCCGATCAGTTGCTTCTGCCGGCGCAGTGCGCCGTGGGCACGTATCTTCGATGCGGCGAGCACCGCGTCCCGCAGCCGTTCATCGATCGGCAGCGCCCGCAGCTCGTCGGCGGGCAGGCCGATCAGCTGCTCGCCGAGCTGCTGCAGTTCGAGCTGCTCTCTTTTTCGCGCGGATTTACTGGGCTTTGGCTGGGTCACCGGCTAAGCTACTCGGCTTGTCGAAGTCGGACCGGGTGCGTCGAAACGGGGCGGAAGTCTAACACGCACCCCGAGCGGCCGACGCGGATTTACAGGGAAGCATCGCATGGGTCAGCTGCGGGCAGCGCAATCGCTCGGGACGGAAGAGCTCGAAGACATTATCGCCAGCACGCTTGCGGAAGCGCGTGAGCGCGGCGTAGACCAGGCCGAGGTTGCGGTAAGCCATGACATCGGTCTGGCAGCAACGGTCAGGCTGGGTGACGTCGAGAGCCTCGAGTACACCAACGATCGCGGCATCGGCATCACTGTTTACTGCGGTTCCAGGAAGGGCAGCGCCAGCACTTCGGACATATCGAGCGATGCGATCCGTGAGGCGGTCGGCAAGGCGTGCACTTTCGCGAGCTACACGGCGGAAGACAAATACGCCGGGCTCGCGGACAGCGATCGAATGTGCTCCGAAGTGCCCGACCTGGACCTTGATCATCCCTGGAATCTCGATGCGACGGCTGCCATCGAGCTCGCGATTGCCTGTGAGGCGTCGGCGCTCGGCTATGACAAACGCATTTCGAACTCGGAAGGTGCGACGGCGTGGACCAACCGCGGCGTGCGGGCGTACGGGAATTCGCACGGGTTCGTCGGCAGCTACGCCAGGACCAGTCACACACTCAGCTGCGCGGTCCTCAGCACCGCCGACGGCGACATGGAGCGGGACTACTACTACAGCTCGGCGCGTGACCCCGCCGATCTGGACACCGCCGAAAGCATCGGCGTCAAAGCGGCGACGCGCGCGCTGCAGAGGCTGGGAGCCCGGAAAATAAAGACCACGCGTGCGCCGGTCATTTTCATTCCCGAGCTTGCGCGCGGATTCGTCGGGCATGCCATTGGTGCCATCTCGGGCGGCGCGCAATACCGGCGCTCTTCGTTTCTGCTCGACGCGGCCGGGGAAAAGATCTTCCCGGAATTCATCAGCATCGAGGAGCGGCCCCACATTCCAAAAGGGATGGCGAGCGCGCCCTACGATGGCGAGGGAGTGGCAACCTACGATCGCGATATCGTGGCCGAGGGCGTGCTGCAAGGTTATGTCCTGAGCAGCTACTCGGCACGCCGGCTCGGCCTCGAAACCACGGCAAATGCCGGAGGAGCGCAGAACCTGATCGTGCCGGGAAACGCGCAGGGCCTGGAAACCCTGCTGGCCGAAATGGGAACGGGCCTGCTTGTCGAGGAACTGATCGGGCAGGGGGTCAACTCAGTGACTGGCGACTACTCCAGGGGCGCCGTTGGTCACTGGGTCGAAAACGGTGAAATCAGCTTCCCGGTTCACGAGGTGACGATTGCGGGCAACCTGCGCGATCTTTATGCGCGCATTGTCGCGGTTGGCCGGGATCAGGATCTGCGTGGCGGAATTCGCTGCGGGTCAATTCTCGTTGACGAGATGACCGTCGCCGGCAGCTGAGGCTGCGGGCTTTTGCTCTGCTTCGTCGATGAGGTCGACGAGTGTCATTTCGCCGACCGTGGAGAGGGTCGCTTCATCGAGCTGCCTGCCAACGTCATCCACGTGCTTTTCCCAGCGCGGTTGCCGCCAGGAACCGGTGCCACCCTGGCTTCGCACGACATCCAGTATCTCGCGCAGCGTGATGCGTGCGGTCTCGCGCCCGGGCAGCAATTCGTCCTTCTCGTTCGTCGTCAACAGGCCATCGTCTTCGAGATCTCGCAATAGCGGCTCGAGCGTCAATGAGGGAATTTGCAGGGCGTCGCTCAGGGTCTGAATGCTCAGGGATTGCTGCGGGTCGCGGAATGCCCTCCCCACGAGCAGCATGATGTTGAGAGCCAGGCGCTCCCGCATGGAGTTGGATAGCCGCGGTTCCTGCCGGCCGATACGCAGGTACTCGGGGTGTTGGATATAGAACGCGAGCTGTGCGCCGATGAGCAGCGTGAGCCAGTTCAGGTACAGCCAGATGAGCGTCACGATCGCGATAGCGAAGCTCGCATAGACGGCCTGCCTTGCCGATGCAGTGGCGATGAACGTGGTAAAAATAATGACCATGCTGGCCCAGATGAAGCCGCCGGCCAGCCCGCCGAGCAAGGCCGGCAGCACTCGTACGCGCGTATTCGGCATGAACCAGTAGAGGAAGGCGAAGACGCCCGCAACGATGAAATACGGTGTCAGCTTGCCGGTGGCAACAAACAGTGGGCCGACGATCTCGTTCTGCACCAGGTACTGAACGATCGACTGGTTTTGTAGCGCGGTGATCATGCCGATGGCGATGAAGATAGCGAGCGGTCCGATCATGAGGACGGCCATGTACTCGGTGAAACGCCTTGCGAAACTCCGTGGCTCGGAGACATACCAGACGTAGTTCAGGCTTTCTTCCACTTTCTGCACCATGGATACCGCGGTCCACATGAAGAATGCGAGACTGACGCCGCCCAGGACGCGGCCGTCGACGTTGTAGACGAGCGACATCACGTTGTCGGTAATTTCTTTGCCACGCTCGCCGAGCGGTTCGAGGAACAGGTACATCTGATCCTGAATCTGCTCGTGAATACCGAAGCCTTTCAACACCGAAAAACTGAACGCCAGCAATGGCACGATCGATAGCAGCGTCGTGTAAACGAGGCTCATTGCGCGCATCGTCAGCTGGCCGCTGAAGAAGTCGCGCAACACTGCGTACAGGTAGCGCAGGCTCGTGCTCAGTACGCGGCCCGGGAAGCCGTAACGGGCCAGAGTATCGCCCCATACGAGTTGGTTCAGTTGCTCGACCGGGTTGATTTTCATGGCAGGGCCGGGATGTCGCGAGATAGCCGATACATTGATTTTCCTGTCGTCAGGCCTTCGTGAGCCTGCGCAGAGCCTCCTGATATTTCTCGGCGGTCTTGCGGATGATATCCGCCGGCAGTTCCGGTCCCGGTGCCGTCTTGTCCCAGTCGAGCGTCTCGAGATAATCGCGCACGAACTGCTTGTCG
>CBDUCE010000149.1:0-7709 GCA_965365575.1 uncultured Gammaproteobacteria bacterium
TGCGCCGCCGGTCTCGCGGTTCTCGACGTGCTCGAGCAGGAAAACCTGCAGCAGAACGCGCTCGAGGTGGGCCAGTACCTGGCAGATGGGCTCAGGTCACTGGGGGAGCAGCACGAGGCCATCGGCGACGTGCGCGGCTCCGGCTTCTTCCTCGGCCTGGAACTCGTCGAGGACCGGGAGCGCAAGACCCCCGCCACCGCGCTCACGAAGCGAGTTGTCAACGAACTCCGCAACCGGGGACTGCTGACCGGGTCCATCGGCCCGGATGCCAATATCCTGAAGCTGCGTTGTCCCATGGTGTTCACCCGGGAAAACGCGGATTACGCACTCGGTATCATCGATGAGACACTAACGGATTGCCGAAGCTGACTCGGCACCTGCCGGGCGATCACCGTTCGCAAAGCGGTAGGATACTTCGCGCCCGTGCCCGCGAGGGGGAATCGAATTCTGAGAAGCAACCAGGAAACTGTTCGAAAGGGCATGAGGACATCAGCACGATCCGCATTCTTGCTGGGTAGCGGTTGCCTCGCGGCGTTCTGTTGCATTGTGGCCCCGGGCCGGGCGAATGCCGGGGACCCGGAGTCAGGGCCGAAAGTCGAGCGATTCTCGTACGGCAAACAGGGCCTGCAGTTCGACGATGGCACTGGCGACAACTTCCTCTGGTTCGGTGTGCGATTGCAGACGCGCGGGGCGAACGAAGAAGTGACGCAGGATGATTTGCCGGGCGCGCCAACCAACACGAACTCCGAGCTCGGCCTTAATCGCGGTCGACTGAAGCTTGGCGGGCATCTCGTCAGCCCTCGGTTCACGATCTACTCGGAATACGATTTCGTCGACAACCGCTTGCTTGACCTGCGGGCTACTTACGAGTTCACGGACTGGCTGAGCATACGAATCGGGCAGTGGAAATCCGAGTTCAACCGGGAACGAATTGACTCGTCGGGCAAGCAGCAGTTCGTTGAACGATCGGTTGCCACGCCCTGGTTTACGATCGATCGACAAAAGGGCGTCATGGCCTCCGGACGCGTGGCCAGCGAGACCCCGGGCGATACCAGCTACTGGTTCGGACGGTTGAGCGGCGCCGGCCGTGGCGGTGACACGTCCGACGCGGACGGACTGTGGCTCGCGCGTGTGCAGTGGAACTTCCTCGGACGCGTGCTGGGCTTCAGTCAGAGCGCGACGTCCCGTCCAGCGAAGCCAGTGGGTTCAGTGGCCGTGGCGGCCGTGAGCGGCAAGTCGGCGTATACCGCATTTTCCAGCGGGGGCGGCGGGCAACTGCCCGGTTTCGACAATGGTGATCCCGATCAATACCGCATCGAGCAGGTCATGATCGAGACCGCTTACCAGCATCGTGGTTTCTCCTGGCAACAGGAATTCCACTGGAAGGAGGTCCTGGATCGCGCTTCGGGACAGCGGCGCAGGCTCGTCGGCGGCTACGCGCAGGCAGGCGTGTTCGTCTCGGAATGGGTGGAGTCGTTCCCGGAACCGCTCGAATTTGCGCTGCGATTTGCCCGCGTGGATCCGGACCGGGATGTTGCCGGCGATGCCGAGAAGGAATTCACACTGGGGTCGAACTGGTTCTTCAATGGCCATCGAAACAAGCTTTCGCTGGACCTGTCACATGTCGTTCGACTACAGGCGCCCGAAACGGATACGTCCAACCGTGTGCGGCTGCAATGGGACTGGTCCTTCTGACGAGGCCGCGGAAATCGGGTCCTGGTTCGCATAACAACCACAGGTAGATCTCAATTCCTGGCGACGGTCACCCGGCCGAGGCGGCTCACCGATCTTGCTACATAGAAATGCCGTTCATTGAGCAGTACGAACTCGTCGGTGCGCTGCACGATGGTGTGCGCGAGCGCGAACGTGGGACGTTTTGCGATCTTGACCTTGAGCCAGCGAAAATAATGCTCGCAGCACTCCGCCCCCTGCGGATAAGCGACGGCTGTGCTCACAAACTCCGGGAACTCGTCATCGAACGCCTCGAATGCATCGGTCGTCAATTGAAGTCCTTGCCGGGCTTCAGTTGCAGCAACTTGTCGACCTCTTCGATGTCGTCGGCGGTGAACGCGACGCCGCTGAAGTCCGACTCGTCATGGATGACCGCGGACTCGATGATCAATTTGCCGGGCAACACGGTAGTTTCTTCCACGAGCGCTGCGTGAACGGTTGCCAGGTCCGCATCTACGAGGATCATCGAGTCGGCAGCCAGTTCCCGGTCCGTGTTCTCGTAATCTGCACCGCTGAAGGCAAGCACGTCGCCGCTCTTCAGCCGCTTGACGTCTTCTGCGGAAACATTGAGGCCCTCGATGAACACATCCGCGGTCACTTCCGACCATGCGGGGCCGGGTGGAATCGCGACCACCAGTGCGCTCGCGAGGAGAAAGACGCTGCGAACATACCGCCTATTGATGTAATCCACTGGTTTCCTGCCTCGGGTTGAAAAAATCCGTACTGCGATCAATCTGCCAACCATGCTACCACTGGCAGGGTCACGGGAAATCGGTGCGGCAGTCGCGGATGTAAGGATATTCCCTCATTACCTGCACGACCCGGCACCCAATATCGTCAGTGGTCACCTGCAACGCGATGGTGAAGATTGGCACCGGCCACGGCTCACGAAGCACGGCACGGCGCCCCGAAAGCCGCGCCGCATAGCGACGGCCGCGAGTGGTTCGCAATGGACCTCGCGGACGTGCTGGACAGTCTCGGGACGGTCACCGGCGGCCTCAGCGATGACGAGGCTGCTTCGCGGCTTGCAACGTACGGGCCCAATACGCTGCCGCGGCGAGAGCCGCCCAGCCTCGTCGAAATTGTGCTACGGCAGTTCAGAAGTCCCCTGATCTACCTGCTCGCTGTTGCGGCGGCCGTTTCACTGGTGATCGGTGAGGTGAAAGACGCGGCTTTCATCATGGGCGTGCTCCTCATCAACGCCGTGATCGGCACGGTACAGGAGGCGCGCGCCGAGCGGGCCAGCCAGGCGCTGCAGCAGCTGTTGAGGATTCGCGCGGCCGTGCGCCGCAGCGACCGCGTGCTCGACGTCGACGCCGAGACGCTCGTACCTGGCGACGTCGTGTACCTCGAATCCGGCAACCGGGTCCCGGCGGATATCCGCCTCATCGCCACGCACGGGCTCGAGGTGGACGAGTCGCTGCTCACGGGCGAGTCGCTGCCAGTGGCCAAGCACGCCGACTGGTCCGGCAGTCCCGGAACGCCGCTTGCCGATCGTCTCAACATGCTTCATGCGGGCGCGATGGTGGCGCGCGGCCGCTGTCATGGCGTTGTGGTAGCAACCGGCGCAGAAAGCGCCATCGGCAGCCTGGCACTGGACGTCATTCGCTCGGAAGGCGGCCGGCCGCCGCTCGTGGAACGCATGGAGCGGTTTACACGGCGTATCGCGATGGTCGTGCTGGTCGCCGCTGCGGGCATCGCGGTGCTGGGCGTCTTCCTGGGGCGCTACGCGGTCACGGAGATGTTCATGTTCGGCGTGGCGCTGGCCGTATCCGCAATTCCGGAAGGCCTTCCCGTCGCACTGACCGTGGCGCTGGCCATCGGCACCACACGCATGGCGCGGCGCGGGGTCATCGTGCGGCGGCTCGCGGCCGTGGAGGGCCTGGGTTCGTGCACGCTCATCGCGAGCGACAAGACGGGTACGCTCACCTGCAACGAACTGACGGTGCAGCAGGTGCGGTCGCCGGACGGCAGCATCTATGAAGTGACCGGGCAGGGCTTCGTGCCGGATGGCTGCTTCCTGCGCGACGGCCTGCCGATCGAACCCGACCAGGCGGCAGCACTTGCGGACCTTGCGCGCTCAGTCACCCTTTGCAACGAGGGGGAGTTATTGCAGCGTGAGGGTCGCTGGGTCTGGCACGGCGACCCGACTGACGTCGCCTTGCTGACGATGGCTTCCAAGCTCGGCTGGCGCAAGGAGGCTACCGAGGAGCTGCATCCGCAGGTAAACGACATCCCGTTCGAGCCCGAGCGCCAGTTTGCGGCCACGTTCAATCGGCACGACGAGGGCGTGCGCGTGCACGTGAAGGGCGCCCCCGAGCGGATTCTCGACATGCTGGCTGACGGACAGGATGCGGAGCGCCTGCTCGCAATGGCCCGGGAGATGGCGGAACACGGTTACCGCGTCCTCGCCGTCGCTGATGGCCCGGCGCCGGCCGATCTCGACGCGACCGATGCGCCACCCATGCCCGGCCAACTCACCTGCAAGGGCCTCGTTGGCATGATCGACCCGCTGCGCCCGGACGTGCGCGAGGCCGTGGCGGAGGCGCGCGAAGCCGGTGTCGCGACCGTCATGGTGACCGGGGATCATCCGCTCACTGCACTGGCCATCTCGCGCGACCTCGGGCTCGCGAGCAGCGCAGACGAAGTGGTAACCGGCGCGGACCTCGTTGCCACGGAAGCGGAGGCGCTGCCGGGGCTCATTGCGCGAACCAAAGTATTTGCGCGCGTGGCACCGCATCAGAAACTGGAGATTGTCAATGCGGCTCGCGCGGCAGGGCACTTCGTGGCGGTCACGGGCGACGGCATCAACGATGCGCCCGCACTGCGTGCCGCGAATATCGGCGTGGCCATGGGCAAGTCGGGAACCGACGTGGCCCGCGAGGCGGCGGAGCTCGTCATCAGCGACGACCACTTCGGCACCATCACGGCGGGTATCGAAGAGGGCCGCATCGCCTACAACAACATCCGCAACGTCATCTACCTGCTAATCTCGACCGGCGCGGCGGAGGTCATACTCGTGGCGCTGGCGTTGCTCTTCGGCTCGCCCATCCCGCTGTTGCCGGTGCAGCTTCTCTGGCTCAATCTCGTGACCAACGGTATCCAGGACGTCGCGCTCGCCTTCGAGCCGGGTGTGGGCGACGAACGGCTGTCGCCGCCGCGGCCGCCGCACGAGCCGATCTTCAACCGCCTCATGATCGAGCGCACGCTCGTCGCCGCGCTGTTCATGGGCGTCGTCGGCTTCGGCCTGTTCCAGTGGTGCCTCGCGGCCGGATGGTCGGAAGATACGTCCCGCAACGCGTTGCTGATGCTCATGGTGCTGTTCGAAAACGTGCACCTCTTCAACTGCCGCTCGGAGACGCGGTCCGCATTCGCGATGTCGCCGCTGCGCAGCCCGGTGCTCATGATCGGCATGGTCGCGGCGTTCTCGATCCACGTCGCGATGACGTATCTACCGGTCGGCAATCTGCTGCTGTCGACGCAACCGGTCGACGCCGCGCTATGGTTGCAGCTGCTGCTGCTCAGCCTGCCGATCCTGGCCGTGATGGAGCTGCACAAATTGTCGTGGTCGCTGCGCCGCCGCAGAGAGGTCAGCTAGCGATCGCCGCAAGCTGGTCGGCCTGGTACTCGTTGACCAGCGGCTGGATGACCTGGTCGAGGCCGCCCTCGAGAATCTCGTCGAGCTTGTAGAGCGTGAGGTTGATGCGGTGGTCCGTGACGCGGCCCTGCGGGTAGTTGTAGGTGCGGATCCGTTCAGAGCGATCGCCAGAGCCGACCAGCAGCTTGCGCTGCTCGGCCTGTTCCGTCTGCTGCTCCGCGATCTGCGCGTCCAGCAGCCGCGCCTGCAGCAGCGACATGGCGCGGGCGCGGTTCTTGTGCTGTGAGCGCTCGTCCTGGCACTCGACGACGATACCCGTGGGCAGGTGCGTGAGGCGCACGGCCGAGTCCGTCTTGTTGACGTGCTGGCCGCCGGCGCCCGACGCGCGGTAGGTGTCGACGCGCAGGTCGGCGGGGTTGATCTCCTCGGCCTCGACCTCGTCCACCTCGGGCAGCACCGCGACCGTGCAGGCCGAGGTGTGTATGCGGCCCTGCGACTCCGTGGCAGGAACGCGCTGCACACGGTGCGCGCCGGACTCGAACTTGAGCGCGGCGTAGATGCCGCTGCCCGTCATGCGGCTGATGATTTCCTTGTAGCCGCCGTGCTCGCCCTCGCGCGCGCTCAGGATCTCCACTTTCCAGCCCATGGTTTCGGCGTATTTCGAGTACATGCGGAACAGGTCGCCCGCGAAAATCGCGGCCTCGTCGCCACCGGTGCCGGCGCGAATCTCGAGGTAGACGTTGCTGTCGTCGTGCGGGTCGGGCGGGATGAGGGCTTTCTGCAGTTCGAGTTCGAGCTTCTCGTGTCGCGCTTCCAGCGCGGCAAGCTCTTCCTCGCCCATCTCGCGGATCTCGTCGTCGCTGTCTTCGGTCATCTCCCGTGCAGCGGCCATGTCGGCGTCGATGGACTCGTAATCCGAGAACAGCTTTACGATCGGTTCGACCCGCGAATACTCCTTGGACAGGTCGCGGAACTGGTTCTGGTCGCCGATAACTTCGGGGTCCGCCAGCAGCCCCGCGAGTTCCTCGAAGCGGTCGCGCACGGACTCCAGCTTGTGGCGTATCGATTCCTTCATGAGCGGCAGCTTACTCTTCTTCGAGGCCGAACAGCGCCCGGGCCGCCGCAATGATCTCCGCGTCCGAATTCTCGCCCGCTTCGCGAAGCCTCACGCTCGGGTTGTGCAGCATCTTCTTCATGAGCGCCGCCGTCGCGTATTCGAGCACCTCCTGCCCGTCCGCGCCCTTGGCGAGGCGTTTCTGTGCCTGCTTCAGTATCTCGCCGCGGACGGAGTTGGCATTCTCGCGCAACGCCGTGATCAGGGGCGCAACCTGCTTCGCGCGCTCCATGCTCAGGTAACGCGAAATCTCCTCGTCGAGGATCCGGTTGGCGTCGCGGGCCGCCGCTTCGCGGTTGCCCTGGCCCTCGAGCACGACCTTGTTCAGGTCGTCGATCGTGTACAGGTAGACGTCGTCGAGCTTGCTGATCCCGGCCTCGATGTCGCGCGGCACCGCGATGTCGACGGCGAAGATCGGCTTGCGCCGGCGCGCCTTGATGGCAGCCTCCATCTGGGGAAGCGTCACGACCGCCGTCGGGCTGGCGGTGGAGCTGATCAGGATATCGGCCTCCGGAAGCGTGCCCGCAAGATCCGATAGCGCGAGCCCGAAGCCGCCGAACTGGTTCGCCAGGTCGTGGGCGCGCTCGAGGTTGCGGTTGGCCACGAACAGGCGGCCGATCTCCTTGCGCTTCAGGTGCTTGGCGACGAGTTCGATGGTGACGCCGGCGCCGACGAGCAGCGCCGTGTGCTTGCGAAAATCGGAGAAGAACTGCTGCGCCAGGGTCACGGCGGCATACGCCACGGACACGGGGCTCGTGCCGATCTCCGTGTCGGTACGCACCTTCTTGGCGACCGAGAAGGTGTGCTGGAACAGCCGCGAGAGCTGCTTGCCGACGGTTCCCGCGCCCTCGGCATCGCGGAAGGCGTCCTTGAGCTGGCCGAGGATCTGCGGCTCGCCGAGCACCATCGAATCCAGCCCGCAGGCCACCCTGAAGATATGGCGCAGCGCCGCGTCGTCGTCCAGTTCGAACAACGTGTTGGCAAAGGACGGGTCGAGGTTGTGCGAATCGTGCAGCCAGTCCTGCAGGCGCCGTCGGCCGTCGGTATCCGCCATCACGTAAAACTCGGTACGGTTGCAGGTCGACAGCAGCACGGCTTCCTCCACGCCCTGGATGTCGCGCACAGCCTGCAGCGCGCCGGGAATCTGCTCCCCAGCGAATACCACCTGCTCGCGAATTTCGACAGGTGCCGTGTTATGGTTCAGCCCGAGAATTTTGAGCGGCATATCAGATTAAGGTACGGCACCGGTCCGGTACCGGGAGGAAT
>CBDUCE010000150.1:0-7692 GCA_965365575.1 uncultured Gammaproteobacteria bacterium
CTCATGGCTCACCGCGCTGCGCGCGGCTCCGCTTTACTTCGGTCGACAAACGCCCCGCCGCGCCTGACCCTCGGACTGATGTATCCGAAGAGCCTGGTTCGGGGTGTTTGTCTCCGAGGCCTGAAGCGAGCGCAGCGAGCAGCCCGGAGATAAACACCCCGGGTCAGGCTCTGTGCGCGAATGCCTGACGAGAAAAGCCGACAGGCATCGGCGCAGGCCGACGTGCGCTGCGAGGGAATGGTTCAGGGGGCTGCGCTTGCAGCGGGGTGGGGGTCTAGTATGATCGCGTGATATCTCTTTCACCCCTTGTAAGGCCGCCACGCTTGTCGAAACCTGCCGCTGATGTCGTGACTCAGACACCCGTCGACATGCTGGAAATGGCCGGTCAGCCCGCGCTTTCCGATTTCCGCCTCGAGAAGCTCGCCCAGGCTCTGCGCCAGGCCGATGGGCGGGTGACCGGGGTCGAGGCGCGTTACGTTTATTTCGTCGACCTCGCCGCGCCGCTGTCTGCGGAGCATCGCAAGCGGCTAGAGGCGCTGCTGCTGTCTGGCGAAGCGCCGGGGCGCCTGTCGAAGGGAACATCGAAGCTGTACGTCGTGCCGCGTCACGGCACGATCTCGCCGTGGTCGAGCAAGGCCACCGATATTGCGCTCGCCTGCGATCTGACTGCCGTGCGGCGGATCGAGCGCGGCATCTGTTACGCCCTCAGGTTCAGCGGGCGGCCCGAGCAGGACGAACTGCTGCAGCTGTCGCGGTTGCTCTTCGACCGCATGACGGAGACCGTGCTCGAGTCGAGCGGTGACGCGCAGGCGCTGTTCCAGGCGCATGAGCCGGACGAAATTGCGACAGTCCCGCTGCTGGAGTCGGGACGCTCCGCCCTCGAGGCGGCGAATGGCGAACTCGGTCTCGCCCTATCGGAGGACGAGATCGATTATCTCGTCGCCAGTTACATGGAGCTGCAGCGTGACCCGACCGATGCCGAGCTGATGATGTTCGCGCAGGCCAATTCGGAACATTGCCGGCACAAGATCTTCAATGCCGACTGGGTCATCGACGGCGAGCGCCAGGAGGAAAGCCTTTTCGGCATGATCCGGACCACGACCGAAGCGAGCCCCGACGGCGTGATCTCGGCCTACTCGGACAACGCCGCCGTCATCGAGGGATGGACGACGTCGCGCCTCATGCCGGAATCGTCCAGCCACGAATACAGGTATTGTAACGAGCCCGTGCACATCCTGATGAAGGTGGAAACGCACAACCACCCCACCGCGATATCGCCGTTTCCGGGCGCGGCCACCGGCTCCGGCGGGGAGATACGCGACGAGGGCGCGACGGGCCTCGGCGCGAAACCCAAGGCTGGTCTGACCGGCTACACGGTGTCGCACCTGCGCATGCCGGGCTTTCCCCAGCCGTGGGAGTCGAATTTTCCGCACCCGGACCGGATGGCGACCCCGCTCGAGATCATGATCGAGGGACCGATCGGCGGCGCCGCCTTTAACAACGAGTTCGGGCGGCCGAACCTGTGCGGCTATTTCCGCACCTTCGAATGGCGTTCGGCGGAAATGCCGGCGAACGAGATTCGCGGTTATCACAAGCCGATCATGATCGCCGGCGGCGTTGGCAATGTTCGCGAGGAACACGCGAACAAGATCGACGTGCCGGTGGGCGCCAGGGTCGTAACGATCGGCGGACCCGCGATGCTGATCGGGCTCGGCGGTGGTGCGGCGTCGAGCGTCGCCAGCGGCACGTCGAGCGAGGACCTGGACTTCGCCTCCGTGCAGCGCGGCAACCCGGAGATGCAGCGGCGTGCACAGGAGGTCATCGACCGCTGCTGGGCGATGGGCAAGGACAGCCCGATTCTCCTGATTCACGACGTGGGCGCCGGGGGACTGTCCAATGCCGTGCCGGAAGCCGTGGACCACAGCAAGCACGGCGCACGCATCGAGTTGCGCGACGTGGCCAATGTCGAGCCTGGCATGTCGCCGATGGGCATCTGGTGCAACGAGGCACAGGAACGTTACGTGCTGATTGTCGCCGCGGATCGCATCGACGAGTTCGAGGCTCTCTGCGACCGTGAGCGGTGCCCGGTATCGGTAATCGGCACGCTCACGGCCGATGGCAGGCTCGTCGTCACCGATCGCGAGTTCGACAACAGGCCGGTGGACATGCCGATGCAGATGTTGCTCGGTAATCCGCCCAAGATGACGCGCGACGTAACCCGCGTCGTGCAGGCCACGGAAACCATCGACCTTGCCGATATTTCGATCGAGGATGCCGTGTACCGGGTACTGCGGTTTCCGGCCGTTGCGAACAAGGGTTTCCTGATTCACATCGGCGATCGCACGGTGGGTGGACTGACTGCGCGCGACCAGCTTATAGGGCCCTGGCAGGTGCCGGTCAGCGACGTCGCGATCACGCTGTCGGGTTTCGAAGGCGTGACGGGCGAGGCCATGGCGATGGGCGAGCGTACCCCGCTTGCGGCGTTCAACGCGCCCGCATCAGGCCGTATGGCCGTTGCAGAGGCAATCACCAATATTGCTGCGGCCGCCATCGATGGCATCGAAAAGATACGCCTGTCGGCGAACTGGATGGCGGCCGCGGGTCACAGCGGCGAAGACGCCAGCCTGTTCGATACCGTGAAGACGGTTGCCAACGACATGTGCCGCAAACTGGGAATTGCGATTCCCGTCGGCAAGGATTCGCTGTCGATGCGTGCCCGCTGGCAGCAGGATGGTGAGGAGTACCAGGTCGTGGCGCCTGTCTCGCTCATCGTATCTGCGTTCGCGCCGGTCAGCGATGCGACGCGGCAGCTCACGCCGCAACTGCGGCCCGCGAATGAACAAAGCTATCTGCTGCTGTTCGACCTGGGCGGCGGTGCCAATCGCCTCGGTGGCTCCTGCCTGGCGCAGGCCTTCAATCGCGTCGGGGGCGAAGCCCCCGATATCGACGATCCGGCGTTACTCCGCGGTTTCTTCGCGGCTATCCAGGAACTTGCGTCGCGCGACATGCTGCTCGCCTATCATGACCGCAGCGATGGCGGGCTGCTGGCAACAGTCGCTGAAATGATGTTCGCGAGCCGTGTCGGCGTATCGCTGCAGCTCGGCGGCTCGCGCGAGAGCATGCTGGCGCAGCTGTTCAGCGAGGAGGCCGGGGCCGTAGTGCAGGTCACGAAGGCCAAGCTCGCGCACGTGCAGATGGTGCTCAATCGGCATGGCGTGACCGCGCAGGCCATTGGCCGTATCGAGCGCAAGCCGGTACTGACGATCCGTGACGGCGTCAGCGCGCCGCTGCGCTTCGAGCGCAAGGACCTGCAGCGCGCCTGGTCGGAAACCAGCTATCGCATCCAGGCACTGCGGGATAATCCGGCAACCGCGAAGGAGGAATTCGATCGCATCCTGGACGACGCCGACCCTGGGCTGCACGCAGAGCTCACCTTCGACGCGAAGAGTGACATTACCCTGCCGTTCAGGGGCGGCACGAAACCACGCGTCGCGATACTGCGCGAGCAAGGTGTCAACAGCCAGTACGAGATGGCGGCCGCGTTCATGCGGGCAGGTTTCTCGGTCGTGGACGTGCACATGAGCGACCTGCTGGAAGGCCGCGACGATCTTGCCGGTTACCAGGGCGTGGTTGCCTGTGGCGGGTTTTCGTTCGGCGACGTGCTCGGCGCCGGCGGCGGATGGGCGAAGTCGATCCTCTACCATTCACGCACGCGCGACCAGTTCCAGGCGTTTTTCGAGCGCAGCGACAGCTTCGCGCTCGGCGTCTGCAATGGTTGCCAGATGTTGTCGTACCTGCGCGAGCTGATCCCGGGCTCGGACAACTGGCCGCGCTTCCTCAGGAATCGTTCCGAGCAGTTCGAGGCACGCCTGAGTCTCGTCGAGATTGTCGAGAGCCCGTCACTGTTCCTGCAGGGCATGGCTGGTTCACGCATACCGATCGCGACGTCGCACGGCGAAGGGCGCGCGGTTTTCCAGAGCGACGACGCACGTTACGCAGCTTCGTACACGGTGGCGCTGCGTTACGTGGACCATTACGGTCAGGTAGCGGACGAGTACCCGGCCAACCCGAACGGCTCGCGCGACGGTATTTGCGGGCTGGCCAACGAGGACGGCCGGGTCACGATCATGATGCCGCATCCGGAACGCGTCGCCCTGACGCGCCAGAATTCCTGGCACCCCGACAGCTGGGGCGAGGACGGGCCATGGATGCGCATGTTCCGCAATGCGCGGACGGCCCTGGGCTGATCAGGCTGACGAAGCCAGGTCTTCGTTGCCTTCCTCGACAAAGAAGCGCCGCACTTTCAGCGCGCGCGTAAGCTTGCCGCGGCGCACGAAGCACTGGTAGAGCATGTCCTTCATTACCTCGAGCAGGATGCCCGCCTGGACGCGATTCAGGAGCGGCAGCCGCTCCTCTTCCCCAGCGTCGAACAGCACCGCCTTGATGGGCGCAAACGCCTGGTCATCGATGCCCGCGATGTCCTGGGCGACCATGACTTCCTCGAATGCGCGCAGCTTGCCGCCTTCGCCGAGCGCCGCGTAAGCGCTGACAGCTGAGCGCCGGCACATCGACGCGAACGCGTTGAAGTTGTTGGTCGAGTAGCAGGAGAGGGCTTCACGGAACAGGACTTCCGTGTGCTTGGGCAGGTACGAGTACGCAAACCGCTCCTTCGGGCGCTCGAGTTCGACGAAGTTGCGGTACAGCTCGACCCGGTCCTCGGTGAACGACTTCGTCGCGAAGCGCAGGAAAACGGGCGCATGGCAGGCGTCGCACTGGTAAACGAGGCCGACGTGCTTTGGCCGGGTCTCGATGAGGTCCGCGGCGCTCGGGACCGACTGCGGCGACATGTGCGAGTAGACGTTGCAATACGGGCACTCGAGCCCGATTTGCTCGTCATCGTCGCTCAATAACCCCTGGTGCCTGTCCAGTACTGGTGCCATTCGCTCAGACCGCTCGTTGCCGCCGGTCACCGATGTCGTTATTGAGGGTGCCGACGTTTATTCTAATACTGCCAGTATGCACCAATGTTTTTACCACGCCAGCGGCCCTTGGACATAATCCGGTAACCAGGGGCCCGGCGTTAGCCTTCCAGGCGCCGGTACTTGATGCGGTGCGGGCTGTCCGCTTCGGCGCCCAGGCGTCGTTTGCGGTCTTCCTCGTAGTCGGCGTAATTGCCGGCGAACCAGGTGACGACCGAATCGCCTTCGAACGCCAGGATATGCGTGCAGATGCGGTCGAGGAACCAGCGATCGTGCGATATGACGACCGCCGATCCCGGAAATTCGAGCAGCGCCTGCTCCAGCGCGCGCAGGGTCTCGACGTCGAGATCGTTGGTCGGCTCGTCGAGCAGTAGCAGGTTGCCGCCCGAGCGCAGCATCTTTGCGAGATGCACGCGATTGCGTTCACCGCCGGAGAGCAGGCCGATCTTCTGCTGCTGCTCCGCGCCGCGGAAATTGAAGCGACCGACGTAGCGCCGCGACGGCGTCTCGTAATTACCGACCTTGATAAGGTCCTGGCCGTCGGAGATTTCCTCCCAGACGGTCTTGTTGTCGTCGAGGCTGTCGCGGGACTGGTCGACGCTGGCGAGCTGCACCGTGTCGCCGAGGCGTATGCTGCCGGCGTCCGGCTTTTCTTCACCCGTGATCATGCGGAACAGCGTCGTCTTGCCGGCGCCGTTCGGTCCGATGACGCCGACGATGCCGCCGGGCGGTAACTGGAAACTCAGGTCGTCGATCAGCAGCTTGTCGCCGAAGCCCTTGCGCAGGTTCTCAACCTCGACGACGACGTCGCCCAGACGCGGGCCCGGGGGAATATAGATCTCGTTGGTCTCGTTGCGCTTCTGGTAGTTCGACGACGAGATCTCTTCGAACTGCCGCAGCCGGGCCTTTGATTTGGCATGGCGGCCTTTCGGATTCGAGCGAACCCACTCGAGTTCGGCCTGCATCGCCTTGCGGCGCGCTTTTTCCGAGGCCTCTTCATTGGCCAGGCGATTCTCCTTCTGTTCGAGCCACGACGAGTAGTTGCCTTCCCAGGGGATGCCGTGGCCCCGGTCGAGTTCGAGAATCCAGCCGGCCACGTTGTCGAGGAAGTAGCGGTCGTGGGTGACCGCGATAACGGTGCTCGGGTACTCGTCGAGGAAATGCTCCAGCCACGCGACCGATTCGGCATCGAGATGGTTGGTGGGCTCGTCCAGAAGCAGCATGTCGGGTTGCGACAGCAACAGCCTGCACAGCGCGACGCGGCGCTTCTCGCCGCCGGAGAGTTTGCTGACGTCCGCATCCCAGGGAGGTAGCCGCAATGCGTCCGCCGCAACCTCGAGCTTGCGATCCAGCTCCCACGCACCCGCCGCCTCAATGGCGTCCTGGAGCTTGCCCTGCTCCTCGAGCAGCGCGTTCATCTCGTCGTCGGACATCGGCTCCGCGAATTTCTCGCTGATCTCGTTAAACCGGTCGACCAGTGCCTTGGTCTCCGCGACACCTTCTTCCACGTTGCCGCGCACGTCTTTCGAGTCGTCGAGCTCCGGCTCCTGCGGCAAATAGCCGATATTGATGCCGGGCTGGGGCCGCGCTTCGCCGTCGATCTCGGTGTCGAGGCCCGCCATGATACGCAGCAGCGTCGATTTGCCCGAGCCGTTGAGGCCGAGCACGCCGATCTTGGCTCCCGGGAAGAACGACAGCGAGATGTCGTGGATGATCTGGCGTTTGGGCGGGACCACCTTGGCCACGCGGTTCATCGTGTAAATGTATTGCGCCATTTCTATTGGGTAGTCGTTGAGGAGGGCGCATTATCCGGTATGCTGCAGCGATAGCAAATCGGCCTGACACATCCATGAGCGACCCTGTACTTGTCTACAAAGGCGGCGAGATCGCGGCCTACGGTTTCGGTGATCCGCACCCTTTCGGGACCGACCGGCACGATGTTTTTCACAGGGAGCTGGCGGAGGCCGATCTGGGCGATGCGGTCCGGTACAGGGCGCCGCGGCGCGCCAGCGTCGACGAGCTGCTGCTGTTTCATACCCCCGATTACATCGACAAGGTGTCGCGCATGTCGAAAGAGGGCAGGGGTTACCTCGACGACGGCGACACGCCGGCGCTGCCGGGGATCTTCGACGCCGCTTCCGACGTCGTCGGCACCACGCTCTCGGCCGTCGATGCCCTCATGCACGGTGAGGCCAAGCGGGCATTCGTGCCCATCGCGGGCCTGCACCACGCCGCCCGAGACCGGGCCGCGGGGTTCTGTGTCTTTAACGACTGCGGTGTCGCCGCCGAGTACCTGCGGCAGCGCCACGGACTGCGCCGCGTAGCCTACGTGGACATCGACGCCCATCACGGCGACGGCGTTTTCTACGGTTTCGTCGACGACCCCGACCTGATTTTCGCCGACATCCACGAGGACGGCCGCTACCTGTACCCTGGGACCGGCGCCGCCGAGGAGACCGGCACCGGCCGGGCGCAGGGCACCAAGCTCAACGTGCCGCTGGCACCGGGCGCCGGTGATGCCGAGTTCCGCATGGCGTGGCGGCAGGTAGAGGCCTACCTGGACGCCGCAGAGCCCGAGTTCATCATATTCCAGTGCGGCGCGGACAGTCTCGAAGGCGACCCGATCACGCACCTGTGCTACTCGGAGCAGGCACACGCGGATGCGGCAGCGACCCTTTGCCGGCTCGCCGACAAGCATTGCGGCGGCCGCCTG
>CBDUCE010000151.1:0-7687 GCA_965365575.1 uncultured Gammaproteobacteria bacterium
GGAATTCTGGTCCCAGGCCGTAGCGAGCCAGTTAGCCGCGACAGTTACCGGCAGCGAACCGCCGATGACGAAGCCGAAGAAACGTGGCCCGGCCATCGCAACCGATGCGGGCGACCCGATATCGTCGAGCATCGCCAGTGTCTCGTCATCGTCCCGGCCCTGTTCGGACAGCGCTTCTTCGAATCCGGCCACCGCGGCGATCGCCTCCGGCGACGGGGCGACGCCGCGCTCGCCGAGCAATTCGCGATAGCGGACGCTGCGCTCCGCCGCGTCACGCATGATTTTCGTGTTGTTGCTCATACCGATTCCGTCAATGCAACAGTGCATCCCGACGCACCCGCATTGTCACACATCCGCGGCATGGCTTTGCTGCCTTCGGCGAGTCCGTATAATGCTGCCGACGTGATATACGACCTGCATTCCCACAGCAACGCCTCGGACGGTTCGCTGGAGCCCGACGCTCTCGTGACGTTTGCCGCCGAATGTGGCGTGGGCGTGCTTGCGATCACGGATCACGACACCCTGGCCGCCTTCGATCGTATCGATACCTCGGTATCGCCGACGCGGCTGATTCCCGGCATCGAGTTCTCGACCAACTGGCGCAAGCACGGCGTGCACATCGTCGGCCTCAACGTCGATCCCGGCTGTACCACGTTGCGCGGTGGCGTGGAACGGCAACAACAGTCGCGCCACGCGCGCGCCCGTCTCATCGCGCGACGGCTACGCTCCAAAGGACTGCCCGACGTGCTCGACGACGTCCTGCAAACTGCCGGCGGGGGGCCGGTCGGCCGCCCACATTTCGCCGAGCAACTCGTTCGCGCAGGGATAGCAAAGGACCTACGTTCGGCATTTCGCAAATACCTCGGTGCAGGCAAAGCCGGAGACGTCCGGCACGGCTGGGCGTCATTGCCGGAGGTGGTGCACTGGATCGTCCGTTCGGGCGGCACCGCCGTGCTCGCGCACCCGGCCAAGTACCGAATGACGAAGACCAGGCTGCGCGCGCTCGCGACGGACTTCCGCGCTGCGGGAGGCGCCGCGATCGAGGTCGTGTGCGGCCAGCAGTCGCCCAACACGACGGCTCACCTCGCACGGCTCGCGAACGACCTGGGGCTTGCCGCGTCCTGCGGCTCCGATTTTCATCACGGCGGCAATTGCTGGTCGCGACCAGGCCGGTTCCCGCCGCTGCCAGACGACGTGCGGCCGGTTTGGACGACATGGCAGACACGCTCGAGATAAGTGACGCGATCGCCATCCCGATGGATGAAATCGCGTTGACCGCGGTCCGCGCCGCCGGCGCCGGCGGACAGAACGTCAACAAGGTGGCGACGGCGATCCACCTGCAGTTCGACATCCGTGCGAGCAATGCACTGCCTGACGACGTGCGCGAACGGCTGCTGGCGCTCGACGACCGCCGCATTTCGTCGGCCGGCATCATCACCATCAAGTCCCGGGAACACCGTACCCAGGCCCGTAACAGGGAAGCCGCTCTCGAGCGGCTGCGCGACCTCGTGAACTCGGTCCTCGTCCCAAGGAAGCCGCGAATCGCGACCCGGCCCAGCCGCAGTTCCGTGCAGAAACGTCTCGACGAGAAACGCCGGCGCGCAGGTCTCAAGCGGTCGCGCGGCCGCGTCGATGACCCCTAGCTCGCCTCGCAGGCTGCACCGGCGCCGCTCCAGGCGCAGTCTCGCGCGCGCCAGTATTCCGAGATGCCCAGCGCATCGAGCAGGTCGCCGAATTCCGGGTGTTGCCGCAGCGGTTCGACCTCGGGAATGAACAACAGGTCCATCTCGAATACCTCGCCCTCGGTCTCGAGGAGACGGGCAACCCTCATGGCGCCGTCGAGGTCGCCGAGCACCGTGCGCACGATGAATTCGATCTGCCTGCTCATACCGTCTTGCGCCACCGCTTCGTCGACCGCTGCAAGCGCTACTGCGCGGCCGGCTACGTCGTCCAGTGCAGCAAATACCGGGTCGATCCACGACTGGCTGCCACCCGCAACCTGCGCAGCCTCGCGTGTAACGTCATACGCTTCCTCGCTGCGTCCCTCGCGAAACAGGAACAGCGCATAGCCCATCATGTGCGTCGGCCCGCTGGCGCCGAACTTCGTGGCGCGCGCAAAGAACTCCTCGGCTTTACGCGTGTCGCCCAGCCACAGATTGGCGAGTGCAACGCGGCTGTTGATCACCGCTGACGTAGGATCCATCTCGAGCGCAATCAACGCCTGCTCGAGTGACGCGTCGAGCCTGCCGACCGACGCGAGCATGCGCGAGTACCAGTTGAAGGCATTCGGGTCGACGACTGCCGCGGAGGTGGCCGCCCGGTAAGCGTCCTCCGCCTTCAGCCACTGCATCTGCTGGTGATAGACGAATCCGAAGATGGCGTTCGATGCGTCGCGTATGCTCTCGTCGACGCGCATGCCTTCTTCTACCGTCGCGATCGCCGCTTTGCTCATTTCATCTGCCGGCGCATCGCGGTAGGTGGGGAGTAACAGGTAAGCATTCGCCAGCATCAGGTAGGCCGGCCCGAAGTTCTCGTCCAGCCTGATCGTTGCCTGGAAAAGTTCGATTGCCTCCTCGAGACTGGTGCCGCTGTCCTGGCGCCTGTCGAACGCATACAGGCCACGCATGTAACGATCATAGGCGCCGAAACTCGCTGGCCGCGTCCGGCTGATCAACTGCTGCGACGACTTGCCGAACAGGTCGCGCCGCACCATTCGGGCAAGATCCTCCTGCAACCGGAATATCTCGCTGACCGGGCCCTCGATTTGGGAAGTCGCCACGACATCGCCACTGCGTCCGTCTTCGACGGTATAGAAGATCTGCAACTCGTCGCCGACCCGATGGACGCGCCCCGACAGGACTGCGTCCACGCCCAGGCTGGCGGCAATCGCCCTCACCTCTTCGCCGGCGTGGCCGACGCGGCTGCTCTTGACCGTGAAGTCGGGGATGTTGTGCAGCGTATTCACCAGCTCGTCCTTGAATCCCGAGACCAGGTAGTTGTTCGCGGGATCCTGGCTCGCATTTTCGAAGGGCATGACGCCGATGGAGCGGAAATCGCCGGGCGGCCACAGGGTCCACACCAGCCATGCGAGCGCCGCGACGAGCAGCGCCGCCCCGACCGGTTTCCAGCGGGCCGCCGGCACATCCCCGGGTACGTCGGGTAATGGCGCAGCTGCCGTCCCCGACGGTTGCAGCCGTTCAACCGGCTGTACGAGGCGATAACCGCGGCGAGTCAGGGTTTCAACGTACCGGTGCGGCCTCGATTTGTCGCCGAGGTGCCGGCGCAGCTGTGACAGGCAACGATTGATCGGCTCGTCGCTGGTGGGCCGGCCGTCCCAGAGTTCCTCGACCAGCTCATCCCGCGTCACGAGATCACCATCGCGCCTGGCCAGCGCGATCAGGACCCCGAATACGCGCGGCTCCGGTTTCTCCTCGTGACCGTCCTTGCGCAACACGCCGCGCAAGGGAAGCACTTCCCAGTCACCGAGCCGAAAACCCTGTCGTAGCTCTTCTTCTGTCAGCATCTGATGCCCTTTGACACCACGCCCGCGACGGCTGCGAACCGATTGTACGGCATTGCTTCGACCACGCACGATCGGCACCGACACCTTGCCCGACAAGTGTTATTTTGTTACCCTAATATCTTTGTAACACCTGAGGCTGTCACCATGGCAAAACGCGTCGTACAGCGCACGCAAACCGGTGTGCGTATCGAAACCTCGCTGCTGAAGGTCCTCAAGGGCCTGGCCGAATACACCGACCTGTCGCTGGGTGACCTGCTCGAGGGCATCGTCCTGCACAGCTTCGAGGGCAAGGCGCCCTTTTCCTCCGAGACGCAGGCCGTCATCGAAAAACTCAAGTCCGTCTATGGCTGCACGCTTAGCGCAGCGGACAGCCACCAGCTCGAGGAGCGCGCCTAGAGCGCTAGAACAGACCCTCGATTTCGCCGGCGCTGTTGACGCAGATATTGTCGGCCGCGGGCTTCCTCGGTAGTCCCGGCATGGTCATGATTGCGCCGCAAATAACGACGACGAATTCCGCGCCGGCCGCGAGGCGAATTTCGCGAACCGGCACGACATGGCCGGTCGGCGCCCCCAGCAGGTTCGGATCCGTCGAAAAGCTGTACTGGGTCTTCGCCATGCAAACGGGGTACTTGCCATAGCCTGCCGCGTCGAATATTGCGAATTCATCGCGCACCTTCTTGTCGGCGATGATGTCATCCGCCCCGTAAAGCTCCCGGGCAACGCGACGAGCCTTGTCCCACAGGCTCAAATCATCCGAATACAGCGTGCGGAACTGCGCGGTGCCGCTGTCGCAAAGGTTGGCAACGTGCTCTGCCAGCTCCGTGGTGCCCTTACCGCCGTCGGCCCAGTGCGTGCAGTCGATGGCACTGACGCCGAATTCCCGGCAGTAGTCCTTGACCACCGCAGCCTCGGCATCGGTATCCGCCGTAAAGCGATTGATCGCCACGACGGCCGGCACGCCGAATTTGCCAAGATTGCGGATGTGGCGACCGAGGTTCCTGCAGCCCTCCGCCAGTGCTTTTGTATTCTCTTCTGCCAACTTGTCCTTCGGCACGCCGCCCTGCATCTTCAGCGCCTTTATGGTTGCAACGAGCACCACCGCATCCGGCCTTAGTCCGGCCTTACGGCACTTGATATTGAAGAACTTCTCCGCGCCAAGATCGGCGCCGAATCCGGCTTCGGTCACGACGTAGTCGGATAACTTGAGCGCCGCCTGTGTCGCCATCACGGAGTTGCAGCCGTGGGCAATGTTGGCGAACGGGCCGCCGTGCATCAGGGCGGGATTGTTTTCCATCGTCTGCACGAGATTCGGCTGCAGCGCGTCCATGAGCAGCGCCGTCATCGCGCCCTGCGCATTGAGTTCCCGCACGGTGACGGGCTCGTTGTTGCGCGTGTAGCCGAGCACGATATTGCCGAGACGGTTTTCGAGATCAGCCAGGCTCGTCGCCAGGCAGAATATCGCCATGATCTCGGAGGCAACCGTGATATCGAACCCCGCCTCCCGCACGACGCCGTTGTGGTAACCGCCGAGGCCGGACGTAATGGAGCGCAGCGCACGGTCGTTCATGTCTACGACGCGCCGCCAGGTGACGCGCCGCGGGTCGATGTCGAGCTCGTTCTCCCAGTGCATGTGGTTATCGATCAGCGCCGCGAGCAGGTTGTGCGCAGCGCCGATGGCATGGAAATCGCCGGTGAAGTGGAGGTTGATATCGGTCATCGGGACGACCTGCGCATAACCGCCCCCGGCGGCACCGCCTTTCATGCCGAAACACGGACCGAGGCTCGGCTCGCGAAGGCAGATCGTGGTCTGCTTGCCGATGAGGTTCATGGCGTCGCCGAGACCAACCGTTGTGGTCGTCTTGCCCTCACCCGCCGGGGTCGGCGAGACGGCAGTCACCAGGATCAGCTTGCCGTCTTTCTTGTTGCTGTTCGAGTTAATGAAGTCGGCGCTGATTTTCGCCTTGTCGTGACCGTAAGGAATCAGCGCATCGGCCGGGATGCCGAGCTTTGCGCCAATCTCCTGGATCGGCAAAACGTTTGCGTCCCTTGCGATCTCGATGTCTGTCTTGACGCTCACTGTGCTCCTCCCGCTCGTCTATGTACGCCCCTGATGGAGGCGGATTCTATAGTAAAGCGAACGCGAAAGAGACCGTCAGGGCGCAACGAGTACCTGGTGTATGGAACCGCCGTAGTTCACGACGAAAAGCTCGCCGTCGACCGACTCACCGAAAGCGGCGATCGCGAGACCGGTCTCGAGGAGCACCTCGGGCTGTGTAACCGACACGCTGTCGTCCGGAACGGCAAACAACCTGCCGCTGATAAAGTCACCGAACACATACCAGCCGGCGAGGTCCGGCACCGCGCTTCCGCGATACACGAAGCCGCCCGTGACGGACGCGCCGAGCGAACGATCATATTCCGAGACCGGGTCGATGGAGTCGGTGATGCAATCGGTCGCCGGCTCGAAACAGTGCGCGCCCTCACGATCGTCCCAGCCGTAATCGCCGCCGGCCGTTACGACGTCGATCTCCTCCCACGCGTTCTGGCCGACATCGCCGGCCCAGAGATCACCGCTCTGTCGATCGAAGCTGAAACGCCACGGGTTGCGCAGGCCCCAGGCAAATATTTCCGGGCACTCCTCGCCACCCACGCTGAATCCCTGCGGGCAGGTCGCGTTCGCAGCGAAAGGATTGCCCGGGTCCGCCGAGGGAATCGCGTAAGGGCTGCCGCCGTCGATGTCGATCCGGACCATGGTGCCCAGAAGATTGGTGTTGTCCTGCGCGCGGTCCAGCGGATCGCCGCCACTGCCGCCGTCGCCGAAACCGATGTAGAGGTAACCGTCCGGCCCGAATACGATATTGCCGCCATTGTGATTCGCAAAATCCTGTGGCACGGACAGGATCACCTCCTCGCTTGACGGATCAAGCGTCTGCCCGCCATCCGCACTCGAAAAGCGCGACACATACGACGTCAGGTCCGGTGCCCCGGTGTAGGACACGAATACCTCGGGCGTGTTGGGAAAATCGGGATGGAATGCCATGCCGAGCAAGCCGCGTTCGCCGCCCGCGATCACGCGAGCCGAAATGTCGAGGAACACCAGCGTCGCGGTGGCATCGTTGACGTTGGCGAACACGCGTATCACGCCCGCCTGCTCGACGAGGAACCAGCGCGTGGCGTCGCCCGGTGCCTGCTGCAAAGACACGGGCGCAACCGGAGCCGGTGTGAGGTTCGCGAACACCTGCTGAAGCAAGACGTCCGGCGCTGCCTGCGGTGGTGGTGGTGACGGTGGAGGTGGCGACACTGATGGTCCGTCGCCGCTGCTCCCCCCACAGGCCGCAAGCGCCAGCCCCAGCGAAACTACCCAGCCAACCAGATGTAATTTGCCCATAGCGATATCTCCGCTGGTCGTCGCCCAAGGATAGGGATCACACCGGCCGCTGTCACGATGTCGCCGGCGGGCGACGGGGTTTTCGCCACCTGGGTCACATTCGTGTCGATCCGATCGACCTATACTGAAGATATGTCGAAAAAGTTCACTTAAATCGACGTATTTCCGGGACACGTCGATCCAATCGACACGTTCGGTGAATGCGTCGATTTTAGCCAGGAATATCGACATGACTGAAAATGATGTCGATTCAATCGACACGTTTCGCCAAAACGTCGATTTTATTACATTTTTTCGACATATTTGCCATAAAATGGCGATTAATTGGACATAATGCATCGCGCGGAGGCGCCCCATGCCCGAATTCGATCCGAAACTGCCGTACAACGAGCTGCCGCCCCTGCCGCCGCCTGACGAACTCATCGAGACCCGGGAGATCCTGAAACAGTGCATCTCGGCCCGCGTGGCCCTGGCGGAGCTGAAACAGGCGGCCGAGCTCATCCCCAATTCCGCCGTGCTCGTCAATGCCCTGCCGCTGCTGGAGGCGCGCGCCAGTTCCGAGATCGAGAATATTGTCACCACGACCGACAAGTTGTTCGAGTTTGCCGATGTGGCCGAAGACAAGGCCGACGCGGCGACCAAGGAGGCGCTGCGCTACCGCACGGCGCTGTACGAGGGCACCAAGATGGTCCAGCGACGCATGCTGACGACCGATATGGCAATACAAATTGTTAGTATAGTCAAAGGAGTAGAGCTTGATCTTCGAGCAGAATCTG
>CBDUCE010000152.1:0-7663 GCA_965365575.1 uncultured Gammaproteobacteria bacterium
GTCGATCCGATCGGCGTCGTCTTCGGTCATCAGGCACTCCCATACGCCCGGCTGAAAGAGGTAGGTTTACGATCCCTTCGATCAGCGCGCTTTTTCTTTGTTTCGATACTGGTAGATTTGCAGCAGGCCCGGATTACCGTCAGGATGACAGATGCACCGGGACTTGGTGCGGAATTAATTGCGCATTATACACGGGCGTTGTCGAAATTGGCTAGGGACGCGATTCCTGAGAGCAGGACCGGAAGGATCGAGGCGTGGGGAGCATGAAATCGGCGCTGCTGTTTCTGTTGCAATCGATCGTCGCGGGCCTC
Organism: uncultured Gammaproteobacteria bacterium; assembly: GCA_965365575.1. Classification (GTDB taxonomy): domain Bacteria; phylum Pseudomonadota; class Gammaproteobacteria; order Steroidobacterales; family Woeseiaceae; genus UBA1847. The sequence goes on from CBDUCE010000152.1 coordinate 312, forward strand.
GCCGTGGCATTCATCGTCGTTCTCATCCGCCCGGAATTGCTGCCTTCGCTGCGTTCGCTCGAGGCGGCGAGCCCGGCCAGCTACGCCGCGGCCGTCGATGCGAGCGCGCCATCCGTCGTCACGGTCGTCACCCGGCGCCTCGTGCCTGGCGACTCCGACCCGTCAGGGCGCAGCCGCTTCCGCATCAACAACAGCTTCGGCTCGGCGGTCATAATCGACCCGGACGGCTACCTGGTCACGAACTGGCATGTCGTCGTGGATGCCGCCGAAATCCAGGTCGAGCTGGGCGACGGCGACTTCGTGGTGGCGGAAGTGGTCGGCCTTGACGCCGAGACCGACCTGGCACTCCTGAAAATCGACATGCAGCCCGTGCCTGCGATTCGCCTGGGCAGTTCGCGCCAGCTCCGTATCGGCGATGTCGTTCTGGCCATCGGCAATCCCTACGGCCTCACCCGGTCGGTCACCCAGGGGATCGTGAGCGCCACGGGCCGCGCCGCGCTCGAACTGGCGACCTTCGAGGACTTCATCCAGACCGATGCCGCCATCAACGCGGGCAACTCCGGCGGCGCGCTGATCAACAGCAATGGCGAACTTGTCGGGATCAACACGGCGGTCCTCACGCAGGACATCGCTACCGAAGGCATCGGCTTCGCGATTCCCGTCGACCTCGTGCGCGGCGTGGTCGAGGAACTCAAGAAACACGGGCGCGTGATCCGCGGCTACCTCGGCCTCCTCCCGGACGATCTGACCAACGGCCAGCGCACACAGGTCGGTCTGGAGAACAACCGCGGCATTCTGATCGTCGAGGTATACGAGGGCGGGCCTGCCGAGCGCGCCGGTCTGCGGGTCAACGACGTCATCCTGTCTATCAACGGTGACCCGGTGTTTCAAAAACAACAGGCGCTGCTGATCGCCGCCAGCACGAAACCGGGCGACGAGGTCGAAGTGTCGGCGTGGCGCGACGGTGAGCGTTTTAGCACCACGGTCATCGCCACGGAACGGCCGCGGCTGCAGCCCTGAAGATCAGTTCGGCACGCGCCGTATGGTGGCGCCAAGCTGCCGGAACTTCTCTTCGATGCGCTCGTACCCGCGATCGACGTGATACACCCGGTCGACGAGCGTTTCGCCTTCGGCGGCAAGGCCTGCCAGCACGAGGCTGGCCGACGCCCTGAGGTCGGTTGCCATGACCGGCGCCGCCGTCAGGCGGTCGACACCGGTGCAGATAGCGGTGTTCCCTTCGAGCTGGATGTCGGCGCCCATGCGCTGCAGTTCGAGCACGTGCTGGAAGCGGTTTTCGAAGACGGTCTCGGTAATTGTGCCGACGCCCTCCGCGACCGCATTCAGCGTGCAGAACTGCGCCTGCATATCGGTGGGAAACGCAGGATACGGGGCCGTGCGCAGGTCGACCGAGCGCGGCCGCCGGCCGCGCATATCAATCTCGATCCAGTCGTCGCCGGTCGCGATCTCGGCGCCTGTTTCGGCGAGCTTGATGAGAACCGCCTCCAGGGTGTCCGGCGCGGTATTCACGGCCCTGACGCGGCCGCCGGTTACGGCCGCCGCCACCAGGTAGGTGCCCGTCTCGATACGGTCAGGCAGGACACTGTACTCGCCGCCGCCGAGTTCTTCGACGCCCTGAACATGGATCGTGCTGCTGCCAGCACCCTCGATACGCGCTCCGAGCGCGACAAGGAAATTGGCGAGGTCGATGACCTCGGGCTCGCGAGCGGCGTTTTCGAGGACCGTCTCACCGTCGGCGAGGACCGCAGCCATCAGCAAATTCTCGGTGCCGGTAACCGTTACGGTATCGAATACGATGTGCCCGCCATGCAGCCTGTCGGCCCTGGCCTTGATGAAGCCGTTTTCCACGGCGACGCGGGCACCGAGCGCCTGCAGGCCGGCGACATGGAGATTGACCGGACGGGCGCCGATTGCGCAGCCTCCGGGCAGCGAAACGTCTGCCTCTCCAAATCGTGCAACCAGCGGACCGAGCACGAGTATCGATGCGCGCATGGTCTTTACGAGTTCATACGGCGCCGTGCGGTGGCTGATGTCCCGCGCGTCGACCTCGACGTTCAGGCGGTCGTCGACGGTAACCTGCGCGCCCATAGTCTGCAGCAGCGAAATCGTTGTCGTGACGTCCTTGAGGTGCGGAACGTTGCGGATGGTCACGGGCTCGCTGGTCAGCAGCGTGCCCGCGAGGATCGGCAGCGCCGCGTTCTTGGCGCCCGATATGTGCACCTGGCCCGAGAGCCGCGTACCGCCTTCGATAAGCAGTTTGTCCAATTCTACCCAGGCCCTCCGCCCGCCTGCTGCCATTCCGCGGGGGTCATCGCCCGTATGGAAAGCGCGTGGATTTCGTTGCCGACGAGCGAACCGAGACAACGATAGACGAGCTGGTGCCGGGCGAGCGGCCGCTTGCCCTCGAATTCCGCAGCAACGACGAGCGCCTCGAAGTGGTGGTTGTCGTCGCTCGCGACGCGCACCACGGGGGTTTCGAAGCCCGCGGCAATCAGTTTTTCAATCTCGGCAGGTTCCATTTGACTTTTTCAGCAGGTTATTTTCCCGGGGGGCCGCGAAGTTTAACCGTAAATCCGGAGGTATCCCAACGCGCCTGCCCGATTGTGTATGATAGCCCACCCGAGTCGGCCTCGAGGGCGGGAGACTTTGGTCTGATTAATCGAATAACAAGGCCGCTAACGAGAACAACGATCCTATGCTTCTCAATATCGTCGAGGTTGTTGGTGGCCTGGTTCTCCTTATTTGGGGCGCCGACCGGTTTGTGCACGGCGCTGCAGCGACAGCGCGGAACCTCGGTGTCACGCCGATCCTGATTGGCCTGACCATCGTCGCCTTTGCAACGTCGGCCCCCGAGATACTGGTCTCGGTGGTGGCCGCGTCGCGAGGCGAACCCGGCCTCGCGTTTGGCAACGCGATCGGCTCGAACATTGCCAACATCGGCCTAGTGCTGGGTTCGATAGCAATCGTCAAGCCGATCGAACTCCGATCCGCGACGCTGCGTCGCGAGATGCCGGCATTGCTGGCCGTATCCCTGCTCACGGTCTCACTGTTCCTCGACACCTTCCTGTCGCGCATCGACGGCTTCGTGATGCTCACGGGCCTGGTGATCGTCATGATCTGGCTCGCCCGCCTCGGCATGCACTCGGCGGCGACAGATCCGATGGCGGAGGACTACGAAGCGGAGATTCCGAAGCATGTCAGCATGGTGGCAGCAGTCATATGGCTGTTCGTGGGGCTGGGCACGCTGCTGGTCGGCGCCGAGTTCCTGGTCGAGGGCGCTATCGAAATCGCACGTTCGTTGGGCGTCAGCGAGGTCGTCATCGGCATCACGCTGGTCGCTATCGGCACCAGCCTGCCGGAACTGGCCGTATCCTTGGTCAGCGCCATGAAGGGCGAGTTCGGGCTCGCGATCGGCAACATCGTCGGGTCCAACATCTTTAATCTGCTGGCTGTCATCGGTATCGCCGCAGCCATCGAACCGTCCGCTCTGGCTCCGTCCGTGTTGTCGCTGCACATCTTCGTGATGGTGGCATTTACGCTGGTGCTGTTCGCAATGACCTACGATTACGACGGCAAGAGCGACCTGTCGAGGCTCGAGGGCATCGCCTTGCTAACGGCGTATATCGCTTACCTCGGCTACGTCACCACGCAGAATCTTTAGCCCGGCCCGGCGCTACTGGCTGCGTTCAGGCGCAAAAGGTTTAGAATAGTCCGAAGCGTAGCCCGGCAGCCCGAAACTGCGAGAATTCTGTGTCCGAAAACCTGAACAACGATGAGCTGATCGCTCTTGCTCGCGAAGTGCTCGAGATCGAGTCACGCGCCGTCGATTCTTTGCGCGCGCGGCTCGACGACGACTTCGCCACGGCGTGCAGGTTGATCAACGACACCCCGGGTCGCGTCGTGGTGACAGGAATGGGAAAATCCGGCCATATATCTTCGAAGATAGCCGCGACACTCGCGAGCACCGGCACACCCGCGTTTTTCATGCACCCCGCGGAAGCGAGCCACGGCGACCTGGGAATGATTACCGCACAGGACCTGGTACTCGCCATCTCCTATTCGGGCGAGACCGAAGAGGTCGTGACGATCCTGCCGCTCGTCAAGCGCATGGGTGCAAAACTCGTGTCCATGACCGGCAAACCGAAGTCGACGCTGGCGCGCATCGCGGATGTACACCTCGATGTCGGCGTATCCGAGGAGGCCTGCCCGCTCAACCTTGCGCCGACGGCGAGTACGACGGCGACGCTGGCGATGGGCGACGCGCTGGCCGTAGCGCTGTTGAAAAACAGGGGATTTACGGCCGAGGACTTCGCCCGCTCGCACCCGAGCGGCAGCCTCGGCAAGCGGCTGTTGCTGCGCGTCGGCGACGTCATGCGCACGGGCGCCGACATTCCCGCGGTCGGACCGGAGGTCAGGTTGCGCGACGGCCTGATGGAGATGACCCGCAAAGGCCTCGGCATGACGGCTGTGGTCGATGACGACGACCGCATTCTCGGTATTTTTACCGACGGCGACCTGCGCCGCGCGCTCGACGAAGGCGTCGACGTGCATACGACGTCGATGGCCGAGATCATGCACGCCAACTGCAAGACGACGACCGAAGACATTCTCGCAGCGGAGGCCGTGCACGTGCTCGAGGAAAACAAGATAACTTCGTTGCTTGTCGCCGATGACAGGCACCGGCTGATCGGTGCACTCAACATCCATGACTTATTTCGTGCGGGCATCATGTGAACTCGGCAGCCACGCATAATCGACTCGCGGACCTGCGCCTCGTCGCCTTTGACGTGGACGGCGTGTTCACCGACGGGCGCTTTTACCTGTCCGACGACGGCGTCGAGACCAAGGCCTTCAACACGCAGGATGGTTTCGGTATCCGCCGCCTGATCGATGCCGGCTTCGAGGTCGCCGTAATCAGCGGGCGCCGCTCGGCGGCGGCTGCGAAACGCATGGCGGAACTCGGCGTCAGGCATGTTGTCCTGGGAACCGGCGACAAGGTATCCGCTTTCGAGGAACTGACAGCGAGTCTCGGCATCGATGCCGCGGAGTGCGCTTACGCGGGTGACGACATTCCCGACCTCGCCCTGCTGGGCAAGGTCGGCTACTCGGTCGCCGTCGCCAATGCCGTCGAGGAAGTTCGCGATTTCTGCGATTACACGACCATGGCGGCGGGCGGCCACGGCGCGGTACGCGAGATTTGCGATCTCGTACTCGCCGCGCGGCCGGAGGCCGCTCGTTGAGCGCGCGCAACCTGCTGCTGTTCGTGATACTGATTGCGGCCGCCATCGGCAGCTGGTACCTGGCGCGCAGCCACGGGGAGGAAGATGCGAGCGAGCGTAGCGTCGATCCCGTGCACCGCGGTTTCTACCTGAAGTCCGCCCGCATCCTGGGAACGGGCCCCGACGGCGATCTGCTTTATGAACTTCGCGCACAGCATGCCGAGGAACAGTTGGACGGCAGCATCGAATTCACGAACGTTCGTTTCGACTACTCGCCGGAGACGGACGTGCCCTGGACGGTCAATGCGGACAGCGCGACGATCCTGCCGGTCCGGCAGCTCGTGCAGCTTCGCGGCCACGTGCAGGCGACCAGTTCGCAGGGGTTTTCAGACAGCGATACTGAAATCCGAACCCAGTACCTGGAACTTGATCCGCAACGCTATGTCGCAGAGACGGACGAGCGAGTACAGATCCGTATCGGAGCGCGCAGCCTGACCGCTACCGGCATGCTAGCATCGCTCAATGACAGCCGGCTGGAACTGAAGTCGAACGTCAGCGGGAAATTCGTGCCCTAGCTTATGCGCAGAGACATCACCGTAAGACTCACCGCCATCCTGCTGCTGTTGCCCGCCGCCGCGGCCGCACAGATTACCGACCTGCGTCTGCCCATCTCGCTCGACGCGGATTCCACCGCTTACGACGGCAAGAACTCAATGCTGATGTTTCGCGGCCTGCGAATGACCCAGGGTACTATCGGCATCGAGGCGGACGAAGGGCGGGCGAGCAATCTCGATTTCGCGGACAGCGTGTGGCAGTTTTCGGGCAACGTCGTCATCGACGTCGAAAACGGCCAAATCGAATGTGACACGGCCGACCTGCAGTTCACGGAGCATCAGCTCACGCTCGCAACGATCGCGGGTTCCCCTGCAACTTTCGAACTCACGCGACCCGGCAGCGAGGAAACGACCTATGCCGAAGCGGGCAAGCTGCGCTACGACCTGCTCGCAGGGACGATCGAGTTTTCGGGAGACGCCGTCATTATCGAGGGCGGCAACAAGATTGCATCGAACTACCTCGTCTACAACATCCTCGAGCAGCGCATCGATGCGCAGGGATCCCCGGAGGGCGATGGCAAGGTGAGGATTACCTACACGCCGAAAGAGGGTGTCGGCGATACCGGCGAGGAGGAAAGTGATGCCACGTCCGCTAACGACGGGGAGCCGGAGGACGGCACGCAATGAGTATCCTCAGCGTTCAGGATATCTCGAAGAGCTTCAAGCTCCGCAAAGTCGTCAAGACGCTGTCCATTGAAATCAAGAGCGGCGAGGTCGTCGGGTTGCTGGGACCGAACGGCGCCGGCAAGACCACCGCTTTTTACATGATCGTGGGCCTGATCCCGGCGGACAAGGGCACGATCTTGCTGGACGGCCACGACCTGACAGCGCTACCCATGCACCGGCGTGCGCGCATGGGGCTCGGCTACCTGCCGCAGGAAGCATCTGTATTCCGCAAGCTCACGGTGGAACAAAACGTCCTCGCGATACTGGAAAACCGCAACGATCTCGATCGTGCCGGGCGCGAAGAGGAACTCGAGAAGCTCCTCGACGAGCTCCACGTCGGGCATGTTCGCGGCAGCCTCGGCATCAGCCTTTCCGGTGGCGAGCGGCGGCGCGTCGAGATTGCCCGCGCACTCGCGGCTAACCCCTTGTTTGTGCTGCTCGACGAGCCCTTCGCCGGCGTAGACCCGATTTCCGTTCTGGATATTCAGCGTATAATCAAACACTTATGCGCACGGAACATCGGTGTTCTGATCACGGATCATAATGTGAGGGAAACCCTCGGAATTTGCGGCAGAGCCTATATACTCAGTGATGGCAGTCTGATCGCTTCGGGTACGCCGGAAGAGATCCTCGAAAACCAGCATGTTCGTGAGGTATATCTCGGACAGGAGTTCAAACTCTGAGGCAATGCTAAAACCTTCGCTCCAGCTAAAACTCGGTCAGACACTCACCATGACGCCGCAATTGCAGCAGGCCATTCGCCTGTTGCAGCTGCCCGTTCTCGACCTGAACGCCCAGATCCAGGATGCGCTCGAAGAGAACATCATGCTGGAGA